>JAOTVU010000151.1 GCA_029863385.1 Acidimicrobiia bacterium
GCCCACGAGATCAACACGCCCGTCCAGTACGTCGGCGACAACCTGGCGTTCCTCGGCACCGGGTGTGACGAGCTCATCGATCTGCTGAGAGCCAGCAGAGCGGCTCTGGAGAACGTGGCGTCGACGATGGAGGGCCATGCCATCGGTGGGGAGGCCCGCGACCTCCTGGACCGGTACCAGCTGACCGACGTCGAGTTTCTGGCCGAGGAGATACCCGGGGCCATCAGGCAGTCCCTGGAGGGGGCGCGGCGGGTCACGAAGATCGTCCGGGCACTCAAGGAGTTCGCCCACCCCGGGGGCGACGATCCCGAACCGACGGACATCAACCGTCTCGTCGAGTCGACCGTTTCGGTCGCCTCGAACGAGTGGAAGTACGTTGCCGAGGTCGAACTGGATCTGCAGGCCGACCTTCCCCTCGTGGCCTGCCAACCGGCACAGCTCTCCCAGGTCGTGCTCATCCTGATGGTCAACGCCGCCCAGGCGATCACCGAGCGACCGGAGAGCAGCGTAACCCCGGGCCGTATCGCCATTTCGACCCGGGCGGACGGGGCTGCCCTCCGCCTCGTGGTCGCGGATACCGGCGCCGGAATCCCCGACGACGTCCTCCCACGTATCTTCGAGCCGTTCTTCACCACCAAGGAAGTCGGCGTCGGAAGCGGTCAGGGGTTGTCGCTGGCCAACAAGATCGTGGCGACGAACCACGGCGGCACCCTTGCCGTCGACTCGCAGGTCGGCGTGGGAACAACCATCACCGTCACGATTCCACTGAGCGCAGCCGAGGAGATCGCCGCCGATGGGTCCGTCGACGATCGGTGAATCCGACCGGGGAGGTATGAAGCCACTACGCGAACGTATCCGGCTGTACATCCCGACCTCGGGCGACCTAGACGAGGCCGACTGGGCCCACCGCCACCGTATGGTCGTCATCGGCTACGGTCTGTCGTCGATCATCGCCGTGGCCGTCACCTTCGGGCGTGACGTTCGCCTGGATCAGGTCAATGTCGCGCACACGTTGGTTGAGATCGCCGTCGTGGCCGCACCGGCCGTCGCGCTGCTGCTCGGTCGCTACGGCCGTCGGATCCGACAGACACTGGCCACGACCGGTGTCCTCCTGGCCTGCGGCCTGATGGTTCACGGAACCGGCGGGCTCATCGAATCGCATTTCTCGTATTTCGTGCTGTTGCCGCTGGTCGCCCTCTACACCGACTGGCAGCCATACCTGTACGCGGTCATCTACATCGCCGCCACCCACGGCGTCATCGGCACCATTGCGCCCGAGACCATGTACAACCATCCCGCCGCCATCGCCAACCCCTTCGGCTGGGGTGTGCTCCACGCCCTCTACATCGGTTGGCTGTCGATCGTCATGGTCGTGCACTGGAACTTCTCCGACCGCCGCCGCGTCCAGCTCGAAGCGGCACTCCACGATCTCAAGGCGACCCAGTCACAGCTGCTCGAGTCGCAGAAGATGAAGTCGATCGGTTCCCTGGCCGCCGGCGTGGCCCACGAGATCAACACGCCGATCCAATTCGTCGGTGACAACCTCAGATTCCTGGCCGAGACGACGGCGGAGACCAACCGGTTCGTGAAGGCGTGGTTCGACCTCCAGGACAACCTGGACGACCCCGACGATCTGCACAATGCGCTGCGGAGGCTGCGCGACATCGCGGAGGAGGTCGACCTCGAGTTCGCCATGGAGGAGCTCCCGCCCGCGGTGGCCCAGAGCAGCGAAGGCATCCTACGGGTGGCGCAGATCGTTCGGGCCATGAAGGGGTTTTCGCACCCGAAGAACGAGATCGAGGCCTCCGATCTCAATCAGCTCATCGAGACGACGGTCACGGTCTCACGCAGCGAATGGAAGTACGTGTCCGACCTCGAACTCGACCTCGATCACGAACTTCCGCTCGTCGAGGTGCCGCCCGGATCGTTCAGCCAGGTCATCCTGAACCTCGTCGTCAACGCCGCCCACGCGATCGGGGACCGACTGGCCGCCGAGAACACCGAGCTCGACGCGCAGGGGCACACCGACGGTGAGGACGAGCCGGAGCCGCCGGCAGCTGGCACCCGGCCGGGGCGGATCGACGTCGCCACCCGGCGGATCGACGACACCAACGTGGAGATCCGAATATCCGACAACGGCTGCGGCGTTCCCGACGATGTCAGGGATCGGATCTTCGATCAGTTCTTCACCACCAAGCCGGTCGGCCGGGGAACCGGTCAGGGGCTTTCGATCGCGCACTCGCTCGTCATCGGTCTCGGCGGTCGTATCGAGATCGAGAGCGAGGTCGGCAGGGGCACGACCTTCCGTATCGTGCTACCCATCACCCAGCAGACGGCCCCAGCGGCCGACCGCCGCCCGGCCGAGCCGGGGCTGACAACCGCCTCACGGTGAATCGCTACTCGCCGGGAACCGAGCGAAGCGATGCACAGAGCTGTGACGGCTCGCCGTGATAGGTCAGGAGCGTGGCCGTCCCGGTGCAAACCGCTGGCAGATTGACCCGGGCGGCCGGCTCGGGCCCGTCCGTCGCCGCTCCGGTCAACAGGTCGAGGAACGACGGTTCGCCCGGAAGTGAGCGATCGAGACGCCAGTCCGCGCCGGCGGCCCCAGCCAGCTCGGCCAGGCGTTCCCACGCGTCCTCCCGGGCTCCGATCGTGTCGACGAGACCGTTGGCGACGGCCTGCTGCTCGCCGAAGATCAGCGCACCCAGGTCGTTCTTGATCTGGGATTCGGTCAGCCCACGCCCGTCGGCCACGTGGGCCACGAAGTCGTCATAGGCGTTGTCGAGGCCCTCCTCGAGAATCTTGCGCTCCTCGGCGGTCATGTCACGATACGGCGAGCCGAGATCCTTGCTCCGGCCGGCGGTGAGGTACTCGAATTCCACACCACCGGTGGTCTCGACGCCGCCGAAGAGGATCCCGTTGTCGACGGCGGTGATGTCCCGGTACCGGACGAACGGTCCGAAGATGACGCCGATCGAGCCGACGAGCGTGCCGTGGTCGGCCACGATCTCATCGGCACCGGCCATGGCGTACACACCACCCGACGCACTGATCCCGCCGACATAGGCCACGACGGGGTTTCCGGTCTTCGCCTGGTACTCCGCCACGCCATCGGCGATGGCCTTCGACCCGTAGATCGTTCCGCCTGGCGTGTCGAGCTCGAGGAGGATGCCGTCGACGTCATCGTCGTCGGCCAACTCCAGCAGATGTTCCTTGATCGAATACCCGTAGGTGACGCCCGACGCCGCCGTGAGGAACCCGCCACCGCCACGATCCTCCCCCAGGATCGGTCCGATCACCGGGACCGCCACGAGCCGGGTCCCGGCCGACCGTTCCCCGGCCACGAATTCGGTCGACAGACCGCCGGCCAAGTCCTGACTGTCGGCGGTGGCCGCGCCGAGTCCGGCAAGCCCGGCGATCAACGCGATCAGGAACACGATGGGGAGTCCGAGCAGGATGATCAGCGCGGTGACCGACATGATGAGCGTCTTGCCGATGACCGCGCCGGTGCTCTCGGTCGTCTTCATACCGGGCGCAGGCCATGGGCCGCTGTACCAGCCGCCGTGCGACCCGGCCGGAGGGATCGCCCCCGTGGGTCCGGTCGGTCCCGCCGTCGGGGACGGTCCGGGGGGCACGGTGCTCGAGGGGCGACCGGTAGGAGGAGGAGGGTCGGAGCCCGCCCCGGATGGCGGCTCCGACGGCTGACTCGATTCTGCGGACCCGGAAGGTGTGTGGTCGTCCATCATCCAGTTCTACCAGCAACGACAGCCGGCACCGCCGCGACCGGATCGACGGTGCCGTCGACTCCCGGATCAGACTTTGGGATCAGGGTTCTCGGTATTGCCGTCGACCGCGATTACCTGACCGGACACCAGGCGGGCCCGATCGCTGCAGAGGAACACGGCCATCTCGGCGATATCGGTTGCGGTGACCCACCGTCCCATCGAGGTCCCGGCGGCGTAGCCGTGATAGAGCGCGTCACGGGTCGTTCCCTTGGCCGCCGCCTCCCGCTCCAGGACCCGCTCCATCCTCGGCCCCTCGACCGCACCGGGGCAGATGGCGTTGGCCCGGATCCCGAACGGACCCAGTTCGGCGGCCAGTGTTTTCATCAGCCCGATGACCGCCCACTTGGCCGCCACGTACGGGGCCCGCCGGGGGTAGCCGTACTGGCCGGCGGTCGAGGAGGTGATCACGATTGACCCGGCCTGCGCCTGCTTCATCAACGGGGCCGCGTGCTTGGCGGCCAGGAACGCCCCCTCGAGATTGACCGAGACGCAGTTACGCCAGTCGTCGAGGTCGATGTTCTCGATCGATGCGGTGGGGCCGGCGACCCCGGCGTTGGCGCACAGGGCCGAAAGCCTCCCACCGTCGTCGGCCGCCAGTTCGGCGAACACGGCAACCATGGCCGCCTCGTCGGCGGCGTCGGCCCGGCGACCGTTCCAGTGTTGGGGTAACCCGGCGAGCGCCTCGTCGTCGACGTCGGTGACCCAGACCCGGTAGCCGTCACGGTCGAACGCAGCGGCCATGGCCCGGCCGATACCCGACGCTCCACCGGTGATCAGAACGTTGTCCACGAAGCTCCTCGCGATGTGGCTCCGGGCCGTCAGCCCAGATCGGTGACCAGGAGGTCGTCATAGGTCTCGCGCCGGACGACCAGGCGGGCGTCGCCGTTGCGGCAGAACACAACCGCCGGTCGAAGCACCTTGTTGTAGTTGGAACCCATCGAGTGGCCGTAGGCGCCGGTCACCGGGGTGGCCAGGATGTCGCCGACCGCCAGGTCGTCGGGCACCGACGCCTGGCGCACCAGCAGATCACCAGACTCGCAGTGTTTGCCTACGATCCGTACCCGGCGGGGGCGGGCGGACGTGGCGGCCCGGGGCAGGAAGGCCTCGTAGCCGGAGCCGTAGAGCACAGGGCGGGGGTTGTCGCTCATGCCACCGTCGACCGCGACATAGGTGCGGATGCCCGGTAGGTCCTTGACCGTGCCGACCGTGTACAGGGTGATGGCGGCCGCCGCGGTGATGGCCCGGCCCGGCTCGATCCCTATTCGGGCGGTGACCCCGGCTTCGGCCATGGCCTTCTGGATGACTGACGCCCACTGACCGATGGTGGCGCCCTCCTCGCCCTCGACGTAGGGGACCCCGAGCCCGCCACCGATCACCAGTTCGGGGAGGCCGAGCGGGTTGGCGAACTCGCCGAGGACGGCGCAGGCGGAGGCGAAGGAGTCGACCCGGAACACCTGGGAGCCGATGTGGGCGTGGATGCCGACGAGCTCGACGGCTCGTGAGGTTTCGGCCCGGGCCACCGCATGAGCGGCGGCACCGGACGAGACGGTGAACCCGAATTTCGAGTCATCCTGACCGGTGGCGATGTATTCGTGGGTTTCCGCCTTGACGCCCGGGGTGATGCGAAGCAGGACCTTCGGGGTCCGGCCGTCGATCGTATGGAGGGTCTCGAGACGGTCGAATTCGTCGAAGCTGTCGACGACGATGCGGCCGACTCCCACCTCGCGGGCCAGCGACAACTCGGCTGCCGACTTGTTGTTGCCGTGCATGACGAGGCGGTCGGCGGGCACCCCGGCGGCCAGGGCAACGTGGAGTTCGCCGCCGGTGGCCACATCGAGGCCCATGCCCTCGGAGTGGGCCAGCCGGGCCATGGCCTTGCACAGGAACGCCTTCGTGGCGTAGATCGCGTGTTCACCGAACGCGGCCACCGCCTCTCGGCACCGGGCCCGGAGGTGCTCCTCGTCGTAGACGAACAGCGGGGTGCCGAACTCCCGGGCCAGCTCCAGGGTGTCGCAGCCGCCGATGGTCAGGTTGCCGTTCTCCCCCAGTTCGGCCGTGTCGGGCAGAAGGTGCCAGGGCAGCGGGTTGCCGGTTGGCACATACTCCAGCTCGGGTTCGGGTCCCGCCACTATCGCACCTCCGTCGCCGGCCGGGTCACATCTGCTCCGGGGCGCTGACACCCAGCAGGTCGAGGCCGATGGCCAGCCCGATCCGGGTGGCCTCGGCCAACCACAGCCGGGCCTGGGCCAGGTTCGGGTCGACGTCGGATCGCAGAACCGGGCAATCGCGGTAGAAACCGTGGAAGGCGGAGGCCAGCTCCCGCACCCAGGCGGTGATCTTGTGGGGTGCTCGCTCGTTGCAGGCGATCTCCAGAACCTCCGCCAGCGAGGAGAGCTGGCGGAGCAACTCCAGCTCCCTCTCATGGACCAGCGCCGAGAGATCGACCTCGGCGAGCGGCTCGCACTCGACGCCCCGTTCGGCCGCCTCCCGGCCCAGCGAGTGGATTCGGGCGTTGGCGTACTGCACGTAGTAGACCGGGTTCTCGGCCGCCTGTGCCTTCAGCACATCGAGATCGAGGGTCTGCGGTGAATCGACCGACTGCAGCAGGTAGGCGAACCGGGCCACGTCGGGACCGACCTCGTCGACCAGGTCACGGATCTCCACCAGCTCGCCGGCTCGCTTCGACATCTTCACCTCGACGCCGCCCCGCATCAACTTCACGTTCTGGCCGATGATGACCTCGTAGGAGTCCTCGGGCTTGCCCAGTGCGATCAACGCCGCGCGCATCCGGGGGGCGTAGCCGTGGTGGTCGGCTCCAAGGATGTCGATCAGCCGGTCGCCCCGGTTGTACTTGTCGAGGTGGTAGGCGATGTCGGGCATGAAGTAGGTGTAGTTGCCGTCGCTCTTGACCAGCACCCGGTCGTCGGTGTCACCGAATTCGCTGGTCTTCAGCCAGGTGGCGCCGTCGGCCTCGTAGACGACGCCCGACTGCTTGAGCCGCTCGAACACCTCGGCCTCGGCACCCCGGTCGACCACGGCTTTCTCACTCGACCAGGTGTCGAACTCGACGTTCATCGCGGCCAGGGTTTCGCGGGCGTCGGCCAGCGATCGCTCGATTCCCCAGGCGATGGGATCGGCGTCGGCGGGCATCTCGGCCGCCCACTCGTCGATGTACGCGCCCTGGTAGCCGTTCTCGGGCACTTCGACGCCGTCACGTCGGGCGGCCAGCGACTGCCCGAACAGCACCGTCTGGTTACCCCGGTCGTTGACGTAGAACTCGGAGTGCGTCTCGTATCCGCACCGAGTCATGATCCGGGCCAGCGAGTCGCCGTAGGCCCCCCAGCGGCCCCCGCCGGCGTGGATCGGGCCTGTCGGGTTGGCCGACACGAACTCGATGTTGACCGAGTGCCCGGCGCCGATGTCGAGCCGGGCATACCCTTCTTCGCCCTGCTCGACGACCTCGGTCAGCACGTCGTGGAGCCAGGTCGGGGCGAGACGGAAGTTGACGAAGCCCGGTCCGGCGATCTCCAGCGCCTCAACGTGGGGCGGCCGATGCTGGGACAGGTGGTCGGCGAGGGCTTGACCGAGCTCCCGGGGGTTGCGCCCGGCGGCCTTGGCCGACACGAGGGCGGCGTTGGTCGACCAATCGCCGTGCTCACGACGGGCGGGGCGCTCCACCACGACACCGTCCGGAACCGGGTCGATTCCGAGGGCGTTCAGCGCACCGGCGACCGCGTCGAGCAACTGATCTTTGATCATGGGTTCGATGCTAACCGTCGGCGACCGGCTCCGGGGCGCCTTTCGGGAACCCGACGCCCCGACCCAACGGCCGGGGCCCCCGCCGTTCTGGTGTAGCCACAGCTCGCTATCGATCGCTCGATGCACCAGTACACGGAGACCGGCCGGCCCGAGCTGTCCCGGACGCGTCTCGGTCACCTCGACCCGCCCCTTACGCTCGACGGCTGGCACCATGGAGGGGTGCCGATCTATGTCAATCAAAGCCTGGTCATCGGCGACGATGAGCTGGAGTGGCGTTTCACCTCGTCGGGTGGACCGGGTGGTCAGCACGCCAATCGGGCCAACACGCGCGTCGAGTTGTTGTGGGACGTCGAGGGGTCGCCGTCGCTGACCGAACGCCAGCGCAACCGTCTTCGACGACGCCTCGGCGGCACCGCCCGGGTGGTGGCCGACGACACGAGGTCGCAGTATCGCAATCGGTCGATCGCCATGGATCGCCTCGGCGACCTCTGTCGGGAGGCGCTGAAGGCACCGCCGAAGCGGCGCAAGCCGACGAAGCCGTCGCGGCGGGCCAAGCAGCGCCGCCTCGACACCAAACGTCAGCGCAGCCGCACGAAGAAACTCCGCCAGAGTCCGTCCCGCCACGACTACTGACGATTCGCACCCAGCTCCGTCCTGATTCATCCCGCCGGCGTCGTTCGCGGGCGAATTCGGTCACAAGTGGTCGTTATCACCCGCGAAAGAACAGGGGGGTTCGGGTGGGTCGCCGGTCAGGTGGTGGACCAGATGACGTGGTTGACCTTGTTCTCCAGCCATTCCTGGCGGCCCGACACCGGTTGGGGATCGAGGTCGGAGGCGACGGCGGCGTCGGCCACGGCGGCCAGTGACGCCCGGCCCTCCAGAATCTGCCGACCCAAATCACCCTTCCAGCCGGCGTAGCGTTCATCACGCACCGCTTCGAGCGTGCCGTCGTAGAGCAAGGCCTCGGCCACCAGCAGCGCCTGGGCCAGGGTGTCGATTCCGCCGATGTGACCATGGAACAGGTCGCTGCGATCCATGCTCTGGCGGCGGAGTTTGGTGTCGAAGTTGAAGCCCCCGGTGGTGAAACCCCCGGAGCGCAGGATCTCGTAGACCGCAAGCGACAACTCGTCGACCGAGTTGGGGAACTGGTCGGTGTCCCATCCGTTCTGTTCGTCGCCCCGGTTGGCGTCGACCGACCCGAAGATGCCGTTCTCGACGGCATAGGCCACCTCGTGGTGGAACGAATGCCCCGCCAGGGTGGCGTGGTTGACCTCGATGTTGACGAAGTAGTCGCCCAGCAGGCCGTAGCGGTCCAGGAACCCGTGAACGGCGGCGCAGTCGTAGTCGTACTGGTGTTTGGTCGGCTCCTGCGGCTTCGGCTCGATCAGCAGGGTGCCGGTGAAGCCGATGTCGCGTTTGTGGTTGGCCACCATCTCGAGGAACCGCGCCAGCTGGTCGGCCTCCTGTTTCATCCGGGTGTTGAGCAGGGTTTCGTAGCCCTCCCGACCGCCCCACAGCACGTAGTTCGCGCCACCGAGTTCGTGCGTCGCCTCCAGCGCGTGCCGGACCTGGGCCGCGGCGTGGGCGAACACCTCCGGGTTGGGATTGGTGGCGGCCCCGGCGGCGTAGCGGGGATGGGAGAACAGGTTGGCGGTCCCCCACAAAAGCTTGACGCCGGTGACCGACATCTTCTCGGCCGCCCGGTCGACCATCTCATCGAGGTTCGACTTCGACTCCCGCAGCGTCGCCCCCTCCGGCGCCATGTCGACGTCATGGAAACAGAAGTAGGGAACGCCCAGTTTCGAGACGAACTCGAACGCCGCGTCCTGCTTGGCCCGGGCCGCCTCCATCGGGTCACCGGTGACGCTGAGCCAGGGGCGGTCGAACGTGCCGTGGCCGAAGATGTCGGACCCCGGCCAGTTGAAGCTGTGCCAGTAGCAGACGGCGATCCGTAGGTGATCCTCCATTCGTCGCCCGGCCACCGTCCGGTCGGGATCGTAGACCTGATAGCTCAGGCCGCCCGGCTCGGGTTCAGTTCCCGCATAGGCCACCGGGCCGGGTACATCGGTGAAGAAGTCCATGGCCAGCACCGTACCCCTCCCGACAATTGCTGCGCCAGACATGCCCGGGACCGGCCTCCTGCTACAAGTCTCGAGCGGGGAGCACCGTGGGCGACATGGTTTCGTACATCCGGACGACGACCACCAATCCGGACGCGAACGTCATGACCGCAACCACCAGAACGGCGCTCCGGATCGACGTGGCGTCGGCGACCAACCCGGCAACGATCGCGCCAACGGCGAAGCCGGCGTCGCGCCAGAGGCGGTAGACGCCGACCGATCGAGCCCGCCACTGCGGGTGGGCGACGTCGCCGACGGCCGCCAGCAGCGTCGGATAGACCATGGCCGTCCCCACCCCGAGCGCCATCGCCCCTGCAATCCATGGTCCGAATCCGGTGAACAGGGCCATGGCGGCGATGGCGGCCGCCTGCACGAGCATCCCTCCCGCTATCAGCGGCTTTCGTCCGACCCGATCCGACAGGCCGCCGGTGTACAACTGACCGAGACCCCAGACCGCCGGATACAGCGCGGCCAGTACACCGATCCGACCGACGGACAACCCGGACTGGGCGAAGTAGATCGGGAACAGGCCCCAGGCCAGACCGTCGTTGAGGTTGTTGACCAGGCCGGCCTGCGAACAGCTCGACAGCGCCCGCTCCCGAAAGCTGGTCAGAAGAAAGATCTCCCGTTCCGACGGCTGCGCCGTCACCTCACCCGAGTTGGGACCGGCGTCGGTCACCACTTCGTCGTCGTTCGCCGACGGTTCCCGCCGCGCCGCTTCGAGATCGGCGTGTCCCCTCGTCTCCCTCACCAGGGCCGTCGAGAGCCCGAGCCCCATGACCGCATAGGCCAGACCCAGCAGGAACGGTGCCGGGCGGAGACCCCAACGCTCGGCGATCCAACCGGTGAGCAGGGCCGTCACCGCCACCGCACCGTATCCGGCCGCCTCGTTCAGGCCCATCGCGAATCCCCGACGGGACGGCCCCACCAGGTCGATCTTCATGATGACGGTCGTCGACCAGGTCAGCCCCTGATTGATCCCGAGTAGCACGTTGGCGGCGATGACCCACCCCCACGTCGGAGCCCAGATCAACAGCAGCGGTATCGGCAACCCGATCAGCCAGCCGGCGATGAGCACCGGACGCCTTCCGAAGCGGTCCGAGAGGGTGCCCGCGGCGAAGTTGGTGAGTGCCTTGACCACGCCGAACACCGCGATGAAGGTCAGGGTGGCGGTATAGGCGGTGAGTCCGAACTCCTCGGTCGCCAGCAGCGGCAGTACCGTACGCTCCTGCCCGATCATGCCGCCGACGAGCGCGTTCACCACGACCAGCAGCGTGAACTGACCCACGTTCTCCGACAGGCCCAACCGGATCGGCGCCCCGGCCGACACCGAAGGCGGCTGCGGATAACCGGAGGCGGGCATCGCCCAATGGTAGCGATGGCGTCGGATACGGACCCTCAACCCGACACTTTCGAAGCCGACTGGCATCGGCACTACCATCGGTGCAAGCCATGAAAGGGACAGATCAGTCACATGCACATCGGCATCCTCACCTCGGGCGGCGACACCCCCGGCCTCAACGCCGCCATTCGCGGCATCGGCAAAGCGGCCATCAACACCCACGAGATGAGCGTGATCGGCTTCCGTGACGGGTTCAAAGGTCTCATGCAGAACCGTTCGATCCGCCTCGATCGCCAGGCGCTTTCCGGCATTCTCACCCTCGGCGGCACGATTCTCGGCACCAGCCGGGAGAAGCCACACAAGATGGAGGTCGGCGGTCAGAAGATGGACATGACCGACGCCATCCTCGAGAACATCGAGGCCCACCATCTCGACGCCCTCATCTGCCTGGGTGGAGGGGGCACCCAGAAGAACGCCCTCAGGCTCCACAAGGCGGGCGCGCCGATCATCACCCTGCCGAAGACGATCGACAAGGACGTGTGGGGCACCGACACGACGTTCGGTTTCGACACAGCGCTGGGTATAGCGACCGACGCCATCGACCGCCTGCACTCGACGGCCCACAGCCACCATCGCATCGTCGTCGTCGAGCTGATGGGCCACAACGCGG
>JAOTVU010000152.1 GCA_029863385.1 Acidimicrobiia bacterium
TTGCATATGTCCTGAAACACAACACTGCCGAGGGCGCAACGGCGAAATCCCGCTCGGGAAGCGGTAGTGTCTCCCGCCCCGCCGTCGACATCGAGGTGGTCGCCCAGGTCGGTCGGGGTGACGAGGTGACGCGGTCAAGGCCCAACTGACGCGGCGGCCGGCGGTCCGATTCCCCATCGTAAAGAATCTCTGTCGCCCCGGATACCTGCGGCGGGATGGACGCCGGAGCCGAAAGGGAATCCAGCGTTTGCCATTTCTTCGCAATTCCTTGACCACCCCCGCTGATACCGTCGGCACCGACGGAATTCCGCATTATTGCCGACATGAGGAGTCACCTGTGAAGCGTGCTCGGCGTCATCCCGATGAGCAGTAGGAAGGCCAGCGCGCTCCATGCTGCGGGGTCGGATAGCCATTCCATCTCGGAGACCATAGCCAGCTCGAGCCCGATCCCATAACGGCCCCGAGCAGGTCGGCGACTGCAGATTCCCTCGAAAGCGGTGACGGAAATCGAGCCGAACAATTGTTTGACAGAACGATCGTTCGATACTACGGTGGCAGGAGCGGTTGGCTTTGCTCTCCATCTTTCTTCCCCACCTCGGAGCAGGCCTCGAAGCCGCATCGTGGTGCTCTGTTCCTGGAGAGGTTTGGTGGGGTTGATGGTCGAACCCGGGTCGATTCCGGTGACCGAAGCGGTTGAGGTCTTCGAAATGTTGACGCCATTGGTCGGTGGCGTCGACGTGGCGGCGTGTTCGGCCGCTGAGCTACGGGATCTCACCTCCGGTGCGAGGGTTGCTCAAACAGCCATCGAGAGCCTGTTGATGCGGATCGGCGTGGCCGCCGACCGGTTGGTGACCGACGGTCATGACACATCAGGTTCAGGTGCCCACGGAACGCTGTTGGGAGATGGGCGCCGAGTCCGCGGCTCGACAGCTCGGCGGGAGGCGGCCCGCTCGAGGATCGCGGCCACGATGAGCAAGCTCGGTGACGCCATCGATCGAGGGGAGATCGGTGGAGCACAGGTCGACGCCATCACCACCGCCACCAAAGACCTGACCCCTGATCAGCAGCAGGAACTCGACACCGACGAGTTGATCGACGCCGCTCGCCGTGAGCCGGCTGATGTGTTCGCGGCCAAGGTTCGCCGGGAAGCCGAACGCATCAAAGGCGACCATGGGCTGGCCGCCACCAAGCACAGGCAGGCGGCGTCGAGGTGGCGGCACTGGTTCGATGAACGCTCGGGCATGGGCAAGATCTGTGCCGAGTTCGATCCTGAGCGTTACGAGTCGATCGTGAATGCGGTCGAAGCACACCTCGCACGCCTGGCCAACCGGGGAGGCGTCACCAAGACACCGAACATGGCCGCCACGGCCGCACACGAACTATTGACTGGTGCCTCGATTCGAGGCGGTGGCCGACCTCACATCAACCTGGTGGTCGACTGGGAGACCTTCACCACCGGCGCCCACGCAACATCGTTGCGGGAAACCTGCGGCGGGCATCCTGTTCCGCCGGAAACCATTTCCCGGTTGGCGTGCGACGCCACCATTCGACGAATTGTGCTTGACCAGCGCAGTGTGCCAATCAAGGTCGGGCGCCGCCATCGCACGGCAACCGACGGCCAATGGCAGGCCATCCGAGCAACCTACCGCACCTGTGCTTGGAGCCCCTGTGATCGTCCTCTGGCGTGGTGTCAGATCCATCACCTCGATGAGTGGGAGCAGGGCGGTGCCACCGACCTCTGCAACTTGATTCCGCTCTGTGGACGTCACCATCACGCAGTGCACGAGGGCCAATGGTCGGTGAAGCTGGCAGAGGATCGGAGGCTGCACATCTTCCGACCCGACGGCACGAGGTATTCGACGACTCGACCGGATCGACTGCACAACGGGCCACAACCCGACGACCCAGTCCAAGCCGAAGGCCCGTGAGTGGGCAAGCGAGGGAACGGCTGACGGGCGGCTACCTCACTGCATCTCGAGGCCGCCGTTGACGGAGAGGATCGAGCCGGTGATGTAGCCGGCGTCGTCCTCGGCCAGGAACTTGACGGCCCGGGCGATCTCCTCCGGGCGGCCGAAGCGGCCGACCGGAATCTTGGCCACAATCTGCTCCTGGATGGCCTCGGGAATGGCCTGCATCATCTCGGTGTCGATGAACCCCGGTGTGATCGCGTTGACGGTGACGCCTTTGGACGCATACTCCAGCGCCAGCGACTTCGTCAGACCGAACTGCCCCGACTTCGACGCCGCGTAGTTGGCCTGGCCGAAGTTGCCGGTTTCGCCGATCACCGAGCTGATATTGATGATCCTCCCCGATCCCGACGCCACGAGATGTTCGAGCGCCGCCTTGCACATGTAGAAGGTTCCCGACAGGTTCACCCGCAGCACGGCGTGCCAGTCGTCGACCGTCATCTTGCGTACGGTCCGGTCGACGGTGATCCCGGCGTTGTTGACCAAGATGTCGAGATGTCCGAACGTGTCGACGGCCTCCTGGACCACCCGCTCGCAGTCTTCGGGCACGCCCACATTGCCCTCGGCCACGGCGATGGCCAGGCCCTTGGCGTCGGCCGCCTCATAGAAGGCGGCGGCCTTCTCCTTACTGGTGCAGCCGGCCACCACCTGGGCGCCGTCGGCGGCGAGCGCCTCACTGATCGCCGCGCCAATGCCACGGGTTCCACCGGTTACCAGGGCGACCTTGCCGTCGAGTGCCATGTTTGTCTCCTTTGTCTGCGAGTGGTTGTTTGTTCGGTGTCGAAGCAGGCCGGCTCGAAGCGGTTCGGGTCGGACGCTCAGCCGCCGAACGCCGCTTCCACGTCCTCCATCGACGAGTGCGGGCCGCCATCTCCGAGCCGGTCGGGCGAGACCGCATCCGACGGGGCGACGGCCGTGACCTCCGGGGCCACCACCGACGGGTCGATCGTCATGACCACGTAGCCGCCCACCGCTCCGGCGCCGAAGCCCGGGGCGAAAATCAGCGACGGCTTCGACACGGCGCCCTCGTGGACGGCATCGGAGATGGCTATCGGGATGCTGGCGGCCGAGGCGTTGCCCACCTCGGCGATGTTGAAAAAGATGTGCGAAGCCGGGATGCCTTGCGGCTCGGCGATGTCGATGATCATCGTCTTGTTGGCCTGGTGCGGGATGATCATCTCGATGTCGTCCATGAGCGAGGCGCCGTTGCCGGCCGCCTCGCCGCTCACCGCTGAGCCGATCGACGGCAACGCCGTGAGCTCACCAACCATCTGGTCGAGATACCGTTTGACCAGCGCCTTCACCTCGGGACCGTAGACGGTGATGTCATGGTCGAAATCATGGTTTGGCCAGATGATCGAGTTGACCTGGCTGAACGGTCCGCTGGCGTAGGTCTGTACCACCTCGACGTCGCCCCGCTCGCCCGTAGCCGCCGGGGCCACGACGACGGCGGCGGCACCGTCGCCGAAGATCATGCGCGATGGTCGGGCGCTGCCGATCTTGTCGGAGAACTTCTCGGCCAAGACCAACAGCACCGGTCGTTCCACCTCCCTGAGCAGGCGGATGGCCTCGGCCATACCGTAGGGGAAGCCGGCGCAGGCGGCCACGATGTCGGCCGAGGCGTGGGTCTGGGTGATGCCGAGCTGGCCGGAGATCCAGCATGCCGTCGACGGAATCAGCCGGTTCGACGTGCACGAGCAGACCAGAACGGCGCCGATCTCCTCAGGTCTTCGCCCCGCATGAGCGAGCGCGGCCCGGGCCGCCTCAAGCGCGATGTGTTCGAGCGAGTCCTGGGTGTAGCGCCGCCGCTCGATGCCCGTCTTGGCCACGATCTCGTCCGCGCTCATCGGCGACCACGATGGCGGGGCGTTGCGGACGACGTCGTCATTGGAACACACCACCTCACCCTTGCGCACCGCCAGCGACTCGACCCTGGGTCGCACCGTCGTCGAGGCCGACACGACGACCGGCGGCAGCGGCCGGATCGGCTCGACGGGCGGATCCGGTCGGTCCTGTCGACCGGGCAGCGAGCGCCCCTCCTTCACCCGGTTGATGAAATCGAGGACATCCCGGTTCCGCGGGTGGAACACCACGACCACATCGTCGGGTTGCAGCGAGGAGGGCGACGCAAGGCGGGCCTTCGAGCGGTCCCACGGATGCTGGTTGTGCAGCACCATCGTCCAGCGGCGCAGCGACTCGAGTTCGGGCCGGGCCTCACTCACATCGAGGATCTCGTCGACGGAATATCGCCGATGATCCGGGTCGAACTCGTCGAGCACGGTGCACAGGCCCGCCTCGTCGGCCAACGCCTCCGCGATGGTCGCCTTGATCGGCGGCAGCTCGGCGGCCAGGTAGAGCTTGTTGGAGAACACGTCGAACAGGGTGTCGAAGAGCTCCGACTCGGTGGCGTCGTTCCATCTCGCCGGCAGATGCCGCCAGGTGGACAGCACGGCGTCGGCGCGAGCCCGGCGGTCATCCCATCGGGCCATGAGCGGCACGAAGACGTCGTCCCGGGTCCGGGGCACGTCGCGCCACCGGGTCGGCCGCTTGTCGTACATCAACAGGGCGAACCGGTTCGCCCAGAACAAGTGCAGGCCCAGGTCGCGAAGCAGTTCGTAGCGGTTCCGGTAGCCGTCGCCCGAGGCCTTCTCCGCAATCTCGGTGCCGGTTGGCGCTTTCACCTCGAAGTCTCGGCGGACAATGGCCCGGAGGTGGTCGAGATCGGCGATGATCGAGAAATCGAGTTCAACGAAGATGCTCGACGGGAACACCAGCTTCCCATTGTGGTTGAGTCGGAACGGCTTCACCATCCCCCCGATCTTGGATGTGCGACCCGACCACCGACGATAGTCAGGCCGGGTTTCCGACCACGCCTCGCCCGATGCTAGTGGTCGACCCGCCGTACGTTCCACTACACCGACCGTGGCACCGGACCAAGTCAAAAGAACCCCGGCACCGGACCATGGCACCGGGTACAACTCCGATCGCCGATCGGTGACCTAGGGCCCTATCGAAGCGCGCGACACCGGACGAACACTGAAGCCATGGACCATGAAATAACCGGGACGTCGCTGGGCGTCCGTGAGACCCATATCTCGCGGCTCTTCCTGACCCCGGATAGGGTCTACAAGCTCCTCAAACCGGTGTCGACGCCGTTCGTCAGCTTCGCCGACACCGACGAGCGGATCGTGGCCGCCACGAACGAGTACGAGCTGAACCACCGTCTCGCCCCCGACGTCTATCTTGGCACCGCCGATGTGGAGGAGAACGGCCGCCTCGTCGACCGAATGATCGTCATGCGTCGGCTGCCCGAAGACCGCCAGCTCGATCGACTGGCCACCTCCCCCGACGCCACCATCCGAGTCTGGGAGGTGGCCAAACACGTCGCCGCCCTCCACGCCGCCGAGCCGCCGATCACCGACGAGCGTTCCGACGCCGCATCCGTCGACACCCTGGCCCGACGATGGGCGGAGAACTTCGAAGCGCTCGAACAACTGGCCGGCACGGTGATCGACCGGGAGGAATTCGAGACGGTCAGAACCCTCGTCGGACGTTACATCGAGGGCCGCCACCGGCTGTTCGCGGAGCGCATCGCCCAGGGGTGGGTTCGAGACGGTCACGGCGATCTGCGGGCCGAGCACGTGTTCTGTGTCGACGACGGCCCGCGGATCATCGACTGCCTGGCCTTTCGTGACGATTTCCGCATCAGTGATGTGTTGAACGACATCGCTTTCCTGGCCATGGATCTCCATCGCCTGGCCGGACCGGAGCTGGCCCGCTCGCTCATTCACGACTATTGCGAGTTCACGTACGAGCACCACCCGTCGACACTCGCCCATCACTACGTCGCCTACCGGGCCCACGTCCGGGCCAAGATAGCGGCAATCCGGCTGGCTCAGGGCGACGAGACGGCGGCCGAGGAGGTCGTGGCCTACCACCAACTGGCGCATCAGCATCTGAGTGTCGGACGGGTCCGTCTGGTGTTGGTCGGAGGGAAGATCGGGGTCGGCAAGAGCACAGTGGCCAACGGCCTGGCGGCCGCGATCGGCGCCACCTGGCTGCGAACCGACGAGGTCCGGAAGGCGGGCGGCGACGTTGGTCCACCGAAGTACAACGTCGATGCCCAGGACCGGGTCTACCGTGGCCTGCTCGAGCAGGCGGAGGTTCTACTCGTCCGCGGCGAGAGTGTGGTGCTCGACGCCACCTGGTCCTACGAGCGGCGCAGGGCTTGGGCCCGGGAGCTGGCCGACCGAACCCACAGCGACCTGACGACGATCCAGGTGATGGCCCCCCTCGAGCTTGCCTGCCAGCGCCTCCAGATTCGCAGGGCTGTTGCCGACGATCCGTCGGACGCCACCCCCGAGTTGGCTCGGCGGCTCGACGATCGGTTCGAAACCTGGTCGGAGGCCGTGCCGATCTCCTCGGAGGGGACGATCACCGAGACCGTCGACGCCGCCGTGCGAACGGTGGTCGGGAATGCGCCCGATGAGCGGTCAAATGGTAGACGTTCGTCCAACTTGTCCAACTCACCCACCGCGACCGCGGCAACGTCGGGCCAGCTCGCCGATATCGGCCCGATTGTCGGCCATCTGACCGTCGACTACACGGCCGTGCGGTTCTTCCTGCGCCGAGCCGGCAAGCTGGTGCCGGACACCACCTACGTCGACGGGCCCGAAGAACCGTGACCAGCGGGCCTCAACGGGCCGGTGCGACCGCGACCGGCCAGTTCATTTCGCAGGAACCACCGTGACCGGGCAGCGGGCGTGGTGGACCACATAGGTGCTGACCGAGCCAAGCAGTAGACCCCTGAAACCGCCGTGGCCGCGACTGCCGACGACCACCATGTCGGCGTCCTCCGACAGGTCGATGAGGACCGAACCAGGGTGGCCGTATGACACGCCGGTCTCGATGGTCGGGCCATCGGCCCTGTCGATGTAGGGTGCCGCCATCTCGGCCACCAGCTTCTCGGCTGCGTCCTTGAACGGGCCCGGTTCGAGCATCGGTGACTCGAATCCCGCAACCACCGGAAGCGACCAAACGTGGCAGAGAACGATCGTGTCGTCGTCCTCTGCGTGGTTGACCGCCCAATCAAGGGCGGCTATCGCAGCCGGTGATCCATCGACGCCAACCAATACTCGTGTCATGACTGAATGGTCGCAGTAGGCGGTCGCGATCAGAAGGGACCTAGGGCCCTAAAGAATCATCACCTGCACGACGAGGATGGGTCGGCACGGGCACGGATCGCGCCGGTCCGTCCGCCCCCGAAAGGAGCTATTTTCATGACGGTTGTCGAGTCCCAATCAGGTCGCAGTGGTGAGGAGGGTCGGGTCGTACGAACTGCCGCCCCACCGTCGGGCCCCGACCCTGACAGCTCTCGTCTCATCCTTGGCTTCGTGCTCGGGCTGGCCGCCATCATCGCCGCCGGATTCGTGGCGCTGATCGCCGTGGTGATGACTGTCGGCGGCAACGGAGAGAGCGCAGCCGGACCGGCGTCGGACGATGTCGTGTCGACGACGCTGGAGCTGAGCGCACGCGAGTTCGGCTACTTCGGCGATCTCGTCGCTCCGGCCGGTAATGTCACTCTCCGGCTCACCAATGACGGTTCGCAGGATCACAACATCGGGGTTCGCGAACTCGGTCTGATCAGCGACAACGTCGGCGCCGGGGGAACCGTCGAGCTGGCGCTCGGCAATCTGGCCCCCGGTACCTACGAGATCTACTGCAACATCGCCGGTCACGCCGACTCCGGCATGGTCGATACGCTCACGATCACCGGCACCGCCGAAGAGGCGGCAGCGGCCGCCGACGCCGGCGGCCACGGCGATGACGTGGACTACGCGGCCATGGACCAGGCGATGATGGAATCGATCCTGGCCTTCCCGGCCGAGACCGAGGGTCGGGGCAACCCGATGCTCGAGCCGACCGAGATTCTGGCCGACGGCACCAAGGTGTTCGATCTCACGGCCGAGATCACGCCCTGGGAGGTCGAGCCGGGCCGGATCGTCGACGCCTGGACCTACAACGGCGTGGTTCCCGCTCCGCAGATCTGGCTCGACCGGGGCGACAAAGTGCAGGTCCGGTTGGTCAACAACCTGCCCATGGGTACCGACGTGCACTGGCACGGTGTTCGGACTCCGAACGATCAGGACGGTGTCGCTCCGATCACGCAGGACCTCATCGAACCCAACGGCGGCACGTTCACCTACGAGTTCACTGCCGAAGAGGACGCCATCGGCATGTACCACGCCCACAACCACGCCCAGACGCAGGTGGTCAACGGCATGTTCGGTGTGTTCCGTATCGGCGACAACCCGATCCCCTACGGCGCCACGGTCAGCGGGGTGACCCTACCGACCGAGGAGGAGATGGACGTCGTTCTCGACATCCCCATGGTGCTCAACGATGCCGGCGTCATCGGGCTGTCGCTCAACGGCAAGAGCTTTCCCGCCACTGAGCCGATGGTCGTCGATCAAGGCGATTGGGTCAGTCTCACCTACTACAACGAGGGCCTCCAGATCCATCCGATGCACCTCCACCAGTTCCCGCAACTGGTGTACGCCAAGGACGGTGTGCCGCTCGACGAGCCCTACTGGGTCGACACGCTCAACGTCGCACCCGGTGAGCGCTTCACGGTGCTGTTCAAAGCCGATGACGCCGGCGTCTGGGTCTGGCACTGCCACATCCTGACCCACGTGGAGCGGGAGACGGGTATGTTCGGCATGGTCACCGCCATCGTGGTGAACGAGAACCCGGACTACGATCCCGACCTCTACCCGGTCCAGCCGACCAACTGGCGCAAGACGGCCGGTACGCCACTCGACGACGACGGCGCCCTCGGCGTCGAGGAGCGGGAGGCCGCTGAGGCCGGAGCAGCCGACACCGGCCAGTAGGTACCCCGGCCGGTGGCCGTTACGGGGAGACCTCGGATCGGCTCGACGTCGGCTCGAGCGCGACCGTCCAGTGGACGGTCGTTCCTCGGTCGACCGTCGAGTCGACCCGGAAGGTGCCACCCAGCCGTTCAGCCCGGAGTTCGATATTGCGGAGACCGCTGCCCCGATCGACGAGGTCGGGGTCGAACCCCAGACCGTCGTCGCTTACGCTGACGCGAACGTCCTGATCGCCGACCTGGACGGTGACCTCGACCCGGGATGCCGAGGCGTGGCGCCACACGTTGGCCAGCATCTCGGTCAGCGCCGGTTCCAGCTCGCCGAGGACGTCGTCCGGAATACGGGACGGGTCGCCGGTGATGATGAGATCGGGACGGACCGCCAGATACCGGGCGGCCTCATCGACCACCGTCTGCAGACGGTCCGTGACCACCAGGTCGACCGGGGTGCTCAGCTGGAAGATGGTGTTGCGAAGCTCGACGATGATGTCGTCGAGCTGGGTAATGGCCTCGGCGATGCGTCCGGCGGCCACCGGATCCTCGATGAGTCCCTGCGCCGACTGGAGGCGAAGACCGGCGGCAAAGATGCGTTGGATGATCAGGTCGTGCAGATCCCGCCCCAGGCGCTCACGATCCTCGAGGAGCCGTAAGTGGACCTTGGCCCGCCGGGCGTCGACCAAGGTGTAGGCGTGGGCCCCTTCCTCGGCCAGGCTCGAGGCCATGGCCACCTGGGCCTCGGTGAACGGCTCGGGTCCGATACGGCCGGCCAGTAGGAGGCCATGCACCGTACCCAGCCGTTCGAGCGACAACAGCATCACCTGGTCGAAGGGTTCGACGATGGCCTGATTCCAGATGTCGAGCCGTCCGGGGGTCGCCGTCCGGGATGCGATCACGATGCCACCCCGGAGAACGTTGCCGACGACTTCGTCAACATCGAACCGCCGTGCCATCAACCAATCGACCAACGAACGTTGTTCGGTGGATACCGATTGGAAGCGGGGTACAACCACCGCCGGGTTCGTATCGATCCCGCCGCCTTCGACCCCGATCGCCGGCTCGGCGACGATGACGACATCGGCCCCGGTCAGCGACCGGATCTGGTCGGCGATCAGGGTCAACGCACCCTCGAGCGTCGGCTCCGACAGGAGCATGGACCGGATCCGGGCCAGTGCCTCCAGCCACCGCATTCCGTCGTCGCGTTCCTGCTCGATCTCGTGACGTCGGCTGACGTCGCGCGCCAGGGCCACCAGCCGTCGGTTCTGGTCGGAGCGAGCCGGACGCGGGTAGTTGATCACGACATCGACCGGTATGTCGGCGCCGCGGCGTGTCCGATGGGTGGTGGTGAGACGAACCGACTCGACCTCGTCGGCAACAAGAGGTTGCAGCTGGGCGATCAGCGCCGCCCGCGAGACGTCGGGCATGAAATGAAGCGGGGTCATCGTCAGTAACTCGTCACGGTCATAGCCCAGTTGGTTGACCAGACCCCGGTTGGCGTAGTCCAGCCGGAGTGAATCAGGCTCGAACATGTAGAGCGCATCGTGAGCGGAGTCGACCACATGGCGGATCGCGTCGCTTTCCGCTTCCGCCTCGATGCGTCGGCCGACGTCGCGAACCGCAGCGAAGAAGGCGAGATCGTCGCCCGCCCCGATCGGGCTCAGGGAGATCTCGACCGGGAAGTTGCTCCCGTCGCGCCGCCGGCCGCGAAGCTCCAGCCCACTCCCCATGGGCCGCGACTGTGGTTCGACCCGGTACCGAGTGCGGTGTGCCGCGTGCGGACCGCGAAGATGATTGGGCACGAGTATCTCGATGGGACGGCCGATGAGCTCGGAGCGGGGGTAGCCGAACATCGCCTCGGCGCATCGGTTCATCAGCAGGATCGTGCCGTCGGCATCGGTGATCACGATGCCGTCGGGCGAGGACTCGATGACCTCAACCGGGTCCACACCAATCCGTTGGAGGCCACGGTCGTCTCCCGGATTGGCGTTTGTGTCTGAACTGGTGGCCACGGGCCAAGTATCGCACGTGACGCGGCGGACTCGGATACCCATCGCCGACAGCTGAGCAAGTAGGCTGGATACCGGCCCTGCTGGAGAATGAACATGACCGACTCCTCACCAATCCGTATCTTTCTGCTGGACGATCACGACATCGTGCTGCGGGGTCTCGCGGACCTCCTGGAGAGCCAAACCGACCTCACCGTCGTCGGCCAGGCGACGTCGGCCGCTTCGGCGTTGAGCACCGTGGAGGCCTGCAACCCGGATGTGGCCGTTCTGGACGTTCGCCTCGGCGACGGGAACGGAATCGAGGTCTGCCGGGACATTCGCTCGGCCCACCCGGAGATCGCCTGCCTGATCCTCACGTCGTTTGCCGACGATCACGCCATCATCGACGCAGCCATGGCCGGTGCGGCGGGATACGTGCTCAAGCAGATCGGGGGCAATGACATCGTCACCGCCATCCGGAAGGTGGCGACCGGCGCCCAGCTGCTCGACGCCGCGATCGTTCGACTCACCCTGCGCCGGCTGCGACAGAGTGAGGAGGGACGGGTCGACTCGCTCTCCGAGCAGGAGCATCGGATCTTCGAGCTGATCGGCGACGGCTATTCCAATCGCCAGATCGCCGACGAAATGCACCTGGCCGAGAAGACGGTCAAGAACTACATCTCAAACCTGTTCCTGAAGCTCGGTATCGACCGCCGAACCCAGGCCGCCGCGATGGCGGCCCGCATCGAGGAGCGGGAGCGCAACAGGCTCGGCTGAGCCTGATTCGAACCGGTTGGCCGGGTCGCGC
>JAOTVU010000153.1 GCA_029863385.1 Acidimicrobiia bacterium
CCGTTTGCTCTCCAGTGGGAGTTCGGTCGAGACCCGCTGCGCCGTGTCGGTGGCCAGGCCGCTGTCGGTCAGCTTTGACGTCAACTCATCGAGCAGCAGGCGAGGGTTCCGCTCGGCCAATCGGTTCATCTCCTCGACGATGCCCTGGAACAACTCCACCTGGCTGCGGACCGAGATCCACTCCCCCGCCGCCATCGAGAAGGCGCCGGCGATCAGGCTGGCCAGGCCGGCGATGCGGACTTCGCTGACACCGGAGGATGCGCCGGCCACGGCCAGGATCAGACAGACGTTGGTGACCAGTCCATCGTTCACACCGAGCACGGCGGCACGGGCCGCGCCTCGGGTGACGGCGGTGACCCGCTCCTGCAACTCGCGGGCATCAGAAGCGGCGTCGGCGACCCTTGGTTCAGCGGTTCTGGTATAGGGCTGGGTGGTCATCGGGCGGCCTGCGCCTCCTCGACATCCGCGATCACGTCGTCGGCATGACGAGCGACGTCGGTGACATCGTAGGCCCGATGGATCAGTCCTTCGGGGTCGATGAGATAGCTGTAGCGGCGTGGATACGCCGCGAACTTGTCGTCGGGATGACGAGCCACCTCATAGGCCATCCCGCTGATTCGGTCGGTGTCGCTCAGGAGACGGAACGGGAAATCCTGGGCCTCGGCGAACGCCCGGTTCTCCTCTCGTGTGTCGAACGACGCGCCGAGGATGGTCACCCCGAGTTCGTCGAAACGGTCGGCCCTGTCACGCAGAGCCTGGCCCTCGATGGTTCAGCCGGGCGTGGCGGCCTTGGGGTACCACCACACCAGAACCCATCGCCCCGCAAAGCTGGACAACCTGACGATCTCACCGTGCTGATCGGGAAGGCTGAAGTCCGGGGCTGGTTGTCCTGGTATGAGCATCGGCTTCCGTCGGTCGGGAGGGAGAAGGAAGCTCGGAGTCTAGCGGCCGGACGGTGCGGCGATCTCGCACCGCACCGTCCGGCCGTTGATTGGTGGGCTCAGAGCTCGCAGCCGACCGAGAACTCAGCGCTGATGCAGGTGTCGGTTCCGGCTCCGGCGTCGACGGTGTCTTTCCCGAGACCGCCGTCGATGTGATCGGCGTCCGTGCCGCCAGTGACGTCGTCGTCACCCGAGCCGGCGTCGACGGTGTTCGTGCCGTCGCCGACATCGATGATATCGTCGCCGCCGTTGGCGTTGACGGTGTCGTCTCCCTGTCCGGTGATGATGAGGTCATCGCCCGAACCGCCGTTGACGGTGTTGTTGCCGAACACGCCCAAGACGAGGTCGTCGCCGGTGCCCCCAGACACGGTGTCGTTGCCCGAGCCGACATCGATCCGATCGTCGCCGCCGGCGGCGATGATGGTGTCGTCGCCATCGCCGCTGCAGATGATGTCGTTGCCCAACCCGGCGTCGATCGTGTCGTCGCCGCCGTAGCTGAAGATGATGTCGTCGCCGTCGGTGCCGATGATGTTGTTGCCGCCGTCGTCGCCCTCGATGGTAGGCGTCAGACCGGCGCAGATGTCGGTGGCCAGCAGGCGGAGATCGGCAACAACACCGGCGTGATCCGAGTACCACAGGCCGCCTGGCGATGTCTGGGCCGTCACCGTGTCGGTGGTTGCCGAGATCAGCGAGGCGTTGTCGGTGCGGTGGAAGATGATGTCGATGCGCTGGGTCAGATTGCTCGGCTCGTTGAGGAGCTCGCTCTGACAGCAGGTGTCGCCGCCGTCGTTGTTCCAGGTGTCGGCGTAGCCACCGTCGACGATCGTTTGGTACGTCGGCTCGCCCGGTTCGGCGTTGAAGTCGCCGAGCAGGACGACGGGCAGCGACTCGTCCGCCAGCGCCTCGACCAGCTCAGCGGCCTGCACCTCCTGGCAGATCTTCAGACCCTCCAGTGTCACACAGGGCGCGATCTGCACTTCGAGGTGGGTGTTGACGAACCGGAAGGAGGGTCCGCCGTTGACGCTCGCGACGACCGACGTGTAACCCCGAGTGAACTCGATCGGGAAACCGGGGATGAGTTCAAAGGCGAAGTTGGTGGTGAAGTTGGCGGACGCCGGATTCAACACAGCGGTGGTGATGGTGTTGTGGATGATCACGTCGCGGTCGATCACTCGGGCGAACAGCCCCGGAGCGATGGGGAGAGTGACGTCGGCATTGACCACCACGGAGGACACCGCAAAATTCTCGCCCCGAGCTTTCAGGTTGCCGAGCACGATCTCCAGGTAATCGAAGCTCAACGGTTCGATGACGTTGCCCTGGAAATCGAACACGACGATCTTGGTGACCTCCTGCAGGCCGATCAGATCCGGGTTCTGCTCATCGACCTGGGCGGCGAAGGTGGCCAACCGCCCGGGGATGTCCGACGCCAACGCCGTCTGGAACACCGCGGCCGGCGACTCACCTTGCAGGATGCGATCAAGGTCGGCGCCTATGTACAGGTTCTGTGTCATCACCTTGGCGTCGACGACGTTTGCGGTGGGCAGTGCCGCCGACACCGGCGCCGCCACCATGAACAAGACGGCGGTTGCGAACAACGCAACCAACGCCCTCATACGATTCCTGACATTCATGCCCCACGCCTTTCCCAAGCTATCAATGTTAGTCAAAACCGATAGTAGAGCCTACCGGCTGAACGCGCACACTGTAGAAGCATTGCCCGGCATCGTCCACCCGTGCGTCCAATCGACACGAGTATATGTGCCTCGACACGGCGCTCCGCGCTCGGGGACCATGCCTGAATCCACGGCATGCACCGCTGACCAACACGTGGCGCGATGGTCGTCGTCGGGCCCTTCAGGTGCGGCACCGATGCTGTGATCGGGCCGCGCTGCGGGCCGAAGCCAGCGCTTCGATGGCATCGGGCTCGTGGGGATCGTGCAGGGCGACAACCACTTGATCGACACCCACATTCGCCAGTGCATCGAGTTGTCGGGCCACCTCAACGGGGGTACCGATCAACGCTCGTCCCAGGACAGCCTCGAGATCCTCGGAACCACGCTCGGCGCGAACCTGGTCAGTCAGACGGCGAACCCCGTCGCGAGTCATCGACACGAATCCGTCGATCTCGAGCGAGGTGCGGACATCTCGACCAACGCCGACCGCCCGCAAGGCCGCCCACCGCTCGCCGAACTCGGCGGGCGTTGCGAACGATGTCTCCCAGATGTCGGCCTGTTCGGCGGCGAGCCGCATGGCCCGCCGTCCGGTGGCGGCGATCGTGATCGGTGGCGCGGAAACCCCCGATCGAGCCCACAGATCCGGCAACAGCCCCAGCGCGGCATGGAGTTCATCGAGGCGATGATCGTAGGGCGGGTACTCGATACCGAATGGTTCCCACCACGGTCGGGCGAAAGCGATCGCCGCCCCGGCACCGGTTCGGAAATCGAGACGGTCGGGGGCGATGGCGGTCAGGGTCGCCGACTGTTTGGCCAGCAGCGCAAGACATCGATACGTCGGGAGGACATTGGTGATGACGGGTCCGAGCCGTATGCGCTCGGTGATCGAGGCCAGCGCCCCTAGCGTGGTCCAGCAGTCGAGATTGAGCGCGTGGGGCGACTCGCCGTAGTAGAAGCCGTCGAGCCCCAACGCCTCGGCTCGAAGGCAGGTGGCCCGAACCTCGTCGAAGCGGGCCGACCAGACCTCCAGCGCAATCCTCACCGCATCATGGTACGAAACATCATGACCATGGGGCGAGACATCATGGACGAAACGGTGCGGCCGACGTCACGAGTCGCCACTGTCGAGTGGCGCGTTGCGCAGGACGGCTCGCATGGCGTCGAGCAGGTGCAACGTCTCCTCCCGAGTCAGGATGCCTGTGCCCGTGTTGGCCGGCAGCATCGCCACGGACCGGCGCAGGCCCTCGAGTTGATGGGGGTTCATGAGGTCGGTGTCTCCTAGCATCCCACAACAGTAGAACGAACATACGTTCGTTTACAAGGGTGCATGCGTCACACCCGCAGCAGCAGACCAATCCGGGGCTAGGCTGAAGGACTGCAGGTTTGGCATGAGGCTGGGCCGTTCAGGCCGTTGCCGCAGTAGAGATGCGGCAAACACAGGGAGCCAAACCATGACCATCGATTTTGCGGGCCTCGGCCTGCGCAACGAACTGCTGCGCGCCATCGCCGACCGGGGCTACACCGAACCCACGCCGATTCAGGCCGAAATCATCCCCCACCTCCTGCGTGGTTCCGACGTCGTCGGCCAGGCCGCTACCGGAACAGGCAAGACCGCGGCCTTCGCACTTCCGATCGTGAACGGGATCGAGCCCGGTCGACCCCGATCACCGGTGGCCCTCGTCCTGGTGCCGACCCGTGAACTGGCGGTTCAGGTGTCCGAGGCTGTCACCGGCTACGGCGGGCAACAGAACATCAAGGCGCTCGCCGTCTACGGCGGCTCCCCCATCCACCACCAGATCACCGCGCTCCGACGGGGAGTCCACGTCGTCGTCGGGACACCCGGTCGGACCATCGATCTCCTCAAGCGCCGGGCTCTCGATCTGGCCGAGGTCACCACCGTCGTGCTCGACGAAGCAGACGAGATGCTCGACATGGGCTTCGCCGAAGACATCGAGCTCATTCTCGAGTCGACGCCACCGACGCGGCAGACTGCGCTGTTCTCCGCCACCATGCCGCCCCGGATCACAGCGATCGCCGCTCGCCATCAGAGCGATCCGGTGCGGATCAAGGTCGGCATGGGCGACGATGCCCCGGCGAAGAACCTCGTGCGCCAGGCCGTGTATCTCGTTCAGCGCAAACACAAGTCGGCAGCCCTGGGCCGAATCATCGACATCGAAGCTCCGGAGTCGGCCCTGGTGTTCTGCCGGACCCGAAACGACGTCGACGAGCTCACGGCCACGATGAACGCCCGCGGCTACCGTGCCGAGGCGCTGCACGGCGGCATGGACCAGAGCCAACGCGATCGGGTGATGGCCCGACTGCGCGACGGTACCGCCGATCTACTCGTTGCCACCGACGTGGCCGCTCGGGGCCTCGACGTCGACACCCTGACCCACGTGGTCAACTACGACGTTCCCGCGCAACCCGAGAGCTACGTCCACCGGATCGGACGGGTCGGACGGGCCGGCCGTGAGGGTGTCGCCATCACACTGGCCGAACCCAGCACCCGTAGTCGACTGCGCAACATCGAACGGCTCGTCGGCCACAAGCTCGATGTGGCCGATGTTCCGAGTGTCGACGATCTCCGAGCCCGGCAGCTGGAGCTGACCGTCACGGCAATCAAGGAGAAGCTGGGCGACGACGTCGACCAGTACCATCAGGTCATCCACGAGCTCAGCGATGTGGCGGAACTGCGCGACATCGCTCTCGCTGCCATCAAGCTGGTCCACGAATCCCGCAACCCGACGGCCGACGAGAACTTCATCCCCGCCGTGGCCGAGACACCGAGCAAGGTCGGCAAAGGCAAAGGCCGCAAAGGTTCGAAGGGATCCGACCGCACCGGTGGCGGCCACCATGGCCGTCAGGGCCAACGATCCGGCGGCGACACCGCCTTCGTCTACATCGGCGTCGGCCGTCGGGGACGAGTGCAACCCGGCGACCTGGTCGGTGCGATCGCCAACGAAACCGGCCTGTCCGGTCGGGACATCGGCCCCATCAGGATCTCCGAGCACTACTCGGTGGTCGGCGTTCCCCCTTCCGCCGTGCACGAGGTCGTTGCCGCCGTCAACGGATCCAGCATCCGGGGCAGGCGGGCGAAGGCCCGGCCCTACGTCACGTAGCGGACGGCATCCCGAGGGACGGCCGTGTTGTGTTCCTCGTCCGATGCCGCCGACGTCTACAGTTGGACCAGGCCTCGACAGGCGGATCGAACGAATCGGCTTGTCGACGAACAGGAGGTTCCACCGTGACCGAGACGGCGGCGGCTGCCACAGGATCGCCGGCGGGCTCCAAGATGCGCCCGCTCCCGGAATACGAGATGGCCCAACTGGGGGTCGACGTACCGCCGGTCGACGAGCTGGCCATCGCCGACATCAATCCGGCGAACCCCCACCTGTTCAGCGAGCACCGCTGGCAGGAGGTCTTCGAACGGCTCCGTCGCGAGGACCCCGTTCACCTCAACGAGATCAGCATCGCGGGCCGCTACTGGTCGCTCGTCCGATACGACGATGTCCGGGCGACCGACGGCGATTGGAAGACCTTCTCCTCGGCGTATGGCATCACGCTCGGCTGGCCGATCGGCACGCCGCCTCCGGAAAACGCCATCAGTCGGGTGAACCCCTTCATCGCCCTCGACCCGCCCGAACACACCGAGCAACGCAAAACCGTGCGGTCGGTCTCGGCGCCGAGCAACCTGCGCAGTCTCGATCCGCTGATCCGTGAACGAACGGTCCAGGTGCTCGACTCGCTCCCCGAGGGGGAGGTGTTCGACTGGGTCGACACCGTCTCGATCGAGTTGACCACCATGATGCTGGCCACGCTGTTCGACTTCCCCTTCGACGACCGGCGGAAGCTGACTCGGTGGTCCGACATCGTGTTCGCGGTCCCCGAACCGGGGGGTCTCGTCGAAACGCCCGAGCAGCGTCGTGAGGAGCTCATCGAATGTGTCCAGTACTTCGAGCGGCTGTGGGATGAGCGCCGGGGTAAACCGGCCCACGACCTTGTCTCCATGCTGGCCAACGGCGAGGCGACGAAGGACATGCCGGTGGCCGACCATCTCGGCAACCTGCTGCTCCTCATCGTCGGGGGCAACGACACCACCCGCAACACGATGTCGGGCAGCGTCTACGGTCTCAACAAGTTCCCGGATCAATACGACAAACTGATCGCCGATCCCGAGCTTGTGCCCAGGATGGTCCCCGAGGTCATCCGCTGGCAGACACCGCTCTCGTACATGCGGCGCACCGCGACGCGCGACTGTGAGATCCGTGGCAAGCAGATTCGCAAGCACGACCAGGTACTCATGTGGTACCTGTCGGCCAACCGTGACGAGGAGGTCTTCGACAACGCCGACGCCCTCGACATCGAACGGCCCAATGCCGATCGCCACCTCTCGTTCGGCTACGGCATCCACTTCTGTATGGGCAGTCGACTGGCCGAGTTGCAGCTTCGGATCCTGTGGGAGGAGATCCTTCAGCGGTTCGAACGCATCGAGGTGCAGGACGAACCGGAGCGGACGTTCTCCTCGTTCGTGAACGGCTACACCCGTCTCCCGGTGATCGTCACCCGGAAGCGGCGATAACAAGCCGAGGCGCTCAGTACCATCGGTCGGGCATCGACCGCTTGCGTTCGTCGATGAAGGCCCGCAACTCCCGATCGACGCCGTCGTGGATCGGCGGTGGCTCGTAGTCGGCCAGCATCCGCTTCCACATCCCGTTGGCCCGCTGGGCCGTATCGAGTCCACCTTCGTCGGCCCACTGCTCGAAACTGTTGGTGTCGGCCAGGACGGACTCGTGGTTGGCGGTGGCGTAGTGCCGCATCGTGTGGGCGGTACTCAGATAGGCCGTTCCCGGACCGGCCTCCCGGTACGCGTCGGTGGCCAGTTGCTCCTCGTCGACGGTCAGACCGCCGAGCTGTTTGTGCAGCATCGCACACCGGTCGAGATCCATCACGAACTTCTCGTAGCCGAACGAGAGGCCCCCTTCGAGCCAGCCGGCGGCGTGGATGACGTAGTTCGTGCCGGCCAGGATGCCGGCCGCCATGGCGTCGGCCGATTCGGACATCGCCTGCCCGTCGGCCACCTTCGACGCGGTGTAGTGGGCACCACAGCGAAGCGGCAGACCGAGTCGGCGGGCCAGCTGCCCGATCACGTAGGTGGCCAGGGTCGACTCGGCGGTTCCGAAGGTCGGTGCACCCGACTTGAGGTTCATGGTGGTGAGGAAGTTTCCGTACACCATCGGGGATCCGGGGCGGACGAGCTGGCCGAGCGCGATGCCGGTCATGGCCTCGGCGTGGGCCTGGGCGCACAGTGCCGGAACGGTGACCGGTCCCATGGCCCCGCCGATGATGAACGGCGAGATGACACAACCCTGGTTGGCTCGTGCGTACGCCTTGAGCGCCCCGCTCATCACATCGTCCCAGACGAGCGGGCTGTTGACGTTGATGTTCCCCTGAATGACACAGGTGGTCTCCATGGTCTCGGCACCGTGAACGATCCGAGCCATGGCGATCGAGTCCTCGGCCCGGTCGGGAGCGGTGACCGATCCCATGAACGGTTTGGCCGACCAACGGAGGTGGGCATACGTCATGTCGAGGTGACGCTTGTTGACCGGCACATCGACGGGCTCGCAGACGGTGCCGCCCGAGTGGTGGAGCCACGGTGTCGACCAGGTCATCTTGACGATGTTCTCGAAGTCCTCGAGCGTGGCGTAGCGTCGACCCCGATCGAGGTCCGTCACGAACGGTGGCCCGTAGGCGGGCAGCAGCACCACGTGATGATCGCCGATCGGCACCTGTCGGCCGTCTCGGCCCACCATGTCGAAGCGGGAGGGAGCGGTCGAGCACAACTCACGGGCCAGACCTGGTTCGAACCGGACCCGCTCCCCCTCCACCCTGGCTCCAGCGGCTCGAAACAGGTCGAGCGCCTCCCGGTCGCCACGGAACTCGACGCCGATCTCGTCGAGAATCCAGTCGGCGTGGCGCTCGATGGCATCGATCTGTTCGGGGCTGAACGGGTCATAGGTCGGCAGCCGCCGCTCGATGGACAGCACGGGACCAAGCGGCTCCGCTCCTCGCCTTGCCCGCCCCTCCCGACCCCCACCCCGGCGGGGTCGACCTGTCAACTGCTTGTCCACGGTCACGGTCATGACCTGATCATGGGCGCGTTCGCGATGTCTGAACAGGGGTTCAATTGGCAGGGCCACCATGTCCGGAGGTTATGCTGCAGGCGTGCATACCCTCCTGCAGCGGGTGCCCCGGTTGCAGATGCTCGTCGTGTTCGAGAGCGCGGCGCGCCTCGGTTCATTCACGGCGGCCGCCAACGAACTCGGCATGAGCCAGCCGGCGGTGTCCCGACAGATCGCCGGGCTGGAACGAGCGATCGGCTGCGATCTGTTCGATCGCACCGGCAACCGTGCAACTCTCAACCGCGCCGGAAGCGAGCTGCTCGGTGCAGTCCAGGTCGCCTTCGACACCGTTGAGGAAGCGCTGGATCACGTCGAGGCGACTGACTCCACGTTCCTGCTCGCCGCCAATCCCGGATTCGCCCAGCAGTGGCTGTTGCCGAACCTGAACAGGCTCCAGGATGTCGTCGGTGAGCGTGAGCTTCGACTCCGGCTCTTCGACCGCGATGGCGAACTGACGGAGAAACCGTTCGACGCCGCAATCCATCTCACCGCTGTCTCGGGTGCACCGGCCGGCAGTCGCCTGCTGTTCGACGAGCGTGTGGTTCCGGTGGCATCGGCCGGCTACGCGGCGTCCCACGATCTCGGCCCGACGTGCCCGCCGGAGTGCCTGGTCGACACGACGAAACTCCACCTCGACGGTCGTGACCGACGATGGGCGACCTGGAAGGACTGGTTCGCCGGGCACGGCCTGAGCTGGCGCCCGCAACAAGCCCGACTGTCGTACAACAACGACGCCGTGGTGCTGGCCGATGCCATGAACGGGCTCGGTGTTGCGCTGGCGTGGCGCGGTCTGATCGAGCCCCATCTCGACTCGGGAGCGCTCATGCCGGTCGGCCCGGAGCTGCACCGGCCGGGCATGGCGTACCTCCTCATTCCGGGACCGTCGGTCGACACCGCCATCGTGGATCGTCTCGTCGACTGGCTCCGTCGAACCGCAATCGATCAGACCCCGGCCATCCCACCGGAGTTAGGGTGATCGACATGAGCAACACGGACATGCCGTCGACCATGCGAGCGGTCCTCCTCCTCGGACACGGCGACGTCGACCAGCTCGACTACCGGGACGATGTGAAGGCCCCGGGCCCCGAGCCCGACGAGGTCCTGATCAAGGTCGGCGCCTGCGGGATGAACAACACCGACATCAACACCAGGATCGGGTGGTACTCCAAGTCGGTGGCCGGGGCGACGGGCGACAGCGTGCTCACCGGCGACGGCGACGGCTCGTGGGGTGGTGGCATGTCGTTTCCCCGGATTCAGGGAGCCGACCCGGCGGGCCGCATCGTCGGCGTCGGATCGAAGGTCGATCCCGCTCGCATCGGTGAACGCGTCATCTGCGACGCGTGGCTGCGCGATCCCAGCGGGGACATCGAGAAAGCCGGTTACCTGGGTTCGGAGCGAGACGGGGGTTTCGCCGACTACGTCACCGTTCCGGCAGTCAACGCCCACGCCGTCGACACGGAACTGACCGACGTCGAGCTGGCCAGTTTCCCGTGCAGCTACGCGACGGCCGAGCACATGCTGGAACGCCCGGGGGTGAGCGAGGGGCAATGGGTCGTGGCCACCGGGGCCTCCGGCGGCGTCGGTGGCGCCATCGTGCAACTGGCCCGGCGTCGTGGGGCCCACACGATCGCCATCGCGTCGGAATTGAAGCTGGAGCGAACTGCAGCCGCTACCGGGGCCGATCACACGCTGGCCCGACAGGACCCCGAGCTCATCGACAAGATCCGCGACATCACCGGCGGTGGCACCGACGTGCTGGCCGACGTCGTCGCCGGCGAGCAATTCCCCGAGTTGTTCGAAGTGATCCGCCGGGGCGGTCACTACACAACGGCAGGCGCGATCGCCGGTCCGATCGTCCAACTCGATGTCCGCACCCTCTACCTCCACGATTTGACCATGCACGGTTGCACCGTGCTGGCTCCGGCCGTGTTCGCCAACCTCGTGCGCTACATCGAGGCCGGTGAGATCAAGCCGATTGTCGCAGGCACCTATGCGCTGCCCGACCTGGTCGAGGCCCAGCGGGCGTTCATCGACAAGTCGGCGGTCGGAGCCTACGTCATCGACATGAGGGCCTGACCCAGGCCGAAGCGCTGCAGGAACGTGCAGCTCGGTCGCCGTCGAGCCGTCTGGTAGCACTGCCGCTGACCACCCCCCAACTCTTCCCCCGTCAGACGCGCATAGTGCGCGGATTGTTCAGGAAGAGTTGGGGGGTGCCGGGAGCGGCGGGACGGCCTACGCCCGCTCGAACCGCTTCAACCCGTCATCGAGAGTCCACCATTCGACGACCAGCATGGTCGCCTCGTCGTCGAGCCCGGTCACGACCACCCGATCGATGTCGGCCACGAACCATTCCCCGTGCGGCTGAGGCTTGGCGTGGTCGCCATCTTCTCCACCGAGAATCGGTCCGCCAAGATCGCCCGGCCGGCGATCTTGGCTTCGCCGGTCCAGTCGGCTTCCCTGCCCGGCTCGGGGTGGAGCGTCGGACCGTGCAGCGCAAAACGCGGATCGCGCCGCAGATCGGCACCCTTCCTCGCCGCGGTCATAGAACCGAATCGAAGGTCACCCTCGTCGGTGAACTCGCATTCGATACCGGAGATGCGCGGTGAACCATCAGCCCGGAGGGTGGCGATGGTCTTGTGACGGCCGGCATCGAACAACCGGCGGACCCGCTCGGCGAACTCGGGAGCCGCTGCTTTGACGTCCTTCCAGGCCACCACGTTCCCGAGCCTACCGGAGCGGACCGGGAGCGAACGGTGATCAACCGGCCCGACCCGTTTCGACGTCGGCCGTATCGCTGGCGAGCAGCTCCTCGAGCGCCCGGC
>JAOTVU010000022.1 GCA_029863385.1 Acidimicrobiia bacterium
TGCCGGAGGGTACCGAGATGTGTATGCCGGGTGATAACACCGAGATGACGGTTGAGTTGATCAACCCGATTGCGATGGATGAGGGTTTGCGGTTCGCTATTCGTGAGGGTGGCCGTACTGTGGGCGCAGGCCGCGTCACCAAAATCCTCAAATAACAGTCCGGATTCCAAACCAGTTGGTGGTCGAACCCCCGTCGGGACCCGAGGTCCCTGCGGGGGTTTCCCCGTTTTCTGGGCCGCAAACTATCGTGGATTGATGGCCGTGAAGGGCAGAAGGACACCGCGTGCCGGGCGGCGCGCTGCGATTGGGGCCGTCGCCGTGGTCGGGTGGGTGCTGGTCGTGATGATCGCCGCCGGCCCCCGACCTGATGACCGGACCTGGATCGGTCTGCCGGCACTGGACGATCTCATGGGCGTGGCCTTCGTGGCCTTGATCATCTGGGCGTTGGTGTGGACGGTCCGGGTTGTTCGCGTCGGATCGGGCGCAAAGGAAGCCCGACCGGCGAATCTGATCACGTTGTGGCTCGGTCTCGCCGTTGCCATCGCGGTGGTGATGGCCAATCCGTCCATCGTCGAACGGCTGCTCGATGTGAATCCGGCGGATTCGTCCCGGTCCGGCGTCGAAGAACCGGTCGAGGAGGAACCGCCGGCACCGGTCGACTTCACGATCACGGCCAACCAGGTCTACATCGCGCTCGCCGCCATCGGCGTTTGGCTCGGCGCCACCGCCGCGGCACGGCGCCGGACCGTCGAAGACGACGGCGTCGGTGCCGACGACGATCTCGTCGACCGCAGCGAGCTGAGCCGCACGATCGACGGCATGGTCGAGGACCTGGAACTCGGAACCGACCCCCGGTCCGCGGTTCTCACCGCCTACGACCGGCTGGAGCGGGCGCTGGCACAACATGACTGCCCGAGGAGACCGACCGAGACACCGACCGAACATCTCGATCGTGTTCTCGCCCGCCTACCGATCGACCGAACACCCCTGCTCGATCTCGCTCGTCGCTACGAAGTGGCCCGCTTCTCGAGCAGCCGGGTCACGGAAACCGACCGCAGTCGGGCCGCAACCGATCTGGCTCGCATCCGCGACGATCTGAGCCGACTCGCCCGCCCATGACCGTCGCAGTCCCGGAGGCCGTCACACCTGCGAAGCAGGTGCTTACCGAGTTTCGCCCGGCGGCCAAACGTCGCAAGGCCGTTACCGACTTTCGCCGAGTGGCGAAACATCGTCCGCTGGAGTCCTTCCTCTGGGATCGGAAGGCAGATCGGTGACCGGCCGGCGGCTGCTCCGAATCGCCGCCTGGGCCCTGGCCCTGGGGCTGCTGGTCGCCCTGCCCGTCGGCGGGCAACAACGGGTGTCCGTCGAGCTGTGGTTCACCGCTCTCGCCCTGTGGCTCCTGATCGGGCTGGCCGTCTCGCTCATCCGTGCCGCCCCGCCCCGTGGCGGCCGAAGCGCCGGCCTGCTACCCGTGCTCGCCCAGTGGTTCACCCGCCTCCGCCGCCGGTCGGCGGCGCCCGAGAGTTCGCAGCTGAAAGACCATCTCTACATCGAAGCGCTCATCAGGCGGGCCATCGCCAACGAGAGGTCACACGCCCGTCGGCTGCGGCCGCGCCTCCAGGCAATCGTCGACCACCACTTCCTGCTCCAATACGGCGTCGACTCCAACACCGACCCGACGCAGGCGATCGCCCGCCAACGGCAGCGGTTCGGCGACACCGCATGGCTGCTCGACCCGACCGTCACAGACCGGGCGCCGACCCTCGACGAACTCGACGGATTCCTGCGGAGGCTGAACGACGACGGCGATCACCAGTAGGGTTGCGGAGAGCACGATGACCACGAACCAGTGCAGAACCGAGTGCAGGACGCCGTGCACGACCCACCGCGGGGGCGGACCGTGAGCGGAACCGGCGACCTGTCCATCGAAGGGGCGGCCGCGGCCACCGAGCGTATTCTCGATGCGCTGGAGACCGTCGTCGTCGGGAAGCGGCCCGAGTTGGAGCTGATCGTGAGCGGACTGCTGGCCAGCGGCCATGTGCTGCTCGAGGATCTGCCCGGTCTCGGCAAGACGCTGATCGCCCGGTCGATCGCCCAGGTGACCGGGCTGACGGTCGGCCGGATTCAGTTCACTCCCGATCTGATGCCGGCCGATGTGACCGGCTCGCTGCTCTACGATCAGCGCCACTCCGAGTTCGTGTTCCGACGGGGCCCGGTCTTCCACAACGTGGTGCTGGCCGACGAGATCAACCGCTCGCCGCCCAAGACCCAGGCTGCACTGCTCGAGGCGATGCAGGAACGTCAGGTCACGGTCGACGGTGTGTCGCATCGGCTACCCCAGCCTTTTCTCGTTCTGGCCACCCAGAACCCCATCGAATTCGAGGGGACCTATCCGCTGCCCGAGGCCCAGATCGACCGGTTCCTGCTCCGCACGTCGATCGGTTACCCGACGGCGGCCGAGGAGGCCGAGATAATCCGTCGCCGTCTCGAACGCCGCACCGACGTCGTCGAGTTGGCTCCCGTCGTCGATGCCGGCACCGTTCCCGCGCTGCAGCGAGCGATGGAGAACGTCACGGTCTCCGAATCGGTGATCGACTATTGCGTTGGTCTCGTGCGCGCCACCCGGGCCAATTCCAAGGTTCATGCCGGCTCGAGCCCGCGCGGTGTCGAAGCCCTGGTGAAGGTGGCCCGAGCTCGGGCGGTGCTCGATCGCCGTGGGTACGTCACCCCCGATGATGTGAAGGCCGTGGCGGTGCCCACCCTGGCCCACCGCGTCGTGCTCCGTCCCGAGTTGTGGGTGCGCGGTGTCGATCCGTCGTCGGTCGTTCATGAATGCCTCGACACGGTGCCGACCCCCACCACTCTCCCGTCGGCGACGTTTTCCCCGCCGGGCGATCCGGCGGCTGACGACCGGACATGACGCGCCGGTCGACCGAGCGCCTGCCCGTCGCCCTTGCGCTGAGTCTCATCGGGGGCGTCGCCGCCGTGGCGCTCGGTCGACCGGCTATTGCCATGCTGGTGACTCCCTGGTTCGTCCTCCTGGTGGCCGGGATCATCCGGGCCGGCCGGCAGGCGCCGTCGCTGACCGTGACCGTCGACGAGATGAGGCCGCTTGTCGGTGACACGATCGAGATCACGGCCACCGTGGCCAACACGAACGGGCGGGTGACGATGACCGCGTCGCCGTGGTCGCCGGTAGGCGCGCTGAGCCGCCGGCCGGTCGCACCCCGGGAGATCGTGACCGGCGGTGGGGCGGCGCAGACGGTGACGTTCCCGGTGCCGACCGATCAATGGGGAACGTTCGACGTCGGGCGGATCGGTATCGAGGTGGTGGAGCCGTACGGGCTGACCCGTTGGACCGGCGTTCTGCACGATCCGACACCCATCCGCGTCCACCCGACGTCCCAGCAGATCCAGTCGATGGTCGCACCCTGGTTCGTCCGCCGCACGACCGGCGCCCACCGATCGCGGGCCACCGGACGGGGCGTCGAATACGCCGACCTGCGTCCTTACGGCCCCGGTGACTCACTGCGCGACATCAACTGGCGGGTCAGTGCTCGCAGCGATCGGCTCTGGACCTCCCAACGTCATCCCGACCGGGCCACCGACGTCATCCTCCTCCTCGACTCGTTCGTCGAGTCCGGACACGACGTGCAGACGATGTTCGGCCTTGCCATCGAAGCCGCAGTGGCGCTCGCCGAAAGCCACCTGTCGGTCATCGATCGTGTCGGCCTCGTCGAGTTCGGCGGTCTGGTCCGATGGGTGGTGCCCGGCACCGGCCGGCTGCAGCTGCAGCGGCTGGTCGACGCGCTCCTGGCCACGGCATTGTACGCAAACGCCGCCGACCGTGACCTGGCGCTGATCGGACCGCGGGCGATCCCTCCCCGGTCGTTCGTCCTCGCTCTGTCGCCGCTGCTCGACGACCGCTTCATCGAGGCCCTGGTCGAACTGACCGGGCGGGGACACGACGTCGCCGTCATCGAATGCGACCCGGCGATCGACCGAACCGCCACCGCTCGCACCGACGACGGTGGTTCCACGACCGGTGGCGCCCAGGCCGCCGAACCGACTGCGGCCGACGTGGCGTGGCGAATCTGGTCGGCCGAACGAATGATGTTGCGTGACCGCCTGGCCCAACGGGGCGTGGCGGTCAGTCGATGGGAGCGGGACCTCCCACTGGAGGTGACGTTGCGGGAGCTGACCCGAAAGCGTCGCCGAATCGGCCCGCTGGTGCGGCGATGACCAGGGTGGTGCGGCGATGATCCGGCCGGGAGGAACGCAGGCGTTGCTTGCCGTGGTGGCGGCAGGGCTGGCCGGATGGACCACGGTGGCCACGACCACCCGGTTCGCCGACTCCGCCCTTCGATTCGTGGGATTCGGCTTGGTCATCTTCGTGGTGGCTGTGGTGACCGGTTCCCGGTTCGCCGTCGGCGGTGCCGTTCTCGTGGCACTGACCGGCGCGGTCATCAAGATCGGCACGGTCCCGGTGCAGCGGTGGGAACGATCGCTGATCATCGCCGGCCTGTGGTACGTGGCAGCGGAACTGGCATGGGACTCGATGGAACGGCGCGATGGGCGCGACCGGCGACCGGGTGTCACCCTCGACCGACTGAGCGAAGTCGCCACGGTACTGGTGGTGTCGCTGGGGGCGACCATCGCCGCCGTTGCGCTTGTCGGCGCCGCACCGCCCCGTACACTGCTCGTGCTTATGGTGACCGTCGGCGGGCTTGCCTTCGCCCTCGTCATCGCCACCCGGCAGCTCACCGCCACCGGTGAGCGGCGAACAGTCGCAACCGACGACCACCTCTGACGAGCCAGGGAAACGAGCAGTGCTCAGTTCATCAGGAAGTCCCGGGTCTTGGCCGCACAGAACTCGATCTCGTCGATCCACGGCGCATGCCCGGCGCGGATGACGATCTCGAGGCTGCAGTTCGGGAGCCTGGCAGCGAAGGCTTCGGCTTCGCGCCGGCCGCCATTGGTGTCCTCGTCACCCCACAGGAGGAGCACCGGCATCTGTAGGCGCTGAAGCTCCTCGTCGGTGAACAGGAACTCGGGGTTCTCACCCTTGAGCGAAACGAACGTGTTGTTGTCGGTCTCGGACTTGAGTGTGGCGGTGTGCTTCAGGTGGGCGACTGTCCAGGCCAGCATGTCGTCATCGAACGTCTTGGACTCGACGGCCCGCCTCATACCCACCTGCTTGAGCATCGACTTCACCACCGGTGCGCTGATCGGCATGTGAACCATCAATGCCTTCAAGAGCGCCGGTGATCCGAGCCGCATCATCATCGGCACCTTGGCCATCGGGGTCCCCACCGCCCACGAGTACTCGACCAGCCTGGTGACCCGATGGGGATGGGTCATTGCGGCGCGGAAGCCGAAGAACCCGCCCATGGAAGTGCAGGCGATGGCCGCTTCGTCGAGTCCGAGTCCATCGAGAACGCCCGGTGTGAGATCCTCGGCAAAGCGCTTGAAGTCGGCCGGCGATCGCAGCGGACCGTTCGGGATCGGGTCACTGAGGCCACAGCCGGGACGGTCCACGAGGATGCACCGGAACTCGTCCCTGAGGGCGTCGGCCAACAGAACCCAGCTCGAACCGGCAACGACGGCGCCGTGGATGAACACGATGGGCGGGCCGTCGCCGACCTCCTGCACGCGCACCTCGCTCCCGGCCGGAAGCCGGATGCGGCGTTCCGACGGTGTGATGCCGAACTTCGACCACAACTCCCGCTCGGCGGCCACGAACTTGGAGAGATCCTTCGCCACGAGGACGGTATAGCAGATCTGGTTCGCCGGCGTTCCGCGGACCGTGGACCACCGAGAATACGGGTTTCGGAACCGCGGACTCCCGCACCGCGGGTCGGTGCAGTAGCCCTTGCGCCACGCTCGCAGCCGGCGACGTTTGCCGAAGTCGAACTCGGTAAGGTCCCGCACCGCGGGACCGGCAGTAGTTCTAACCGAGTGCTTTTCAAACCCGCACGATGCTCACGGCCAGCGACGTTCGCCGAGGGCGAACTCGGTAAGGTCCCGCACCGCGGGACCGGCAGTAGCGACGGTGGGACTCGAACCCACGACCTCTCGATTATGAGTCGAGCACTCTCACCAACTGAGCTACGTCGCCTCGGTCTTCAGGCGTGGTCAGTGTATCAATCGCTCCACGGCGGGACTCGCCGATTTCGGTCCTCAGTGGGCGGCGGCGCCCCGGCGGGGTACCACGTGCATCACGGCGACCACGATGGCGCCGACGATGATCCCGAGGATGGCCGACGCAGCGGTGTTGGTCAGCCAGGAGGCGAATCCCGAGATCGACGACAGTGACTCGCCGACCGCCTCCTCGAGGTGATGAACCTGGTCGTACGGCCAGCTCCAGCCGAGCTCGTCAAAGCCGACGAGCAGGATGTGACCGCCCACCCACAACATCGCGATCATGCCGATGGTCGACAGGAAGGTCATGAACCTCGGCATCCCCTTGACCAGAGCCTGGCCCAGCGACTGCGAGAGGTTCGATTCCTGCTGGGCCAGATGGAGGCCGATGTCATCGATCTTCACGATCAGGGCAACCGAGCCGTAGACCAGCAGGGTGATGCCGATGGCGACGACGAACAGGATGACGGTGCGGCTGACGATCGGTTCGTCGGCCACCTCGTTCAATGCGATGACCATGATCTCCGACGACAGAATGAAGTCGGTTCGGATGGCGCCCGACACCATTTCGTCCTCCCGATCGTTGGCTGCCAGTTTGCCGACCTGCACCTTCGTGGTGGAGACAGCGGCGTCGTGGCCGTCGTCCTGGTGGCCGGCATCACCAGGTCCGGAAGCATGGCCACCACCGTGATCGTGACCACCGCCGAGCTTCTCCCAGATCTTCTCCGCCCCCTCGAAACACAGGAACGTGCCGCCGAGCATCAGCAGCGGAGTGAGCAGCCAGGGCAGGAACTCGCTCATCACCAGAGCGGCGGGAAGTATGAACAGGATCTTGTTGCGCAGCGAACCGGTGGCGATGCGCCGGATCATGGGAAGTTCACGATCGGCGGTGAAGTTGTGGACGTAGCGGGGGGTGACCGCTGCGTCATCGACGACCACACCGGCCGCCTTGGCCCCGGCCCTGCTCGCCGCGGTGCCGACATCGTCGAGCGAAGCGGCCGCCACCTTGGCCAGGGTGGCGACGTCGTCGAGCAATGCCGCCAATCCACCGGCCATCAGCGAACCAGCCGATCGGAAGCCCACGACACGTCCGAAACCATTCGCCTGGTCAACATGGCAATCAGCGTATAGCCCTCCTCCAGCGGTGCAGAACCACCGAAGCCGAGCCGTCGCCGAGGCGCGGTCGCAGACCCGATCCGCAGGAGTACCCTGCACGCCCATGGCCATCCACGTGTTGTCGACATCGATGAATCGGTTCAAGTCCGTGAACCGGTGGCTGTTCGCGATCGTCGTGTCGGTTGTGGTGCTCAGCGCCTGCGGTGACTCCGGATCGAACGCGGAGGCGGACGACGGCGCCGCACCGATCTCGAACACGGAGTCGGAGGCGACGGAGACGACCGAGCCTGAGTCCACCACCACATCCAACGGCGGCGGTGGCGAAGAGGCGACATCCACGACCGAAGCCGAAGCCGGAACCGGCGATGCGCCGGATCTCGAGCGGCTGCATGGCGCCATCGACGCAACCGTCGCCCGCAACTCGGCGCGCTTCCTGCTCGACGTCACCCAGACGCTGCCCGTGACCGCACCGAACCAGGCGTCGATGCGTCGTACCGGCTCATTCGACGATCAGGAAGCGGCCGGAACCGGAACCCAGGTGTTCATCGGCGAACTCGGTGCGTTGAACGACCTTCCGGGCTACGCCGGTGAGGAGCTGGAGTATCGCCTCGTCGACGGCACCTACTGGCTGTTGAACCCGTTGTCCGACCCTCCGAGTTGGGTCGGCTACGACCTTGCCGACTTCGCCCAGTTGACTGCGGGTGACCCGACCGTGTCGATCAACGGCGACCTCTACCTCGCCACCGTGGGCCAGGCGATCACCTCGATCACCGACATGGTCGAGTTCGACGACGGATCCGAAGGATGGGCCGTGCGAGTGACCGCTGACGACCTGTTACCACTGGTCGTGACCGCCGGGGTCCAACAGCGGTTGGTCGCAGACGGTCTGGAGCCGACGGATCTCGAAGCGGACGTCTCGCTCGCCGTGGATCCCGACGGCATGGTCGTCGGGCTCATCGCCGACTTGAACGAGTGGTGGCAGGCCGTCATCGATCAGACCGACGTATCGGGCAACGCACCAGTCGGCATGGTTCTCCAGTTCCAGATCGGCGACTTCGACGTAACCGTCGAGGCCGACACACCCTGTGCCGATCCCGAGGAGTTCGTCGAACCCGATGCTCCCACCGCCTTGATCTGCCGGGGCTGATCTGCCAGGACTGAACATTGCGCCGGCCTGGATCGTCGATGCCCGAGCGATCAGCTGTCGTCGCCGACACCCACTGACTCGGGCCCTCCACCGTCGTCTCCGTTCGGCGCCATCGGCGTCGGTGGCTGACCCTCGGAGCGAAACCGGACGACGCTCTGGGCGAAGGGAATCTCGATGCCTTCGGCGTCGAACCGGGCCTTGATCCTGGCTCGAACGGCTCTGGCCACCGACCACTGCTCGCCTGGCTCGGTGCGAACGACCATCCGCAGCACCACGGAGTTGGCCCCCAGCTGTTCGATGCCGAGAACCTCGGGTTCGTCGATGATCGTGGCGTTCTCTATGTCGGCTTCCTTGACGTCGTTGGCCGCAGCGACCATGGCCGCCTGCGCCTGCTCGATGTCGTCCTCGTAGGCGATGCCGACGTCGAGGACCGCCTTGGACCACAACTTCGACAGGTTGCCGACCCGGTGGACCTCGCCGTTGGGGATGAACCAGACTTTGCCTTGGTAGTCACGGAGGCGGGTGTACCGCAGATTGATCTGCTCGACCTCGCCGACGGCGTAGTCGAGGTCGACGATGTCGCCGACCGCATACTGATCCTCCAGCACGATGAAGAATCCGGCCAGCAGGTCCCGGATGAGCGTCTGAGCGCCGAAGCCGATGGCGATACCGGCGACACCGGCACCGGCGAGGAGCGGGGCCAGGTCGACGTCGATCTCGCCCAGAACAAGGAGGAACCCGACGAACCACAGCACCCCGGTGAACAGCGACACCAGAACCGTGGCCAGCGTTCTGGCCCGCTGACGGGCCCGCTCTCGCTGCGCTTCGCGTTGGAGAAACCTGTCTTCGGAGCCCCGGACCTCGTCGAGATCGGCTTCCTCCCGTTCACGCTGCTCGATGAAGCTCCCGATCGATCGGGGGACCCAGCGTCGGAGGATCCGCACGACAATGAACGTACCGATGATGATGAGGCCGACGCGCAGGGCCACGATGCCGACATCGGAAGCGACGGCCGAGAAATCTGTGATGTCTTCAGTCACCACGAGGGAGGATACCGGCTCGATCGCCGCACAATGGCGGCATCCGGAGCGGGGGATTAGTGTTGCATCATGCCGCTCGACGACAAACCGCGGGCGCTGCTCGAGTTGACGGCGTCGGTGTTGGAGGCTTCCGCCACAGCGCGTTCGCCGCTGGAGGCCGGCCTCCGCGGCCTGCTCGACCTGGTCGAGGCCGATCGAGCCGACGCCGGCTACGTGTCGCCATCGATTCCCTGGTACCAGCCGGTGACGGTCGTTGCCCGTACCGATGTCGACACCGACGGTTTTCGGGTGCCGATCTCCGATCCGGTCGTGAACGGCGTGCTGACGGCCGAAGCCTCCGTGTTCGTGGCCGACACCGCCGAGCAGGTGCCGGTCGGGCCGGTGCGAACGCTGCTGACGGGAAACAACACGTGGTCGATTGTCGTGCGCCGTATCGATGACGAAGTCGATGCCTTCGGAATCGTCTGCATCGACTGGGTCGACCGCCACGTGACCGACGTCGACGGCGACCTGCTCGAACTCATCGACTACTTCGTCACCCGAATCTGGGCACCGATCCTGCGTCTGCACGACGGAGCCAACGCCGAACCGTCACCGCTGGGAACGCTGACCGCGGCCGAGCACGAGGTCGTCGCCCTGGCGGCCCGGGGGCTGACCTACGGCGAGATCGCCCGGGAGCGGGGCACCTCGATCAACACGGTCAGCCAGCAGCTCCGTGCCGCCCGGCTCAAGGTGGGAGCCCGCAACACGGCCGAGCTCACCTCGATGGCGATCTCCGGATCCTGAGATCGGCCGGCCCACAGGCCGTCGTAGCAGGATCCTGCAATGGCCCGGATCACCGAGGCTTCCTAGAGTTGTTCCTAGCGCGCACGAGCCGGCTGATCGAAGGGGGTCGCCATGACCGCAACCGAATCACAGCAGTTCCTCGGGGCTTGTCCCCACGACTGCCCCGACACCTGTTCCATGGTCGTCACCGTGACCGACGGCAAGGTCGAGAAGGTGCGTGGCAACCCCGACCACCCCTTCACCAGGGGCGGGCTGTGTGTCAAGGTCACCGACTTCCCGAACCACCTCTACTCCCCCGATCGACTGCTGCATCCGCTGCGCCGGATCGGCTCCAAAGGCCTCGGGCGGTTCGAGGAGATCACCTGGGACGAGGCGCTCGATGAGATCGGCACCCGGCTGCGATCCATCATCGACGAGCATGGGCCCGAGGCGATTCTCCCCTACAGCTACCTCGGCAACATGGGCATCCTCAACGGGCTGACCGTCGGCGACCGGTTCTTCAACGGGCTGGGAACCGCCGTGTCGGAGCGAACTTTCTGCGACGGTGGTGGCATCACCGCCTACATCATGACGGTCGGACCGACCGCCGCCGTCGATCCGGAGTCACTCGTGCACTCCCGCTACATCATCATCTGGGCCTGCAACGTGCTGTCGAACAACCTGCACCTGTGGCCCTTCATCGAGGAGGCGCAGCGCAACGGGGCCAAGGTGGTGTGCATCGATCCCGTCCGTCACCGCACCGCCGAGAAGGCCGACTGGCACATCCCGATCCGGCCCGGCACCGACGGTGCGCTGGCGCTGGCCATGATGCACGTCATCATCACCGAGGATCTGGTCGACGTCGACTACGTGGCCAACCACACCGTCGGCTACGACGACCTCGTCGCCCATGTCGCCGACTGCACGCCCGAGTGGGCCGAGACCGAGACCGGTGTTCCGGCCGACGACATCCGCACGCTGGCCCGGGAGTACGCCGCGGCCTCACCGTCGCTGATCCGGGTCGGCGTGGCGTTGGAGCGTTCGACCAGCGGCGGCAACGCCGCCCGAGCGGTCTTTTCGCTGCCGTCGTTGACCGGAGCCTGGCGGGAGGTCGGCGGTGGCGTGCTGCAGATGCCGATCTGGGCCTTCCCCGTCAACTGGGACGAGCTGCACGGACCGCATCCGAACGCGGAGTCGGTGCAGATCATCAACCAGTGGCGCCTCGGCGATGCCCTGGCCGGCGAGCACGGCGGCCAGGAGATCAAGAGCCTGTTCGTCTACAACTCGAATCCGGCGGTGGTGGCCGGGGATCAGGACCGCCTGCGCCGTGGACTGGCCCGTGAGGACCTCTTCACGGTGGTCTCGGAACACTTCATGACCGACACCGCCCGCTACGCCGACATCGTCCTGCCGTCGGCCATGGCCACCGAGCACACCGACCTCATGTTCTCGTGGGGGCATCTCTACCTGACCCATGCCCCCAAGATGGTCGAACCACCAGGCGACTGCGTCCCCAACACCGAGCTGTTCCGCCGTCTGGCCAAGGTCATGGGTGTCGACGACCCGTGGTTCGAGCTGACCGACGACGAGCAGCTGGAGCGGGCCCTCGACTGGACGGCCCCACAAATGGAGGGCATCACCCTGGAGCGGCTTCGCACCGACGGCTACGCCCGCCTGAACCTCCCCGACGCCGACGTCTACCGACCACACGCCGAGGGTGGGTTCCCTACGCCGTCGGGCAAGGTGGAGCTGGCGGCGTCCATGGCGGCCGGCGGCAACTTCGTCGCCCCACTGTTCCGGCAGGGGATTCCCGGCAACCAGGACGGTGGGAAGGTGGCAGCGCTCCCGACCTACAAGCAACCGGCCGAAACCGGCGAGGCCGCCGAATTCCCGCTGTCGCTCATCTCGCCGAAGGCCCACGCCTTCATGAACTCCCAGTACGGGAACATGGACAAACAGCTCGGCCAGCAGGGTCCGCAGGCATGCCGGATGCATCCGTCCGATGCCGAGGCCCGAGGGATCACCGATCGTTCCCAGGTGCGGGTCTTCAACGCCCGCTCCGAGATACGGGCCATGGCCCGGGTCACCGACTCGGTGATGCCGGGCGTCGTGTCGATGCCGATGGGCCACTGGTCGTCGCCCGAGTACGGTGAGGCCACCGTCAACGCCCTCAACTCCGACCGCTACGCCGACCTCGGACGGGCTCCGACGTTCTCCGACACCGCCGTCGAGGTGGAGCCGATCTCCACCGAGTAGTCGGGCTACGCTTGAGCCGCGGATGAAACCAAGGAGAAGCCGTGGCCGAGTGGGTCAGAGCATGTGAAGCAGACGATGTCGACGCCGAGGATGTCATCGGGGTCGAGATCGGCGATGCAAGGTACGCCATCTACCGTTCACCCGACGACGAGTTCCACGCCACCGACGGTTACTGCACACATGAGAGGTTCCTGCTCGCCGACGGCCTCGTCATGGACAACATCATCGAGTGCCCCAAGCACAACGGACGGTTCGACTACACCACGGGTGAAGGCAAGGGCGCCCCGATCTGTGAGGATCTGAAGACCTACCCGGTCAAGGTTTCCGACGGCGTCGTCTTCGTCTCGCTCGGCTGAGCCCGACCGTTGGAACCCGTTGGCGCGGTGGAGAAGATCGTGATCGTGGGAGCCGGCGAGTGCGGGGCTCGGGCTGCCTTCGCTCTTCGGGAGAGGGGCTTCGCCGGTTCGATCCACCTCGTCGGTTCCGAGCCCCATCACCCTTATGAACGGCCGCCGCTGTCCAAAGCAACCCTCATCGACGACGGCGACCCGGTACCGACCACGGTCGCCGACGAGGCCGCGTTCGCCGAACGGAGCATCGAGTTCATCGCCGACACGACGGTGATCGCCATCGACCGTTCCGCCGCCACGGTCCGGCTCGACGACGGCCGCTCGCTTCCCTACGATCGCCTGCTGCTGGCCACCGGGGCCTCCGCCCGATCGCTACCGATTCCCGGGGGTGAGCATGCCCTCCTGCTTCGAACCTTCGACGATGCCCAACTGCTGCGCCAACGGCTGACCGGCGGCGGTGACCGGCGGCGGGTGGTGATCGTCGGCGCCGGATTCATCGGCTTGGAGGTGGCGGCCTCGGCCCGTCAGCTCGGCTGCGACGTCACCGTACTGGAGATGGCACCCCGGGCGTTGGCCCGGGCCGTCCCGGCCGAGATCACCGATGTGCTCGTCCAGCGTCACCTCGACGAGGGAGTCGACATCCGGTTCGATGTTCGAACCACCGGCATCGAGCGGGATGGCGACGGCTTCCGCGTGCTCATCGCCGACGACGACAAACCGTTCGCTGCCGATATCGTCGTCGCCGGAGTCGGCGCATCTCCAAACGTGGCGCTGGCCGCCGACGCCGGTCTCGACTGCGACAACGGCATCGTCGTCGACGGCCACCTGCAAACGTCCGATCCGGCCGTCTACGCCGCCGGCGACTGCTGCATCGCCCGTCATGGACTGTTCGACGGCCGCCTGATCCGCCTCGAGAGCTGGCGCAACGCCTACGACCAGGCCGATGTCGCCGCGGCCAACATGATCGGCGAAACCGAGGCCCATACCGCCGTGCCCTGGTTCTGGTCGGACCAGTACGACCTCGGCCTGCAACTGGCCGGCCTCTTCGATGCAGCTTCCACCACCTGCACTCGCAGGCGTCCCGACGGAGTGTCGGTGCTGTTCGGGCTCGACGACGACGGTCGGCTGGTCGCGGTGGCCGCCGTCGGCACCGGAGCCGCGGTGGCCAAGGACGTGCGGGTGGCCGAGAAGATGATCGCCGCCCGGAGACACCCGGCCGTCGAGGATCTCATCGACCCCGACACAAACCTCAAGACCCTCCTTCGCGGTACGTAGAGACCAAAGCAGGCTGAGAGGGCCCACTCAGACGTCGGGATGGTACGACGAAATCGTCTTCACGTAGTTGGCCCGTTCGAATGCGGAGGGATCCGGCACCGAGACCTGACTCATACTTCCCCTCGCCTGGACCACCGACTCGTAGGACCGATCGTCGAACCAGCGGCCGAGGTCGGCCAGAACCGTTGCGACATGGTCGGGGCCGTAGCGCAGGAGTGCCGAGGCCATCATCACCACGTCGGCTCCGACCAAGATCATCTTCACCGCCCCGACACCGTCGTGAACACCGCTGGTGGCGGCCAGGTAGGCGTCGACCCGTCCTCGCATGATGGCGATCCAGCGGAGTACCAGGCGCATGTCGACCGGGGTGCTCAATTCCAGGTCGGGGGCCACGTCGAAGGTCTCGAGATCGATGTCGGGCTGGTAGAAACGGTTGAACAGCACCAGCCCGTCGGCCCCGGCCTCGGCCAGCCGCCGGGCCATGTTGGCCGGTGAGCTGAAGAACGGCCCGACCTTCACCGCCAGCGGAATCGAGATCTCCGAGCGGACCTTCTCCACGAGGCGCAGGTAGCGATCCTCGACCTCGACCGCGGTTTGATCGGGATCGGCGGCCAGGTGATAGATGTTCAGCTCGACGGCGTCGGCCCCTTCCCCCTCGAGGGCACTGGCGTAGTGCGTCCAACCTCCCTCGGACGTGCCGTTGAGACTGGCGATGACCGGCACGGTCAGTTCCCGCTTGGCCGACACCATCAGATCGAGATAGCGGTCGGCACCGGTGTTGTAGTCGTCCATCGCCGGGAAGTAGCCGCCGTGGGCCTCGGGATTGAACGAGGCCTCATCGGCCTCGTGATAACCGAAGATCATCGCCTCGTGCACGACCTGTTCCTCGAACAGCGACGGGAGAACGACCGCCCCGACGCCTGCTTCGTCCAGGGCCTGGAGCGAGTCCAGTGACCCGGTCAGCGGTGAGGCGGACGCCACCAGGGGATTGCGGAGGCTGAGTCCGAGATAGTCGGTGCTCAGATCGGTTCGGACGTCGTTCATCGCTGGACCTCCGCTCGCTGGGTCGTGGGTGTTGCCCCGGGGCCGTCGGGAGGATCCGATGAGTCCGGGTCATCGGAATCGTCGACCAGCCCGAACCGAGCCGTTCGTTCGACCTCGACCATCTGCTCGTAGAGGTGCCAGCGGTCGTCGATGTCACGTTGCGCCGCGTTCAGAAGATCATCGGCCACGTCGGGGTTGACACGGGCCAGCATCGAGAATCGGGCCTCGGTCATGGCGAACTCCCGGAACGGAATCGACGGTTTCCGGCTGTCGAGGTGGAGCGCGTGGTCGCCGACCGCCTCACGATTGGGGTCGAAGCGGTACAGCGGCCAGTAGCCGCTCTCGGCCGCCATCTTCTGGTGGCCCATCATGTCGGCCATGTCGATGCCGTGGGCGATGCAGGGGCTGTAGGCGATGATGATCGATGGCCCGGGGTGGGCGGCGGCCTCGTTGAAGGCCTTCACCGTCTGGGTCATGTTGGCCCCCATCGCCACGTTGGCCACGTAGACGTTACTGTAGGCCATGGCGATCATGCCGATGTCCTTCTTGGCCGTTGTCTTGCCGCCGGCGGAGAACTTGGCGATCGCTCCTCGGGGCGTCGACTTCGACGTCTGCCCGCCGGTGTTCGAGTAGACCTCGGTGTCGAGCACGAGGATGTTGACGTCACGACCCGAGGCGAGGACGTGGTCGACACCGCCGAAGCCGATGTCGTAGGCCCAGCCGTCACCCCCGATCAACCAGACCGAGCGACGAACCAGGTACCGCAGCAGCGAGTGCAGTCGATCGGCCACCGGTCCCGGATTGGTCTCGAGCCAACGCTCGAGGCGTCCCATCGCCTGACGTTGCCGAGCCACGTCTGCTTCGCTCGCCTGGGGATTGGACAGGAGTTCGTCGACGAGGCCTGCCGTTCCGGCTTGCTCGTCGGAGTCGATGGCACCGGCCAGCTCACCGAGCAGGCGGCGGGCTGCGGCTTCGTGGCTGTCGATGCCGAGACGGAGGCCGAGACCGAACTCGGCATTGTCCTCGAACAGCGAGTTGGCCCAGGCCGGGCCCTGGCCATCGGCGTTGGTCGTCCACGGTGTCGTCGGGAGGTTGCCGCCGTAGATCGACGAGCAGCCGGTGGCGTTGGCCACCACCATCCGATCGCCGAGGAGCTGGCTGAGCAGCTTCACGTAGGGGGTCTCGCCGCAGCCCGAGCAGGCGCCCGAGAACTCGAACAGCGGCTGGGCCAGCTGCGACCCCTTGAGCGTGTCGAGACGCAAGGTGGTTCGATCGTGTTCGGGGAGCGACAGGAAGTAGTCGAAGTTGACCCGCTCGCGTTCGGCGTGGTCGGCGTAGGGCTCCATATTGATCGACTTGTGTTTCACCTCCGTCTTGCTCTTGGCCGGGCAGATGTTCACACAGACGCCGCAGCCGGTGCAGTCGTCGGGGGCGACCTGGATGATGGCCCGGGTCTCGATCCCCGCGGCTTCAGCGGCCTTGTCCTTCCAGTGTCTCGATTGGAACGACGGCGGCGCGTCGGCCAGCTCGTCGGCGTTCACCACTTTGAGCCGGATGGCGGCGTGGGGGCAGACCAGTGCGCACCGGGCGCAGTCGATGCAGATCTCCGGATCCCAGATCGGGATGGTCGACGCGATCGCCCGCTTCTCCCACTTTGTGGTGCCCAGCGGGAAGGACCCGTCAACCGGTAATGCGCTGACCGGAAGCAGATCGCCCTCGCCGGCCATCATCGCCCCGGTCACCCGCTGCACGAAGTCGGGCGCCTCGGCCGACAGGATCGGGGGTCGGTCCCGTTCGGCGGTCACGGCCGCCGGGACGGTCATCTGCTCGAGGGACGCCACGGCGGCGTCGACCGCGGCGTTGTTGCGATCGAGGATCAAGCGGCCCCGCTTACCGTAGGTCTTGGCGATCGACGCTTTGATCGCCTCGACCGCCTCGCCGGCCGGGAGGAGCCCGGACAGGTGGAAGTGACAGGTCTGCAGCACGGTGTTGACCCGACGCCCGAGCCCGTTGTCGGCCGCGACCTTCGAGGCGTTGACCAGGTAGACGGTGAGGTCCTTGTCGATGATCGCCTGCTGGGTGTCGCGGTTGAGCCGGTCCCAGGTCTCGTCCGCGCCGTAGGGCGAGTTGATCAGCACCGTCGCCCCGGGAGCGGCGACATCGAGCACCGCGTAGCGATCGAAGGCACCGAAGTAGTGCACACCGACGAAGTCGGCCTCGTTGACCAGGTAGGCGGATCGGATCGGATCGGGGCTGAACCGAAGATGGGAGATCGTGGTCGAACCCGATTTCTTCGAGTCGTACACGAAGTAGCCCTGGGCGTGGAGATCGCTGTGCTCCCCCACGATCTTCACCGTGTTCTTGTTGGCGCCGACCGTGCCGTCGGAACCGAGCCCGTAGAACACCGCCCGCCGGACCGACGGTGGCTCGTGCCACGCCTCGGCCGGGGGCAGGCTCAGGTCGGTGACGTCATCGATGATGCCGACCGTGAATTCCGGCTTCGGTTGATCGGCCGCCAGATGGTCGAACACCGAGATCGCCATCTGTGGCGTGAACTCCTTCGACGACAACCCGTAGCGGCCGCCGATCACCAGGGGCGTTGTGGGCTCCCCGGTGGCCGCCGTCCAGCCCCTGGCCAGTGAAGACATCACGTCGAGGTGGAGAGGTTCCCCGACCGAGCCAGGTTCCTTGGTCCGGTCGAGCACGGCGATCCGACTGGTCGACGGCGGGAGTGCGGACACGAGCGACTCGATGTCGAACGGGCGGTAGAGCCGAACCGTGATGACGCCAACGCGGCGGCCATCGGCCACCAGCCGGTCGACCGCCTCGATCGTCGTTCCGGCCGCCGAACCCATGACGACGACCACATCGGTCGCCTCGGGATGTCCGTGGTAATCGAAGAGCCGGTACCGCCGACCGGTCAGCTCCTCGAACCGGACCATGTCGGCTGCCACGATGTCGGGCACCGCCAGATGGTAGGGGTTGGCCGCCTCACGGGCCTGGAAGAACACATCTGGATTCTGGGCCGTGCCGCGGATCACCGGCGTGTCGGGATCGAGGGCCCGCAGGCGATGGGCCGTCACCAGATCGTCGTCGATCATGGCCCGGATTACGGCATCGTCGATCGCCTCGACCTTCGCCACCTCGTGGCTGGTGCGGAAGCCGTCGAAGAAGTGGAGGAAGGGCACGCGGGACCGCAGGGTCGACGCGTGAGCTATGAGGGCGAGATCGTGTGCCTCCTGGACCGAGCAGGAGGCCAGCATCGCCATACCGGTCTGGCGGGCCGCCATCACGTCGCTGTGGTCACCGAAAATGCTGAGGGCATGGGTCGCCACCGACCGGGCGGCCACGTGTACGACCGCAGGGAGCAGCTCACCGGCCAGCTTGTAGAGGTTCGGGATCATCAGCAGCAGGCCCTGTGAGGCGGTGAACGTGGTGGTCATCGCCCCGGCCTGCAGCGAGCCGTGCAGGGTTCCGGCGGCGCCGGCTTCGCTCTGCATCTCCACCACCTCGGGCACCGAGCCCCAGAGGTTCGGCATTCCGGCCTGGGTCCAGGTGTCGGCCAGCTCACCCATAGGCGAAGCCGGGGTGATCGGGTAGATGGCGATCACCTCGGACACCCGGTGTGCGATACGAGCGGCGGCTTCGTTGCCGTCGACCGTCATGGATCTGCTCGATCCGGTCGAGCCGTTTGTTGCGATCGTGTCGACCATTCCACTCCTTATTGGCACTGATCTACTGGCAATGATCTACTGGCAATCATCTGCTGGCAATGATCTACTGGCACTGCGCACTCGAGAACTTTGGGCCGGCAACGCTACCATCGACGACCAGCCGATGCGGACACTACCGGTCACCTAGACTCCACCGTAGGGCCAAAGGCCCCTGGTCGGCTCGAGCCGGCGGGGGTTGAATGAGGGCCGGACACCAGAAAGGACGAGCGAGTGGCCAGAGATCCCGAACCGATCGCAATCGACATCGTCTCCAAGATGGGTGTGATCGACGACGACGAATGCATCAGGCTGATGGAGTCGACCCCCATCGGCCGAATCGCCTTCATGGTCGATGACGAGATTCTTGCCCTGCCGGTCAACTTCCGGTGGCACGAGGACGGCATCGTCTTCCGAACCCTCGACGGCCTCAAGTTGGCCGCGGCGGCCAACAATCAGAAGGTGTGTTTCGAAGTCGACCAATGGGACGCGGGATCACGATCCGGCTGGAGTGTCGTCGTCCAGGGCGTGGCTCGAGAGGTCGACAACTGGGCCGAGGAGGCGCAGCTCGATCAGCTCGGCCTCATTCCCTGGGCCAAGGCCGAGTGGCGTCCGATCTGGGTTCGCGTCGAACCGACGTCGATGTCGGGTCGCGTCCTCCGCTAGGAGTTGCGGGGTACTCCGGCTGCCCCCGGCAGCTGGTCGGCCGGGGACTTGTCCTCAAGATGCGTTCTGTGCGCTCCGGACCCGGGAAGCCGGGCGTGGAGCGCACAGTTCGATTTGTGCGACGTCGAGTGAGCACGACCAGGCTGGTCGTGTTCAACCCCTGCAGCGGCCATGTCGGTGGTCGGCCACCGCTAGGATCGTTGTCGGTGACACCCTTGATCGTCGCTCACCGCGCCGGCAATGATCCGAGCGCCGTCGAGTCTGCGATTCGTCGAGCCGATGTCGTGGAGTGCGACGTTCACGTTCACCGGGGACGAGTGGAAGTCCGGCACGAGAAGGTGCTTCGACCGACGTCACGGCTGTGGGAGCGGTGGTATCTCCTACCTGCGGACACCGTCGTGCCGTCGCTCGACGACATCCTGGCCGTTGCCCCGCCGGACGTGCCGCTCCTGCTCGATCTCAAGTGCTTCACCCGCCGAGCGGCGCGAAGGATCCGACGGGCTGTCCCCGAGGAGCGGCCGGTGCTGGTGTCGTGCCGTTCGTGGTGGGTGTTGTCGGCCTTCCGCGATCGACCCGAAACCGTGATACTTCGCAGCTGCGGCAACCGTTTCCAGCTGCGGGTGGTCACGATGGTTCCCGGACTTGGCGACCGGGTTGGTGTCGTGGCCCACAATCGGCTGCTCGACGGCCCTGCGATCGGCGCTGTGCTGGCCAGGACACCGCGGCTCTTCTCGTGGGCCGTCGAAACCGTCGAGCGAGGGCAGGAGCTAGCAGCTAACGGCGTTGTAGGGCTGATCGTCGACGACCTGGAAATCGATTGGGCAAATCTCCAAATGGCGGATAACGACGTTACTGAGCTATCCTGAGCTACTGCGCGGCGCTTGGTGGCCGCCCACACCCCCTGAAGACGGACACCGAGTTCATTGCACCACTCGCCGCAACTTATCCTGCCGAACCTGCGCGACACCATGCGCCACGCCCTGCCGAACGTTGTCGAGGGCAAGGTCCTTCCCGTTGCGCTCTTCATCGGCCTCCTGCAGGTCTCAGGATCGACGTCTGCGCTGATCGGCAGCCTCCTCTTTTCCTTCGCCGCTCTGGCTCGGCGTCGCCTCCGTCGCGAAGAGGTGACGGGCATCTTGATCCTCACGACGGTTGGCCTGCTGGCCCGAACCATTGCCGCGCTGGCAACGGGGAGCCTGCTCGTCTACTTCCTGCAGCCGACGATCACAACCGCGCTGGTCGCTCTGACTTTCGTCGCCTCCGTTCTGATCGGCAAGCCTCTGGCCGAACGGTTGATGGCCGATGTCTGCCCCGTCGACGACGAGACCCGGGCTCACCCGCATCTGCGACGCTTCCTGTCGCATCTTTCGCTGTGGTGGGCGTTCACCAGCGCCGTCAACTTCTCGATCACCCTCTGGGTGCTCTTGAATCAGTCGCCGACGACCTTCGTGCTCGTCAAGTCGATACTCGGCCCGTTGACGACCACCGCCACCCTTGGCGTTGGATTCCTGTGGTTCCGGACCGTCATGGCCCGTTCGGGTACACAGGTCGTCTTCGCACCGGCGGCTGCCCGGCCAGGTCGTCAGCTCCGCCGTTAGTCACCGATCCCCCGGGATTGGTTTCTTCCGCAGCACGATAGGGTCGGAAGGCCCTGCTGCGGCCGGACCGATGTCATATAATCGACATGTGGCCCGAGTCGTCATCTTTATTGCGCGCCAGGCCCTGGCAATCTTCATGGCAGTGCTTGCCTACTTCGGAGTTCGAGGCCTCACCGAGGGTGGTGAGGAGCGCGCCTACCGTAATGCCGAGGTGTTGCTGTCGATCGAAGACCGGGTGAACCTCGACGTCGAGTTGGCAATACAGGGATTCATCGCCGACCACGATCGGCTCCTGACTCTTGCCAACTGGATCTACATTTTCGGGCATTGGCCCGTTGTGATCGCCACGCTGGTCTGGCTGGCGGTGACCCGTAGAGACCACTACTACGAACTCCGCAACGCCCTCTTCCTTTCCGGGGCGATCGGACTGGTGATCTTCGCGACCTGGGCCGTCATGCCGCCTCGACTCTTCAGCCCCGAGTACGTGGACACGGTGACCGTCCGGTCGAACGCCTACCGGATCCTTCAGCCGCCGGGACTGATGAACAAGTACGCCGCGCTCCCGAGCTTCCATTTCGGCTGGAACCTGCTGGTCGGCATCGTATGGATCAGGGCGACCAACAGCCGGCTCGTCAAGCTCGCCGGGGTGCTGATGCCGCTGGCCATGGGCTTCGCCGTCGTGGCGACGGCCAACCACTGGATGGCAGACGTGATTCTCGGTGGTGGGATCGCCACTGCGGCGCTGGTCGTTCAATGCAACGCGAACCGACTCCAGCCGCGTCGACGCCCTCCGCTAGACACTCATGACACCGGTGAGGAACGAAGCCAGGTTGTCGGTGAGAGCGTCACACAGGTAACCGCCCTCCTGAACGAACACCGTGGGAACGTCGAGTTCGGCGATGGCTCGACCGATCCTGGCGAAGCCGGGCGTGGTGACCCGGAGACCCTGGAGCGGATCGTCCTCGGCAGCGTCGAGGCCGAGCGCGATCACAACGACGCCCGCGCCGAAGGCTCGTATTCGCTCTCGGGCGACGTCGACGGCGCTCAGAAACTCAGGGTCTCCTGACCCCTCGGCGAGCGGGAGGTTGAGATTGCAGCCCTCGCCATCGTCGACACCGGCCTGATCACCGTAACCCCAGAAGAACGGATAGTAATCGGTGGGATCGCGATGGATGGAGATCGTGAGCACGTCGGACCGCCGGTAGAAGATGTCCTGGGTGCCGTTTCCGTGGTGGACGTCGATGTCGAGCATGGCCACTCGATCGAAGTGATCTCGGAGCCACTGGGCTGCGATGGCCGCGTTGTTGAGAAAGCAGAATCCACCGGCCATATCGGCGAAGGCATGGTGGCCGGATGGACGGCAGAGCCCGTAGGCGAACCGATCGCCGCCGGCGACGGCCGCTGCCGCCGACACCGCTGAATTGGCCGACGCCAGCGCAGCCCGGTGGGTGTCGGGGCCGATCGGGCAGGCCGTGTCGGCCATGTGCCAGCCGGCCCGACCGACGACACCACTCGGGTAGCCGACCGGATCCCGCGACGGATGGATGTTGGCGACGACCTCGCCGGCCTTCGGCCCGAGGAGTGTCATCCATTCCCGATGGGCGTCGCGAAGGAAATCGAGATAGCGGGCGGTGTGTACCGCAGCCACCGGTTCGGTCCCGAAGTCGGGCGGCTGCTCGACGCCGAGACCAACCCTGGCCACGCCCGCGAGCAGCCGGTCGACGCGCTCGGGCTGGTCGGCACTCGCCGTCGGGATGCCGCGAACCAGAAAAAAGTCGGGTTCGTGGGCGACGTGGATCGGATGGTGAAAGACCTTCATGGCATCGATGGGCCAAGCATAGATGTGTACCTGCGGCGAGAGATCGCTCCGGTCGAACTACGCTGGTTCGCGGCACCGGGGGGCACCGGCTGGGGGGAGGCCAACGGATGTCGTGGGAAATGGTCGACGAAGGGTGGGGCCGGCGGGCGGCCGACTGGGCGGCACTGGCCGAGCCGGCGTCGTGCCGGGAGTATGTCGCCGTCCATCACCGGCTGGGTGTCACCACCGGTGATCGACTGCTCGACATGGCCTGCGGTTCCGGCCTGGCGCTGGAGCTGGCCGGGATTCGGGGCGCCATCTTCTCGGGCATCGACGCCTCGCGGAATCTGGGGAACCACCCAGCCGCGGTCGAAGAGGCGGCCCGCGTCCTGATCCCGGACGGTCGCCTGGCCATCACCGTCTGGGGCAACATCGGCAAGTCGGCTGCGGCGTGGACCATGGTGCCGTTCACCTGGACCACCGAGCAACAGTTGGCCCATCAGGCCGACATGGTCGCCCTGGGCCGGCCGGGAGTCGGCGAGTCGTTCCTCGACCAGCACGGCTTCATCGTCGACGAGTGCTTCGAGGTGCCGTGTGCATTGATCGGCTTCACCGCCACGAAACGGTAGGCCACCGGTGAGACCCCTGACCGGGTCGGCCCGCCACGCCGCGTTCGCCGCGGGTCAGGTGGCGTCCACAACCAACGTGGCCGTCGAGACTCGGGGCGGCGGCATGCCCTTGACAGGCTTTACTGCGATATCGTACTATATGATTAGTACGATATCGCAGTAGTCCCAAGTGTGGGAAGAGAGGAGCCGTTATGGAACCAAGGTCATCGATTGCCGGGCGAATCCGGCCGCTGGCCACCGGCCGGGCGGTGATCATCACCGGTGTCTGCTTCGCCGTGTTCGCCACGATCTTCTTCGCCACATCGGCACCGTTTGCGATCCCCCACGTCGAGGAGGCGTGTAGCGCGGCGCCACTCGACGTCCGCTTCCACTCGACTGCAGCTGATGTCCAGCGATTTCTCGACGCCTGCGGGCAGGACGGGCGAGCGGCCTACCGAAACCTGCAGATCGCCGACCTCGTGTATCCAACCGTCTTCGGCTTGTTCATGATGTCCGCCCTCGCGCTCACGCTCGAACATCTCGCACCCGACCGTCCGGATGTCGTCGGTCTGGCCGTCCTGGCTTTTGTGGGTAGCGGATTCGACTACCTCGAGAACTTGTTCGCCTGGCGGGTCCTCGCCACCTACCCCGACGTCGGCACCTCTGGAACCCTCCTCGGATTTGCGTCGGCGGCGAAGACGACCAGTAGCTGGATTGCGGGCATTGCGCTGCTGGGCTGTGTCGTTGCCCTGACCGTTCGGACCGTCCGGCGCCGCGGCTCACCACGGGTATCACGGCCCGCCCCCACCCCAAGCTGATGCGACATCGCAGCACCTCGGATGGGCCGGCGCCAACAGAGGGGGAGGTCGACGCTGGGCCCGGCAACGTTCTGTTCGACGTCTGGCTCGTCTCGCGTGCCGTACAAGCCCTGATCGACGACGCCATCAAGCCGATCGGTCTCGACGCCGACGAGTTCGCCGTCTACTCGGTGCTTGCGGTGAGCGGCGGGTTGACGCCAAGTTCGCTGGCTGCTTGGATGGCTGCTCCGCCGACGACGGTGTCGAGCTATGTCAAACGATTCGAGCGCCGGGGCCATGTCGAACGACTGACCAATCCCGACGACGGTCGCTCGCACATCCTGCGCCTGACCTCCACCGGCCGCGCCGCCCACAGGGAGGCAGGCAGCCGCTACGCACCGGTTCTCGCCGAGGTCGAGCAACATCTCGGCTCGGAGGTGGGCGACGTTCGCCGCCGACTGCGGGAGCTGCACCGAGCCGCCGATACCACTCGCGGTAGAACCTGAAGTGGCCGAGGACCCGGTCGGCTACCGTCGACAGCGGTGAAGTCCGACCCGATCCACACCCATCTCACCGTCAAGCAGCTCGCATGACTCGGCGCGACTCGAGGTAGCCGACCGGCGCGTCGGCCAGGCCCGGCCAGGTCGGTCCGCCACCGGAACCGACCGCTTCCATTAGGCTCGATCCCGTACCGCCGCAACCCGAGGGATACCGCCGCCATGATCCGCCGCCTGATGTTCTGCCTTGTGCTGCTCGCATCCACCGCCGCGGCCGCGCCGAGCGCCGTCGCCGCCGAAGGTGGCGACTTCAAAGCCTACGCAACTCGGCCCGAGCTGGCCCAGGATCACGCAGATGTCTTCCGTCTGTACTGGGCCTTCTTCGATCGGGAGCCGGACGTGGCGGGCGCCACCTACTGGACCGGTCGATACGACCGGTGTGCGTCGCTGCTCGACATCACCTGGTCGTTCAGCAACTCGAAAGAGTTCCGGACCCGCTATGGCAACCTGAGCAACGAGGCCTACGTCGACCTCGTCTACGCCAACGTCCTCGACAGGAGACCCGATGCCGCTGGCCGACGGTACTGGACCCGCCTTCTCGACTCGGGCGAGCTGATCCAACCCGAGGTGATGCTGTACTTCTCGGTGGGACAGGAGTTCCGCGACCGGCACCCACTCCCGAGTGACGGGCGGCCCTACGGCGGATGCCGCGACCCACTGTCACCGCCGGCGGTGATTCCACCGGGCACCTACCTGGTCGGTTCGGAGGTCCCTCCCGGCGTCTACCGGGTCGTCCGGTACTGGGCGACGCTCGACGAAGACAATGACATCCTCGACAACGAGTTCGTGCTCGACAACGGCCTGGCGCTCGCCGTCGTCACCTCGAAAGCGACCTCCGTCCAGTTCGCCGGCGAGGCCGTCGGTCTTCGGGATCGCCCGAACGTGGATCCGCTTGGTCTGGGCTTCACCGAAGGCACCTACCTGGTCGGTGCCGATCTTCAACCGGGACGGTACCGGGTCAGAAGCGCCGACGACCTCGCCTACGCCGCCCGGCTCGACGCCAACCTCGGCATCATCGACAACGCCCTCAACCAGGGCTCCGTGATCCTCACGATCGGGCCGTCGGACTATGCGTTCACGTTCCGCGGCACGCTCGAGAAGCTCAACGATTGACGACCCTGACCTGACGCAACGAGGTCCTGGCCCGTCCAGGCCGCGATGCGGGCGGCCGCCGCGTTGTTCCCGTGGGAGTGGGAGGGCATCGTCCGGATTTCCACTGGATAGTGGGCCCGTCGATGTCTAGAATCCGCGTTGGTGGGCTTTCTGTGGTCAAGCATCGCCAAAGCCCTCCAAGCCCAACACCCAATTCGAACAACACCCAGAGTCAGAGAACGACGCGGCGCGAACCGGACGACCCCGCCTGCCTCGAGGCCCGACGCCGTCGCCACGGTCCGGCCCGTTAACCCAACGGTCGACTGAGGAGATAGCCCGTCATGAGAAAGCCTTCGTTGTTCATCGTCGTCATCGCTCTGCTGGCGCTGGCGACGCCCGTTGCCGCTGCGGGCGGCGACACCGAGGTGTCGGTCGGTAGCCCCGACACCCCGTTCGCACAGAACAAGCAGAACGAACCGTGGGTCGCCATCGACCCCGGCAACCCGATGATCCTGGCCGCTGGATCCAACGACGAGATCGACCTCGAATCCTGCGCCGCCGGCGATCAGACGACCTGTCCATTCACGAATGGTGTGGGGGTGTCCGGGATCTACTTCTCGCTCGACGGCGGCATGACCTGGACCCAACCGACCTACACCGGCTATTCGGCTCGCAACTGTCTGGGTCCGGACCCGTGTCTGCCCGAAGTCGACGGCCTGATCGGCACGCTACCCGGCTACTACGAGGCCGGACTGGTGTCCGACGGTGACCCCAGCCTGGTGTTCGGTCCCCAACCGGGCCCCGACGGGTCCTTCTCGTGGGCCAACGGGTCCCGCCTCTACTACGCCAACCTGACCTCCAACTTCAGCGCTGTGCGCAGCGAGCAGATCTTCCGAGGGTTCGAGGGCATCGCCGTCTCCCGAACCGACGACGTCGTGGCTGCGGCCGACGGGGAGAACTCGGCATGGATGGCCCCGGTCATTGCGTCCCGCCAGAGTTCAACCACGTTCTCCGACAAGGAGGCCATCTGGGCCGACAACGCCGAGTCGAGCCCCTATTTCGGCAACGTCTACATCTGCAACGTCGCCTTCCGCAGTGTTGGTGGGCCGCCGGAACCGGTAATGGTGGCCCGCTCGACCGATGGCGGCGACACGTGGACCCAACAGCAGATCAGCCAGGCCGCGAACACCAACCAGGCCCAGGGTCGGGCCGGCGGCCGGCAGGGCTGTGTCGTCCGCTCCGACAGCCAGGGCGTGGTCTACGTGGTGTGGAGGGGCTCGTTCAAGGGTGATGACGTGGTCTACCTCGCCCGCTCGTTCGACGGCGGCGAGCGGTTCGACCGGCCCCGTGCTGTGGCCGTGACCGGCACGGTGGGCGCCTTCGATCCGGTCCAGGGTCGCCTCACCTTCGACGGGGTGGCCGGAGCCCGCACCAACGAGGGACCGACCTTCGACATCGCCAACGGGGCCCCCTCCGGGATCGTCGCAACCAACACGCTGGTGTTGGGCTGGACCGATGGCCAAAACGGCCTGAACAACGAGCGGGCCTTGATCCAACTGTCGAGCGACGGTGGGCTGACCTGGACGACTCCCTTCGACGCCACCGAGAACGGTGACCGACCCGACTTCCCCTGGGTGGCCATCTCACCCGACGGCGATGATCTGTACGTCACCTACATGGGCTACCTCGATCCGTGGCGAACCTACACGACGAGCGCCCGCCGCTTCCAGGGGGTTGTCCGGCACGCCGAGACCGCCGATCTCTTCTCCTGGAGCACGCTCCATCGGGGAATGGTCGGCGATGCGCGAGGGTCGAGCGCCAACAGCCTGGCCTTCGAGTTCCTCGGTGACTACAACTACGTGATGGCCACCAACGACTTCGCCGCCGCCGTGTGGAACGACGTCCGCGACGCCGGCGTGTGCGATTCCATCAACGCCTACCGCGCCGGCCTGGCCGGCGTCGGCCCAGCCGCTCCGAGACCGGCCCCGCCGACCGATTGCCCCGCCAACTTCGGCAACACCGACATCTTCGGAGGCGTCTTCGCCGACCCGACGCCATAGAACCGGAGAATCGACACCCGAGCACCCGGTGCGGAGTCGCCCCTCCGGGACCATCGTCCGAGAAATCGGGGCGATCCCGGAGGGGTCGGCGTCACCGTTCGAAGACCTCCAGAAGAAGTCCGATCAGATACCGTTCGGCGGCCTCACGGGCATCGGCGTCGTAGGCGTACCTGGCCCCGCGCTCGACGCAGGGCGAATCGACTCCGGCCACGGTGCCGATATCGGGATCGATGACGACACCGCCCTCCTCGACGAAGCTGCAGTTTCTCGGGCTCACCAGATTCGGGCTGAAGTGCAACCCGCCCCAGGCCAGTGATTGGTTGTCGAAGCCGTGATACGCACCGTCGTAGCGGATGACGGCCGCATCGACGCCGGCCGAATCGAGGCGATTCACGAGCTCCTGGCACGGTTCGATCGGGGTCCAATCGTCGGCCGTACCGTGCAGAATCCTGATCGGCCCGCCGACGACCTCCGTCTCGCCTTCGAGCCGGATGAAACAGGTTGACGGGTAGAAGGCGACGTACGCATCGAACGGCCTGCCCCCGTAGGCGTCCTGGAACCGGGCCAGTGCCGACCACAACGCCGTCCGGCCACCAAAGGAGAATCCGGTGACGGCGACCCGGTCCCCATCGACTCGTGGATGGTCCCGCAGCAGCTCGGCCGCCCGATACACGTCGACAACCGGGTCGGCGACGTTGATCGTTTCCCGGCCCGAGCACACTTCGGCGACGCCACGTGCTCCGAAACTGTCCAGAACCAGCACCGCAATCCCATGATCCGACAACTCTGTCGCCCAGTCCCGCTCCGACCTTCCAGGCCCACCGCAGCCATGGGCGATGATCACCGCCGGTGCCGGCTCCTCAACGACCGGAATAGTCAGCGACCCGCCAACCATGATTTCCACCCCGTCGGCCAGTGGGGGCAGGAGCGGATCCCAAAGCCGCCCCGGCAACCGGACGGACTCGATCGTCACCTGTTCGACGACGGACTCGAGAACCGCTTGGCCGTCCGGATCGGACGTCACGCTCGTCGACGATCGCGCCGGCCACGAGTCCTCGGCGCTGGAGGGCACGTCGAGTGATGCCCCCGACGTGCAGGCGACAACTGGCAACACAAGACACAGCAGGTGTACCAGTCGCAGCACACACCGAGTCTCCCATGACTCCGAACGCCTGGTCACCACGAGCGCCGTCAAAAACCAGCCTGCTCCATCACCGCATCCAGCCGGTGCCGTACTATTCTCAATGGCGGTGACAGCACAGCTCGCGGTGATCCATTGACGGGACGGCGTACTGCCGGATGTAACCGATGACCGCATCCGATCGCCGCCCCACCGAGACCACCGGTACGCTCGGGACGTTCGGCGGCGTCTTCACCCCCAGTATCCTCACCATTCTCGGGCTCGTGCTTTTTCTGCGCGTCGCCTACGTCGTCGGATCGGTCGGGCTGGCTCAGGCGCTGGCCATTCTGGGGCTCTCCACGGTTGTCTCCGTCCTGACCAGCATCTCACTGGCAGTCGTCGCCACCAATCTCAAGGTGCGGGGCGGAGGAGAGTACTTCCTCATCTCCCGGACGCTCGGCATCGAGTTCGGCGGTGCCGTCGGGGTCGTGCTGTACCTGGCCATCTCCGTTTCGATCGCCTTCTACGCGATCGGTTTCTCGGAGGCGATCGTCGATGCGCTCGGCCGCGACGACCCTCGGCTCATCCAGCTGATTGCGGCCGGCCTGGTGCTCGTACTCACCGGCGTGAGCTATGTGGGCGCGGATCTGGCCACTCGGCTGCAGTACCTCGTCATGGGCTTGCTGGCCATGGCGCTGGTGTCCTTCTTCGTGGGAGCGGTCGGAGATTTCAGCTTCGGGCAGCTTTCCGACAACTTCGGCAAGCCCGATTCCGGAGTCGAGTTCTGGGAGGCCTTCGCCATCTTCTTTCCGGCCGTGACCGGGTTTAGTCAGGGTGTCGCCATGAGCGGCGATCTCAAGTCACCGAGCAAGTCAATCGCCCGTGGAACGCTGGCCGCCGTCGGTCTCTCGTCCGCGGTCTACCTGGCTGCGGTCGTCGTCCTGGCCGGCAGTGCCACGGCGTCGGTTCTGGTGGAGAACACCAACTCGATCATGGGCGACCTGTCGCTGGCCGGGTGGACCATCCTCACCGGCGTGCTGGCCGCCACGCTGTCGTCGGCCCTTGCGTCGACACTGGGCGGGCCACGGGTGCTGCAGCGGCTGGGCGAGGATCGCGTGCTCCCCCGCCTCGAACACTTCGCTGTCGGTGCCGGCGGCACCAACAACCCACGCCGCGCCCTCGGCCTCTGCACGGTCATCGCCCTGATTACCATCGCCGCGGGCGATCTCAATGCCGTCGCTCCCGTGATCTCCATGTTCTTCCTGGCCAGCTACGGGATGATCAACTACGCCACGTACTACGAGTTCCGGGCCGGCAGCACCTCGTTCCGTCCCCGGTTTCGGTGGGGCGACCAACGGGCGAGCCTGGCCGGCACCATTGCGTGCGGGGGCGCCATCATCGCCATCAACCCGCTGGCCGGCACGTTTGCCGGGCTGGTCCTGCTCGGCCTGTACAGCTACCTGCGCCAGCGCAATGTTCCCGATCGGTGGGTCGACAGCGCCGGGTCGCACCACTACACAAGGGTTCGTCGGCATCTTCGTTCCCTTGCCGATGAGCCGATGGGATCACGCGACTGGCGTCCCTGCATTCTTGCGTTCGTCCCGCGTGACCCGACCAATCGGCGGCGAATGATCACGGTGGCGTCGTGGCTCGAGGGCAATTCGGGATTCCTCACCGCCGTTCGGCTGCTCGAGGGTTCGGGCCCGGTGGGCCGCCGTCAGGCCCGAGAGATCGAGGAGGATCTGGCGGCGGAGCTGGAGGTGATCGCCGACGGCTCCTTCGCCCGGGTACTGCTGGTCGGTGACGACGAGATCGGCGTCCAGACGCTGGTGCAGGCTCACGGCATCGGCAACGTACGGGCGAATCTCACGGTCTTCGGCGTTCGCGACCTGCGAGGCAACGAGGCCGACCGCCAGGCCTACGGCTCGATGCTGCAGAACTGTGTGCGCTTCAGCACCAACGTCGCCGTCATCAACGTCCGCGAGGACGCCTGGGAGCATTTCGTCGCCACCCCGAAGGCGGAGCGGTCGATCGCCCTCTGGTGGTCCGACGACCAGATCGGCCAACTCATCACGCTGCTGGGCTGGCTCTGCCGGCGTCACGACGAGTGGAATGAGGCATCCATCGTCGTCTACGTGCCGGCCAGCGACGACCCGGCCGAGACGGCACGAGTCGCCGACCTGCTCGAGGAGGCACGGATCGACGCCGAGGTGGTTACGGTCGACCCGACCCCTGCGGCCTTCTCCTCGGCGCTTGGCGGGGCCACGCTGGCGCTGGCTCCGCTACGGGTGCGCCGTGGAAACGCAATCGGCCCGTTCGAGACACCGCTGGGCATGTTGATGGAGAGCCTCCCCCTGGCGGTGATGATTCTGGCCACCGAGTCGCTCGAGCTCGATGCTCAGCCCGACGAGACGAAGCTCGCCGAGCTCGCCCGGGCCGTCGACCGCGCCAGGGAGTCGGCTCGGTGGGTGGCCGAGCTGGACGGGGAGGCTGCGGGCCTTCTCGTCGAGGAGGAGGCGCTCCGATTGCGGCTGGAAGTCGACGGACTCGAGCCGGCAATTCGTGCCGAGCTGGAGCAGCAGCTCGACGACCTCGAAAAAGCGGCGGCCAAGGCATACCGCAAATATGTCGATGCCCGGGCTCGGAACGCCGCGCTCGAAGCCAAGGTGGCGGAACTGGAGTCGGTCGGCAACGCCGGCTTGGCCGATCCCGACATCTGGCTCAGCTCATCGCAGGCCCGCGACTGAACGTCGAAGCATCAACGGCTTCGAGTTCGGCGGCGGAAGGGACGCTTCATCCCGTGCAGAGCGGATCGGATCATCGCGTTCTTGCCGATGTTCCCGATCTGCGACCACTGAAGGCGTCGATCGATACATTCCGACTCGCGCTCGGCCTCGGTTTCGACCCCGAAGTATGCGGCAAGCCGCTCCAACGTCGACCCCCAGAAGTCGTCCTCCTTTCGGCTCCCGAAAAGCCGGAACCCGATCTCGTAGAGCGGATCACTCGTGCGGATGTAGGGCTGGATCTGGGCGACGGTCGTGCCGTCATCGTCGAGATGGGCCGAGAAGGTGATCCACCCCGAGAACACGTGGCCCTCGGCTGTGGCGAACGCGAAGGACTCGTCGTCGGCGTAGATCACCATCACCCCGGTCGACAGCCTGATACCGCTTTCGTTGGAGTTGATGATGGCCACATCGCCCGGTTCGAGACCGGCCAGCGGCGCATACAGTGTCGCCTTGTCGGGCCAGAACGCCGAGTAGTTGGCCTTCCAGGTCGCGATGAGCTGGGCCGGCGTCACCTGCGCCCCGCCGAGGCGTACCTGATACGTCTTCTTGTAGGCGGGCCCGAAGCCCTGCAGCACACCGGACACCCGGCGGCCGGCCACGTTGAGGTTGAGCGCCTCGGGTGGGACCCCGCCGACTTCGAGGCGTTCGACCGGGTGGGCCCAACCATGATCCTGTTCGTCGCTCATGACTCCCCTCCGATCGAGAGCTGGGACTCGTCGTCGACGATCTCGAACGCCTCATCGAGCCGTGTCAGGCGGAAGATCTCCCGGTAGTGTTCCGACAGCCCGTAGGCGGCCAACCGACGCTTTTGCCGTTGCGCTCGGATCAGCAGGGTCACGAGCACGCCGATCCCGCTGCTGTTCATGTAGTCGAGGTCGGTCAGGTTGAGTGCCACGACCGGGGCGGTGGTGGATGCCGCCGCCTCGAAGGCGGTGGACAGTTCCTCGTCGGCCTGACCGGTGAGCTGTCCGCTCACGTCGATGACCACGATTCCTCGGTCGATCGATCTGACCGCAGTGGCGATTGCGAGCTGTCTCATTGTTCTCCTCCGTTACTCGGGCTGCGGCCGAGGGCCGTCGCTGCTCTTCGGGCTGGTGTACGAGCCGCGGCCGAGGGCGGCGGCCTCATCGTCATGAATGGTCATGAAGTCGATGAGCCGGGTGATCTCGAAGATCTCCCGGAAGTGGTCGGTGAGGCCGAATGCCTCGACCTTGATGTGGGCCGCTCGGGCTCTGCCCATCAGCCCGACGACCATGGCGATGCCGGTGCTGTTGATGAAGCCGACGTCGGAGAAGTTGAGCACGATCCGGCGTGGCCCGTCACCCAGCGCCTCCTCCGCTGCCGCCTCCAGCGACTCCCGGGCCAGGGCGTTGACCTGCCCGACCAGGTCCACGATGGCTGCGTCGCCATGGCGCCGCACGGTTACATCGAACTCGGTCATTGCTCCTTCTCCTCGTGTAGGACGAGCTCGACGACGTGGCGGTCTCCGTCGGCTCGAGTCGTCATCTCGTCGACCATTTCCCGGATGAGGAACAGCCCCCAGCCTCGCGGTGACTCCGCTCCGGCGAGCTTGGCCACGAGATCGGGCTCCACCACCTTGGGGAGGCTCGCGTTTCCTCCTTCGTCCGAGATGCTCACTGCGATCCCCGAGCCTGTGTCGCGGACTTCGACGCCGATGTCGAGCTCCTCCCGATAGTGGTTGCCGTGTTCCATGGCGTTCATGGCGGCCTCGGCCACGGCCGTGTGGAGCCGGCGCCGCTTCGGCTCGCTCAGCCGGCTGCCGACCGCCTCGACCACCCGGCTTGCCACCGCGACCTCGCTGCCTTCCCGGCTCGGCATGGTGAACTCGTCGAGCACGCATCGTTGCGGCGTTCCCGCTTCCGCCCGACACAGGCTCACCAGGGTCACGTCGTCCTCCACCTCCCAGGCCGGGCCGGTGAACACGGCAAGCTCGTTCAGGAGCACATCGATCAGCTCGGTGCTACCAGGGTGCTTTCCGACCAGGCCCATGAGCCGTGGCACCCCGAACATCTCACCGTCGGGATCGTGGGCTTCGGCCAGGCCGTCGGAGTGCATGAGCAGCCCCTGACCGGGTTGGATGACGGCCGTGACCTCGTCGTAGGTGGCGTCCGGCATCAGGCCCAGGGGCAGGCCGGTCGCCCGCAACTCGGACACACCTCCCCCGTGGTGGAGGAACGGCAGGCTGTGGCCGGCGTTGGCCAGCACCACGTCACCGGCGACGGGATCGATCACGGCGTACTGGCAGGTCACGAACATGTTGGGCGGGATGTCGGCGTGAAGGTGGGCATTGACCCGCGTCAGGACCGGCGCCGGTTCCACCAACTGCTGGGCCGTCTCCCGCACCATGCTTCTCGTGGTGGCCATGACCAGGGCCGCCGGCACACCCTTGTCGGTGACGTCACCGATCACCACGGCGATCCGCCCATCGGGGAGCGGGATGAAGTCGTAGAAGTCGCCGCCCACCTCCCGCGCCGGGCGGTAATGGGCACCGAGTTCCCACCCCGGCAGCGAGGGCAACTGGGACGGGAGGAAGTTCTGCTGGATCAACCTGGCCACCCGCAGCTCCTGGGCCATGCGCTCCCGCTCCCGCACCTCGTCGGCTTGGCGCCGAACCAGCTCGCCGAGCCGGAGGGCGGGGGCGGCCCTGGTCGCCAGCCGGTTGAGCAGACGGAGATCGTCCGGCGAGTAGGGACGGTCGGACTTACGGGAGCCCAGGCCGAGCACACCGACAAGCTCGCCCTGACTGATCAGCGGCACGGCGACGGCAACACCCTGGTCGCGGAGCGAGTCCATCATCGGTGAGGTGATCTCGACGTCCCGCAGTGCAACCGGGGCCTGCACACCAAGTAGGTAGGCGGTGAACGGATCCCTCGTGTCGATATCGATTGCCGCCGGAATGAGGTCGTCCCGGCCGGTCCGACCAGCAGGGCGGAACCACCCGGGGCGCCTCACGACCGGTCCTTCCCAGGCCGGGGCAGGAGGAGCACCGTTTGCTCCGGCTGGAAGGTGTCATCGACGATGGCCAGCAGATCGCCGGCGACCTCGTCTAGATTCTCGCGGTTCTCGACCCGCTCCGAGAACGACGTCAGCGTCCGCGCCAGGTCGTAACGGCGGCGAAAGAACACCCTGTCGATGCCGGCCTGGATTCGCCGGTGCGCCGGCAATACGAGCAGTGCGGTCAACGCCGTGGCCGCAATCACGCCGAAGGTGTTGCCGCGGTCGATGCCGGTGACCCATCGCAGTACAGCCTGGGTCAACACCACAACCAGAACGTAGACGAGCGCCAGCAGCGCGGAGAGTGTTGCATAGACCGCGGTCCGGTTGATGGCCAGTTCCACGTCCCACAGGCCGTGCCGGAAGACCTGCCAGACGATGACCAGCCCCACGGCCAGCGGAACACCCAGGACCGCACCTTCGACGGCCAGTCGCCACACCAGCTTGCCGAGACCGGCGTCGGCCCGCTCGGGCAAAACCGCATCAGCCATGATCAGGATCGACACGGCAAGGGTGTAGGTGACGAGCAGCGCGTAGCGGGGACCGGCGCCGCTCCGCTGGGACAAGATCCTGCGGAGCTGCACGAACACACCCCCGGCCATGATGGCCAGCACGGCAAAGAAGCTGTAGTCCCAGAAGAACCCACCGCCGGCGACGACGACACCAGCTGCAATGACGGTTGCGGTGAAACCGCCGAACAGCAGAGCGAACAGCCTGGCATGTCGACCATCTGGATAGACGTAGAGGAGGCCGATCAGCGACACGAAGCCGATACCTGGCAGCACCACACCGACGGGGCCGAGGTCGGGCCCGCCGTCGAATTGACCCAGGAAGTTGCCCGTCACGAGAAACAGGGTCATGTAGAGCGCAACCCAGGTTCGCACCCGACGCCAGATCACCCAGGCGATGATCAGCGACGCTCCGAAAAAGAACAACTGTCGGAGTACCAGGAATCCGGCGTAGGCCGTTTCATTGAGTCCCAGCTCCTGCAGCGCTGCCAGCTCGCCGGATCGAAGCGAATAATAGCCGTTGTCGAACATGGTGAGGGGTTCGCCGAAACCGCCTCGGCTTGCATCGCTCCAGACATCGATGATGACGAGGCCGTACACGATCACGGAAACGGCGACAGTCAGCCACCACACGGCATTGGCCGCGATCGGGAACACGGAACGAGAGGTGAGACGGGTCATCGCTGCCCATCCCTTCGAGGATCGGAACCGGGCCGAAGCCAGAGGGTGGCCACCGCCGGGTCGAAGGCATCTTCAACGGCCGCGAGGAGCCGCGCTCGAACCTGGTCCTGGCTCACGTCGGAGCGCAGCTCGGTGTCAAAGCCCTCGACGACGGCCACTGTGCGTGTCCGTTCGGCGAAGAACCGGCGGTCGATGGCGGCCTGGACCCGCCGGCTGGCCGGCTGGTAGGCAACCGCCACGGCGATGGTGGCGGCGACGACCGCCAGCACCATGCCGTTCTGGTCCGTCCACTCCGAGAACGCGGCTCCGATGGCGAACACCACCCCGAGGTAGAGGGCGCCCAGAGCTGGGGTCACCACGGCGAGGACCGCACTGCGGTGCACGAACAGGTCGAGATCCCACCAGCCCTGGCGCCGAACCAGCCACAACAGGAAGAACCCCAGGATCAGCGGCGTGGCCAGGTAGAGGGTGAGGTGGAGCTGCCGCCAGATGAACGCCGGCCAGGTGGCAGCGTCGAATACTGCGTTCAGTGCTGTCCCGCCTGTCAGCCAGACCACCAGCATGAGCAGCACGGCGAGCGTCCATCGGGCTTCCAGGCGCTCCGAGGGCGAAGCACGCCGGTAGCGGAAGATCTGGGTGGCGAGTCCGCCGCTGGTGATCAACGCAAACATCGTGCTCAGGAAGGTCCACGTCAGCGACTCCCAAGGCTCGCCGCCGGCGAACCATGCCAGCGGCAGGCCAACAACCGCCAGGACGGCAACATACCGGGTATAGGTGCCTCGGAACCGGCCATCGGGGAACACCCACAAAAAGGCGCCCGTGGCCAGCAGCGCCAGCAACTCGAGCACGCCGGCCACCGGACCGAGCGGTAGCCAGATCTCGTCGATTCGGGGCGTGCCCCCGTCGCCGACCGTGGCCAAGGCAAGTAGTGGGATGAAGATCGACACGAAGAACGCCATCCAGTGGCGGGGGCGTCGAGAGTAGACAAACCAGGCCAGCCCCATCACGCCGGCGTAGATCACCGCCTGGCGGAGCACGACCATCCAGGGATACCACGACGGCACTCGGAACCCCTCCTCGACCGACGACCCGGCGAAAACACGTGACTCGGCCACCGACATGCTGTACCAGCGCTCACCGAGGAATTCGTCGTAGGGGACGGCGGTGAGGCGAACGCGGCTCGCCTCGGCCCACAGGCCTCCGAGGTTGGCAACGAAAACCACCATGAGGGCAGCGAATATGCCGAGCCACGCCATCCGCACCAGCTGGAGTCGTCGTCCTCGCAGGATCACCGGCTCGGCTGTCTCGCCCAATGCATGCATACGGCGCCGACTGGTCAGGGTCGCCAGCCAGCCGAGCCCGACCAGACCCGGGACCAGGATCGCAAACCCGAGGAGCCTGAGCAGCAGGGCTGGCACTCCGGTGAGCTCCTGCTCACCCAGCGAAAGAACACCCGAACCGACCACAAGGGCTGCTGTTGTGGCCAAAGCTCCGAGCACAATGGCCGGGCGCCGACGCCACCTGCGATGCCCACCTCCACCGGTCGAATCGGCTGGAACCCGGCGCCCATCATTCCGGGTCGCGACCAGCAACCAGACGAGGATGCCACCGAGTAGCAGTGCTGCCATCAGGAGGTTCGTCATACCTCAGCTCCTTGCCCCAACAACGGTACTCGCCATCGTTAACCCATGCCGGATGTTCGGTTCATGAACGCATCGTGGCCCACGGGCCGCACCGGAACCGTTACGGGCGCCGTTACGAGCGGAGAAATGTCGAAGATCTCGGCCAACAAGCGTTACGAGATTCCCAATCCGTATCAACCCGTTGCGTACGGGCCCAATGTGCGTCTACGGTTTGAGCGTGACCGTTCGGCTCCTCGGTTCACCCGAGATCTGGCGCAGTGGCACACGGGTCGAGGTCGACACCCGCAAGGCCATCGCACTGCTCGCCTACCTCGTCATCTCCGGCCCGGCCGTGACCCGCGACCACGCCGCCGCTTTGCTGTGGCCCGACCATGACCACCCCCGGGCCCGAGCAGCGCTACGCCGAACGCTGTCGACCCTGCGACGCGCCATCGGCGACAAGCACCTCGACGCGACGAGACAGCGGATCGAGCTGCTCCCCGCCGGGCTCGACGTCGACGTACTGCGGTTCGAGGACCTGGCGTCGGCCACGGACGAGGACTTACTTCGTGAAGCCTGGGATCTGTATCGAGGCGACCTGCTCCTCGGCTTCGGCCTGCGCGACAGTGCGGGCTTCGACGACTGGCAGCGGAGGGAGACCGAACGCCTCCGAACCGTCGCCGGTGTCGTGCTCGATCAACTGGCGCTGACCTGCGAGCAACGTGGGGACCTGACCGACGCGGTGCACCACGCTGAAGCCAGGCTGAGCCTCGACCCGCTCTCGGAATCCGCCCACCGGCGTTTGATGGAGCTCGAAGCCCGCCGGGGTGAGCGAGGGGCGGCCATCGCCCGCTACCGCACACTGGTACGCACCTTGTCCGATGAGCTTGGTGTCGCCCCACTCGACGAGACGACCGCTGTCTATGAAGCGATCCGCCGGGGCCAGGCCGCAGTCCCGCAGACCCAGCCGGGATCAGCGGGCGCCACGGAATCGCCCCTCCCCCTGTGTGGGAGGGACTCACAGCTGAGCGCCGTGCTGGCCGCCATCCCCCGTGTCCGCCGGCAGGGCCACCTGGTGGTCATTGCCGGCGACGCCGGCATGGGCACCACCCGGTTTGCCTCCGAAGTAGCCGATCGGCTTCGCAGGAACGGAGCGGTGGTCGCATCGACACGTTGTCACGCACACGAGTCCGAACTCGGATACGCAGCGATCGTCGCCTTGATCCGAGGGCTTCTCAACGGGAGAACGGCCGGGGATCTGAACCTTCCTCGAACCAGCGCCGCACACGTTGCCGGTCTGGTTCCGGAGCTGGGAGTGGCCGAAACCCGGCCTGCCGGAGTTCTCCGTCTTTACGAATCGCTCACCGAGGTGATCCTCTCCCTCGCCGACGGCTCCGGGCCGCCGGTTCTCGTTCTCGACGATGCGCACCGTCTCGACGCGGCGAGCCGGTCGTTTCTGACCTTCGTCGTGAACCGGCTCGACACCATTCCGATCGTGATCGTGGCCGCGGTCCATCCCGACGAGGCTGATCCTTCGGACCCTTTGGTGACGCTCGCCCGAGATCTGCAGGAAGGCGGCCATGCAACGCTCGTTCGCGTCGGAGCGCTCACCGGGGAACATATCGCGGCATTGGCCATGGCCGCCGGCTGTGCCGGCGTCGACGCTACCGAACTGCAGCGGGTCACCGGCGGCGTCCCGCTGTATCTGGCCGAGTATCTGCGGTCGGGCTGTGAAGAAGCACTGCAGGAGGGCGCCATCCCGGACAGTCTGGATCGGACCGTGACCAACCGCCTGGCCCGGCTCGAGCCACTGTCAGGCCAGGTCTTTGCCGTCGCCGCGCTGCTGGCCGAGCCTGCCGACACCGAGCTGATTCGTCAGGTGGCGGGCCGGTCGGTCGCCGAGGTGGCCGAAGCCGTCGACGATCTCGTCCGTGCCGGGTTGCTCGTCGGCAACGGGCAGGGGATCTACTCGACGGCCAATACACTGACGGCACACGTGGCGTACGAGCAGATCGGCACGGAACGCCGCCGGCTTCTGCATCATCGGGCTGCCGAGATGCTGGAGGAACGTCCGGGGCATCAGGCGACGGCGGCCCACCACTATCAGAGGGCGGGAGACAGAAGCGCTGCCGCCAAGGCGTTCATGGCCGCCGGCGACGACGCCAACCGGGTCTTCGCCAACCAGGCGGCGATGTCGTGTTACCGGGCCGCGCTCGACCTCGGCCACCCCCAGACGGATCGGCTTCGGGAATCCATTGCCGACCTGGCCACCGTTGCAGGCCTGTACGCCGAGGCCCGGCACAACTACGAACTCGTGGCCGCCACCGGCACCGGCGCCGATCTCGCCCGGATCGAGGAGAAGCTCGGCCTGCTGCAACTCCGCCTCGGGAACCCGGACGTTGCGGTCAGCCATTTCCAGTCGGCCCTGGCCGAAGCCGGCGACGACGCTGCGACCACGGCTCGACTACTGGCCAACACGGCCGCCGCCCACAGCGCTGCCGGGGCTCTCGCCGAGGCAACCGCCGCCATCGAAGACGCCGGCACCGTTGCCGAGCAGGTGCAAAGCGGTGCCGTACTGGCGGCGATCGAAAACGTTCGAGGTTCGATCGCCGCACGGACCGGCGACGAAGCCGGTGCCCGGGAAGCCTTCGAGCGCAGCCTGCACCTCGCCGAGGTCGACGGCGACATGGCGGGGTCGATCGCCGCTGCCAACAACCTCGCTCTCAGCCTCACCCGGGACGGTGAACACCTTCGGGCTCGGGAACTGCTGGAGTCGGCACTCGCCCTCGCCATGCGGGCCGGCGAGGAGCACCGCGCCGCGGCCCTCCACAGCAACCTGGCCGACATCCTGCACGAGGAAGGCGAGCCCGCCGCCGCCGCCGACCACATCCGGCAGATGGCCCAGCTGATGAGCGAGATCAACGCCCAATTCGACGAACCAACCCCGGAGATCTGGCTGCAGACAGCATGGTGAGCTGCGTGTGTGATTGTTCGGAGGTGGCTACGCGAGAAACTCCAGCGTGGCCTTCTCCGCCGCGTCGATGTGGGCCAGGATGGCCTTGTCGTGGTTGTAGCGGAGTTTGGCCGGGTCGTTGTAGCGTCCCGGAGGCTTCCCGGTCGGGAGCACGTGCACCTGCACGTCCACGTCCTCACCGGCTGCTTCGAGTTCGCTGTTGAAGCGGTGCCGGCGGGCGATCTCGAACGAAACCATGGCCACGTCCCAGGGGTGGCGGGGCACCGCCAACGGGTCGTCGATGTTGCCGACGTGCAGAACGTAGATGTCGGTCGCACCGAGTTCGATGGCGCGGGAGACGGGGATCGAGTTGACCACACCGCCGTCGATGTAGTGTCTGCCCTCGACCTCGACCGGGGGCAGTACCCCAGGCAGGGCGCACGAGGCCAGCACGGCGTCGACGACCGAACCTCTGGTGAACCAGTGCTCGCTCGAGGTTTCGATGCAGGCGGCACAGGTCTGGGCTTCGATGTGCGCCTCTTCGAGCTTGGAGTACGGGACCCAGTGCTCGATCAGGTTCTTCAGAGGTTCGTTGGTGTGGAAGTGTGTCCAGTGGTCGAACAGTTGGCGGATGCGCCTGAACAGCGATTCGCCGAACAGCGAGGAGGCCTCCATCTGTTCCCACATCCTGGTCAGGCGCTCAACCGACTCCTCGACCGGGGCCGAGGCCAGGACCACGCCGTTGAGGGCGCCGATCGATGTTCCCACGATCAGGTCGGGGCTCACGCCCCGGGCGACCAGAGCCTTGGCCATGCCCACTTCGGTGGCGCCCCTGAGCCCTCCCCCGCCGAGAACCCACGCCGTCTTGCGTTCACGCTGGGGCATGGTTTCAGCCTACCGTCGGCCTGTTGCCCCGGCTCTCGGATGCCGGTCGAAGATCGAGCGGAGCCGAGCGACGCGCCCCTTTGCGGTGGGGCCCGTGGACCTGACCCAGCGGGGGAGCATACAATCGGGAGCGATCCGGTCAGCCCGAATGGATGTGCTCGTCGGCTATGGAACAGGTACCCCCGCGTTGGATCCGACGTCTTGTCATCACCCCTGTTGTGTTCGTGGTCGCCTTGATTCTCGCCGTGGCCTCCCCGCTCATCCATCTCGTGGCCGCCATCCTCGACCTCCTACTCGACCGCAAGCGGATGCGCCTGAGTCGACTGGTCGGTATCGCACTGGCCTTCTGTGTGGCCGAGGTCTTCGGCCTCTTTGCCCTCTTCACGGTGTGGGTGGGGAGCGGTTTCGGCCTGTTCATGGATCGGCCGTTCTGGGTCAAAGCCAACAATCTCCTGGCCGGCCAATACATGGAGTTGGTGACCCGGGCCATCAACTTCTTCCTCGACTTCGAGGTCGCGCTCACCTTCGACACCCTCCCCGATGGTGCTCAGCTCCTCTTCGCCCGACATGCCGGCCCGGGAGACTCGCTTCGACTCATGAAGATCGTGTTCCGCGACATGGATCGCCGCTGTCATGCCGTCGGGGCGGCCAAACTCCAGTGGGACCCGTTTCTCGACATCGCCGGTGAGCGCCTCGGGTTCCACTACGTCAACCAGAATCCCGCCGAAACCGCCGTCGAACTCGACCACATCAGGCAGCTCACCGCTGGCATGGGCGACGGCGAAACATTGATCCTCTGTCCCGAGGGAGGCAACTTCACGCCTGGGCGGCGGGAACGACGAATCAATCTCGAGCGCTCACGTGGCCGTGAGCACCGAGCCGAACTGGCCGAGTCCTTGAAATACACCCTGCTACCCAAGACCGGGGGCGTCATGGCCGCCATCGAAGGTGCTCCCCAGGCAACGGTTGTCTTCCTCGGTCACGCCGGGTTGGACGATATTCACAGCTTCGGTGCGCTCTGGCGCCTGATGCCACTCAACCGGACGGTCGTCGCCCATGGCTGGGCGGTTTCCCTGGCCGACCTGCCACCCGACCGAGCCGGCCGGGCCCAGTGGCTGCTCGACCACTGGAGACGAGTGGATGACTGGATCGATCAAACCCTGACCGCCCAGACTGCCGAAGGCTCATCCGGGCGAGGGTGTTGAGCGGGGGCGGGAGACAGTCGACAAGCTCGTCTGTCGAATCGGCCCGCACCATCCGGTCCTGCTCCACCGGCCGGTCCCAGTCGTCGTCGGCACCCCGTGCGAGTTCAGGCCTTTGGACTCTGGAGCCCTCACCGCCGTTGATGAAACGATCGCAGTGTGAGGAGGTGAACGCATGAACGAACTACTGAAAAGCCCGGAACAGCAGTCCGAGCAAGACGAGCGGAAGCGTTTCGAGTCGATTTGGTGGGGCGGAGTCCTGGTCTGGCTGGGCCTGGTACTCGGAGGCGTGGCCCTCGACATTGTCCCTGAGATCGGCGAGACGTCGGAGTGGTGGCCCTGGATCTTTGTGGGAGTTGGAGGGTTGTCGCTGGCTCTGAACCTGTACCGAGCAGTCACGCCGACCGCACCCAACCCCTCTACCTGGGATTGGATCTGGACGGCGATCTTCGTCGCCGTCGCCGTCGGCGCGCTGGTCGACATCGGCGGTGAAATCGTAGGAGCGGTGGTCTTGGTCGTGATCGGCTTGGTCATTCTCAGACGAGCGCTGTCGACGCAGAAGTAAGAGGTCGGCCGGCGGCCGTCCCGGTGCTTGGCAAGTTCGGCCTGTCGCGCTCCTCAGCGTGCTCGAAACGGGCCGAACCGGCCGAGTCGTTGGAGTACACCGTGCTGCCTAAGACCGGGGATGTCTGGCCGCCATCGATGGCGCTCCGCCGGCCCTGACCGCCCAGGCGGCCGAACTCGAGCCACGAAATCCATAGGCGGGTTTTTTTTTCTCGCGAC
>JAOTVU010000242.1 GCA_029863385.1 Acidimicrobiia bacterium
GCAGCTGCAATGAACAAGAAGTAGAGAGCTGTTTAAACACAAATAGATGTCCTGCTTACTGGTCAATTAATCTCAATAGAAGCTATGCAATAAGGTGTGATGGTGTAGTCTGAACAGATTCCCCGATCCGCCGCCCCCTACGATGCGACACCGGGTTCCCAGGCCGGAACTCGAGAGTCCGAAACCGACCTGACGACCTTCGTGCCGAACCTGAGTTCCGTGACCGGATCGGGTTCTGAGGGTCGGGAGTCGGCTTCGTCCGGTCCGGTGACCCGCCGCCAACTGGGCGGACTGGGCCGAGGGCTGGCCGGAATCCTCGAGGTGGATTCGGCCCCTGGTCGAGCCGCTTCGGACAACGGCGGCGCCGGACTCAACCAACTTCTCGGACAGCAGTTCTCGACAAAGGTTGCCTCGGTTCGGGCCTTTGTGGTGGAGACAGCACTGGCCGCGATCGCCGAGGCGTTCGGCGCGCACGGCGTGGTCATGGCAAGCCGCGAGCGGCCACACTCGACGCCCTCGGGCCACTATCGCTACCGCTCGGCCGCTCGTGACGACGCCATCGACGACGGCCCGGAAACGAATCCCTCGCCGGCCCTTGCGCTGCGCCTTCCACCGAGCTGGAGTCCGTCGTCGCCGGCGTTGTTCGCCGTCTACGGTCATCTGTGGGAGATGCTGACTGCCGAACAACACCACTGTCGACGTTGTGGCACCAGCGATCGTCCCCTGGCCTACCGCCAGGAACGGGTTGACTCGCACTGGGCCTGGTTTTGTCGTATCGAGGATCAGACGGTATCGGTGGCGGCGGCACTCGTCCGCCTCACGCCGTTCGACGACGTCGAATCGGATGCGCTTGCACGCTCGATGGCCTCGGTCGTCACGGCCGTGTCACCACCGGTTCCCGAGGGTGGCCAGCCGACCGAGGTCAGGGCCACCGTGGCTTCGAACGTTTCCCTGTCGGCCGATCTGGCAGGCGACGATCCGACCAACGCGATCACCGCCGAGGTCACCGTCCAGGACCCGGCCGGGGCGACGGGTCGGACATCCGGTCTCGCCTCGGTGACCGCCACCGGCCGGGGTCCCGACATCGAGACCGCAGTCGCCCGGGCCGCCGCCAACGCCTGCCATCCCCAGTGCCGGATCCGGTTTGCGGGCTCTTCGGACGTGGACGGCCAGACAATCTCGGTCGTCATCGTGAGTGACCACGACGGAGCACCCCGACTCGGCGTCTCCATCCGGCCTGTCGGCGACTACACCGGCGTGGCCGAAGCCGTCTTCCTTGCTGCCTCGACCGGCACATTTCCTCGGCCGGGGGCCTAGCGGCCTCGGCCCGACGGGTCCACTCCTGCCCAAACGTCTCGGCGATGAGGCAAGGTTCCCGCCCGGTGACCCGGATGGAGACGGGAGTGCCTGTACCATATGACGGTGCTTCTCCTGCGTGTGGTGAAGCGGCTCGCGTCGCTTGGTATTGTCATGATCGCAGTCGCCGCGGTGGCGGCCACCGCCGTCGTTGCGTCCGCGCCCCACGTTGCGACCTTCGCCACCTCCCACCAGGGCACCGCCGCCGATCTCGAGCTCGAATCGCTGGCCGAACGCTCGTCGATGTACGCCTCCGACGGTACCTTCCTCACCTACCTGACCGAGACCGAGAACCGTCAGGAGGTCGACCTCGAGGACATCCCCCAGGAGGTCATCGACGCCATCCTCACCATCGAGGACGCCGATTTCTATCAGCACGACGGCGTCAATCTTCGAGGCACGTTCCGGGCCCTGGTCGAGAACATCAACGCAGGCGGCATCTCTCAGGGAGGCTCCACGATCACCCAGCAGCTGGTGAAGCTCTCGCTGCTGTCCACTGAACAGAACCTGTCCCGAAAGAGCACCGAAGCGTTCTACGCCCTCCGGCTCGAACGGCAGATGACCAAGGACGAGATCCTCGAGCGATACCTCAACACCGTCTATTTCGGGTCGGGTGCCTACGGGGTGCAGGCGGCCGCTGAAACCTACTGGGGCTACGAGGATGCCTCCGAACTGGGTTGGGCCGAGGCCGCACTGCTGGCCGGCATCATCCGCAATCCGACCCAGTACGATCCCACCAACTTCCCCAATGTGGCCAAGGCCCGACGCAGTGTGGCCCTCCAACGGCTCGTCGAAACCGAGCACATAACCCCCGAGGAGGCCGCCACCTACGAGTACGCCCCGATACCCGACGAGCGGGAGCAACCTTTCGACACCAAGCCGACCGACTACTTCGTCGAGGAGGCCCTCCAGCAGCTTCTGGTGAAGGATCCGACAATCCTCGGCGGGGATCAGACAAGTCGCTTCAACACCATCTACCGGGGCGGACTCAAGATCTACACGACCTTCGACCCCGCGGCACAGGCCGCCGCTGTGGCCACCCGCGACGACTACCTCGACATCACCGGGGAGTTCACCGCCGCCATCGCCACGGTCGATTCAAAAACCGGGGCGGTACGGGCCATGGTCGGAGGCCCCGAGTTCGAGAAGGACAACTTCAACATCACCACCGATGGTGACGGTCGCCAGCCCGGTTCGTCGATGAAGACCTATGTGCTGGCCGCCGCGTTCGAGGCCGGCTACACCCCGAGCGACGTCATCCGGGCCGACGGACCATGCTCGTTCAAGAACGCGTCGGCCAAGAACGGCGTCTACACGGTCGGCGGGCGGTTCCATCCCCGCCAGAGTCTGGCCGCAATAACCCGGGCATCGAACAACTGCGCCTTCGTACGCCTGGGTCAGGTCGTCGGCAACGACAAGGTGGTCCAGGCCGCGGAGCGGCTCGGCATTACGACCCTGGCCGAGGACGCGGGATCCTACATGTCGCTGCCGCTCGGCACCGAGCTTGTCCATCCGATGGCCATGGCGGCCGCCTACGCCGCTATCGACAACGACGGTCGGCTGAACAAGCCCTGGTACATCGAGCGGATCGAGGACCGCGACGGCAACGTGATCTACGAGCATCGCCCCGACTGGACCCGCGCCATCTCCCAGCAGAGCGCCCGGATGATCACCGAGATCCTCGAGAGCAACGTCCAGAGCGGAACCGGCCGCAACGCCCGCCTCGACAACGGCCACTACGCCGCCGGCAAGACGGGCACGACCAACGACTTCGTCGACGCCTGGTTCGTCGGCTACACCGAGTACTACACGACCGCCGTTTGGCTCGGGAAGCCGGAGGACTCCGAGACGCCGATCGTCCTGCCCGGTTACGGCACCGTGTTTGGTGGCGAGGTTCCGGCTGCAATCTGGGGCGACTACATGAATGTGCTCCACGAGAACCTCGAGCCGATCCCGTTCGCCGCACCGGAACCCTACAGCGGCGGCCGGTACCTCCGTGTCAAGGGCGAGCTCGACTACTGCGCCGGCGCCAGTTTCGAAGGGCGAACCGGTGCCACCGAACGCCGTGACACCGACGGCGACGGCAACATCGACTGCTGGCAGCCGGTCACCACCACCACCCAGCCGCCGACCACCCAGCCACCGCCAACCGACAACGGCAACGGCGGTGGCGATGGCAACGGTGGCGGCAACGGGAACGGTGGCGGCAACGGTCGTGGCGGTGGCGACAACGGTTAGCGGAGCAGACCGACGATCGACGCCCCGTCGGGCCGGTGCGTGAACTGGGGCCGCTGATAGTCTTGTTGATCGACCGACCCGTTCCGGCGCCTCCAAGGGGACGATACGCCATGGCCTCACCGGCATACGAGCAGATCCTCGCCATTCAGGCGCTCGATCTCAATCTCCGGCAACTCGATCACCGGCACAGGTCGCACCCGACCCGCGAACAGCTGGCCGCGGTCGACGCCGAAATCGCCGAGGTCGACGAGACGCTGGCCGAGATCGCCGAACGCCATCATGACCTGGAGCGACAGCGCAAGCGCCTCGAGGACGAAGCAGCGATCATGGCCGACAAGCGGACGGCCATCGACGGCAAACTCTACGGCGGAAAGGTCACGGCGTCGAAGGAACTGCTGGCCCTGCAGGACGAGGCGACCATGCTGCTGACCAAGCAGACCGAGCTCGAGGATCAGGAACTCGAGTTGATGGAGACCCTTGAGGGTGTCGAGGGTGAGCGCGCCTCGGCCGGTGACCGCCGTCGAGAGCTGGACGAACGGCGGGCGGCCATCCAATCCGAACTCGACGCCGCGCTGGCCGAGATCGAGGCCGAAGTCGTCGACCTCCAGGGCCGGCGGGTCGAGGCCGTTGCCGGCTCTGATCCCACACTGCTGGCAAGCTACGAGTCACGGAAGGACCAGTTCGACGGCGTCGCCGTCGCCCGCCTGGTCAACGGTGCCTGCGACGGTTGCCACATCCGGCTCTCCGCCGTCGCCCTGGATCAGATGGGCAAGATGGCCGAAGGCGCCGTCGTGAACTGTGAGGAATGCGGCCGGCTGCTGGTCCGGTGAGGGAGCCGTCCACCGACCCGTAGGCTGTGCGTCGTGCTGATCTGGTTCGCGGTTGTCTCGGTCGTCGTCGTGGCCGAGGTGTTTCGTAGCCCACTGGTCGACTACCGGTTGGTTGCGGTCGGATCGATTCTGCCTTTACTCGACGTCGTGATCGGTCGGCCGACGCCGCTTCACGCGCTCGTTGCGCCGGTTGTGGTGATGGCGGTCGTCATGGCGTCGACCGCCGGGCGCCGACTGCTTCGGCGGCGCCTGCTCGGCATCCCGATCGGAATGTTCCTCCACCTCGTGCTCGACGGCTCGTGGGACCGTGCCCCACTCTTCTGGTGGCCGGTCTTCGGCGCCTCGCTGGCCGGCGAGTCGCTGCCGGAGGCCCGCGGCGTGGCATTCAGGTTGGTGTTGGAGTTGATGGGAGTGGCCGCCGCGTTCGTGGGCTTCCGCCGATACGGACTCGCTGAGGCGGGGAATCGCCGACTGCTGGCCCGATCGGGGCACCTGAACCGGGCGGTGTTGCGGTGACCCTCCACGTCGTTCGGCACGGCCGCACAGAGGCAAATGCGTCAGGCCTGCTCCTCGGACGGGCCGACCCGATGCTCGACGACGTGGGGCGACGGCAGGCCGCCGCCATCGGCCGGGCGTTACCCGCGTGTT
>JAOTVU010000026.1 GCA_029863385.1 Acidimicrobiia bacterium
GTTCGATCGTGGTCACCAGCCCGCTGGCGCGCTGCCGGGAGACGGCCGAGCTGATCGCCGAGCACGGTCAGGTCGACGAGTTCGTCGTCGACGATCGCCTGATCGAGATCGACTACGGCACCCTCGATCTGACACCGCTGCGGGAGGTGCCGAACGAACTGTGGCGGGACTGGCAGGCCGACACCGACTTCCGCCCGCCGGAGGGCGAGACCCTGGAGGAGTTGAGGAATCGGGTCGGTCGCTGCTTGGATGAGCTGTGGCCCCGGGCGGTCGTCGACGACGTCGCCGTGGTGACCCATGTTTCGCCGATCAAGGCGGCGGTGGCCTGGGCACTCGGTGCGTCGATCGCCATCTCCTGGCGCTGTTTCGTGGCCCAGGCGTCGATCACCCGCATCGGATCCGGCGTCGCCGGTCCGTCGCTCCATCTCTTCAACGACACAGCGCATCTGGCCGAGCTGCCGGCCTGAGCCGGCCAACGTTTGAACGCACCACCGCGAGGAACTCCCGGTGATGCGTTCATGCAAGGCGGACGGGCTCAGAAACCCGGGTTCAGGTTCTGCATCCGACGAGTCTCGTTGGCCTGGAACGAGCCGTCCAGGACGGTGACGTCGGTGCTGGGAGCAAACGCTTTCATCCGCTGGTCCTCATTGATCTGAAAGGAACCGTCGAGGGTGATGACGTCGGGGACAAACCCTTCCATTCGCTGAGTCTCGTTGACCTGGAAGGATCCGTCGGCGTCAAGCACCACCGTCGTTCCGTCATCACGGAGCGCAAAGGTCAGCACCGTTGCGCCGACGAGTAGTACGAGCGCTCCGATCATCCAGCGAATCCAGCGCACCGGGCGCTTTGCGGTTGGCCTTTCGATGCCTCGCTCCTCACGAGGCGGCGGCTCAACCATCGGCTCCGGCTTCCGCTCGTCGAGCCGTACGTCTTGGACTGGTGTCCGTTCAAGCAGGTCGGTCATTTTCGCCTCCTCTCTCTCTCTTGTCTTTCTTGTTCGATATCAGCATGCACCGACGACCTCATAGGGGGCCTGCGTCGTATCGGATGGCCGCACACGCGGCGATTACGCCTCGCTTGCAGCGCGCTCCACGCCGCCTTGCGAGAGGCTTGGCACCTGCCTGAGGTGGCGGGACGTTCGCCTCTGGTGCCGTTCTGCGAAAGTGATATCGTCGGGTCGAGCGATTGGAGTCAGCGATGTTTCGCAATGGTCGCATCCGGGTCTTGGGACCCATCGATCTGCTGACCCTCGACGGGGTCGTGTCGATTGGCGGCCGGAACCTGCGGGCCCTGTTCGGGATGCTGGTGATGTCGGCCTGCCACGCCGTGTCCGTTGACCGGCTGGAGCAGGTCATCTGGGGCGACAACCCGCCCCCGTCGGCGGACAGCTCGCTCCAGTCGTACGTGTCGCGGTTGCGTCAAGTCCTCGGGACCGAGGCCGTCGTGAGCGACAACGGGTCGTACACACTCGTCGTCGCTCCCGATGACGTCGACGCACTTCAGTTCGAGAGACTGTTGCTCAACGCAATCGAGCGCCGTTCGGACCCGGTGGAGTGCCTCGCGTTGTGCCGTCAGGCCCTCGATCTGTGGCGGGGACCGCCCTACGGGGAGCTCTGCGACGAGGACTCCTTCCGCCTGGAGGCCATGCGCCTGGAGGAGTTGCGAATGGCGACGATGGAGCTGTCACTCGAAGCCGAGCTCGAGCTGGGCCGGCACGACCTGGTGGTTGCCGAGCTCGAGAGCCTCGTGGAGGAGTACCCCTACCGCGAGCGGCTGTGGCACCTGCTGATCACGGCGCTACTGCGCGACGGTCGCCGTGTGGAGGCCATGCGCCACTGTGCCCGCCTCCGCCGGATATTGGCCGAGGCCGGTCTCGAGGTCACCGATGTGGTGCTTCATCTCGAGCAGCAGATCCTTGCCGGGGCCGAGCCCATGAACTCCCACTGATCCGGGGAAGGGGTTGGCATCGAGTTTCTCCAGAGGCCCGTGTCGGGTGAGTCCATCTGTAGGCGGGGTTCTGTTCCCGGGGTCGTTGCCGACCTCCGTTCGGTGACCATCCATCTCTGCGGTCCACCTGAGGCGTGGCGCCGTTGCCGGCGCCGGACGGACCGCCCGCCGCCTCGTTTGACCTTGCTCCGGATGGGGTTTACCGAGCCGATCGGGTCACCCCGACCGCTGGTGCGCTCTTACCGCACCGTTTCACCCTTACCGGCCCGAGGGCCGGCGGTCTGTTTTCTGTGGCACTTTCCTGCGGGTCACCCCGACTGGCCGTTAGCCAGCATCCTGTCCTGTGGAGCCCCGACCTTCCTCAGCCGCCGTGCGCTGCCGTGAACAAATGTCATGAACAGTGCTGTCGGCCGCGGTCACCCGATGGGCTCACCCGACGATCACAACGGTATCGCAAACCCGGCACATGGCGAGCAGAATGCGAGCTGAAATCCTAGGGTTGAAGCCTCAGATAGGAGCGAGGTGTCGCGATGAACGAGATATCGGCATGACAGGAGCATCGGCGTTCGACGAGGCGGGCGGCTGGCCGGCGATTCTCGGCCGGATCTGCTCCGGCGCCGACCTCGACCGCAACCAAGCCCACGCGGTGATGAGCGAGATCCTCAGCGGCAATGCCACCAGCGCCCAGATCGGCGGGCTCCTCATGGGGCTTGCGGTCAAGGGCGAATCGACCGACGAGATGACCGGCTTCGTGGAATCGATGCTGGCCGCCTCCGAGCCGCTCTCGGTTCCCGAGAACGCCCTCGACATCGTGGGCACCGGCGGCTCACCTCATCGTCGCACCCATGCGGTCAACGCCTCGACGATGGCCTGCATCGTGGCCGGGGCGGCCGGTGCGATCGTCTGTAAACACGGCAACCGGCGGGCGTCGTCGACCTCCGGGTCCTTCGATTTCCTCGAGGCCCTGGGTATCGACATCACCATCTCACCGTCGGAACTCGAGCGCTGTGTCGCGGAGCTGGGTGTCGGCTTCGCTTACGCCCGCAGTTTCCACCCGGCTATGCGGTTCGCCGGCCCGGTCAGGGCCGAACTCGGTATTCCCACGGTCTTCAACACCCTCGGCCCGCTGGCTCATCCTGGCCGCATCAAGCGGCAGTTGGTCGGTGTCGCCACCGAGGAGAAGGCGGCCGCCGTCGCCGCCGTGCTGGCCGAGCTCGGGTCCCACCGGGCATGGGTCGTCACCGGCGCCGGTGGTCTCGACGAGGTGTCGACATCTGGCCCGTCGATCATCTTCGACGTGTCACCGGCCGGTATCGAGCGCCTGACCGTGGACCTCGACGAGGTTGGTGTCGACCGGGTCGAGCTGTCACACGTCGCCGGTGGAACACCGGAGGACAACGTGGCGATCTTCGAGCGGATGATCGACGGTGAGGCCGGGCCTCACCGTGACCTCGTCGTCATCAACGCCGGGGCGGGTCTCGTGGTGGCCGGCTTGGCCGACGACCTCGAAGAAGGGGTCAGCCTGGCCAACGAGGCGATCGATTCGGGGGCGGCGAAGGAGAAGTTGGACCGGCTTCGGGCTTTCGAGAGCGGTGGTGCTGCCGATTGAGACATCGTCGGCAGGATTCGGGTGAAAGTTCGACCGGATCACACCTAGACTGGCCGTGGGCGAAATTGACCACGCTGTTGCTAGGTCCGGTCGGTCGCCCAATCCATGGAACGACGCATTGGTAACAACGTTGTGAGGAACCAGATATTGCCTACCGACAAGAATTGCGTCAATCTAATTTGGCAAACATCGGTGCCCCGGGGCGCCGGTAGCAACGGCAGTGGGGATTTGGCTGGACCCTGCTTGTCGTCTGCCGTGACATACGAGGCGGACGAGATAAGCGAGGAAAGGTAAGCTATGGGATCCGAGGCCCTTCTCCAACGGGCATGTGAACTGGCTTTTGCCGTGGCCCGCGAGGACGCGGAGGCCGATCCGGCGGTCGAACCGCCTGGCGACATGCGCAGCTTTCTCTACCTTGCCCGGCTTCCCCGGCGGGCGATCACGGTCGCCCGGCAGGCGATCGAGGACGACCCCGACTTTCGGTCGAGGGTCGCCGCCCGGGCCACCGAGGATGAGGTCGGCCGAGCCGGTTATCTGTGGCTCCATCGACCCATTGGCTGGGCCCCCGAGTTCGAGGAGTTGGCCGCCCGCTCCGACGACGGATCCCTAGATTTCGATCCGGATGCACCGCTGGTCGAGGTTCCCATCGACGATGATCTGGCGGCCGAGCGGCTCACGGCTCATCTCGAGGCTCAGCTCGAAGAGGTCGAGAGTCTGTCACCCACCTACCCGTCGACTGTCGATGAGCCGGCCTCGATTCTCGAGCCGGTCGACGCCGGTGTCAACGGCGTCGGTCATGGATCGAACGACGCGAGCGACGGCTACGCCATGGCCATGGTGTCGGATCTCGACCCTGAGGCCGATGCGATCGAAAGCGAGCTTACGAGCCTCCGGGGTTTGGTGGACCGGCTGGCCGGGGAGCGGGAGTTGGTTATGTCCGGATCCACAAGCGATACGCCCGATACGCCGGACGCATCTCTTCTCGAGGACGAGTTGGCGACCATGTCGTCGGAGCTCGAGTACGCCCGCGACGAGTTGGCTCGGGCCACTCAGGATCTCGTTGCCGTCCGCAACGAACGCGAGGAGGCCCGTCGCCAGCAGTCCGAGGCGCTCAAGCGCCAGGTCGAGGTGGAGCGGGAGCTCGCCACGGCTCGGGAGGATCGGGCCCAGGTCGAAACCCGGGCTTCGGAGTTGCAGGCCCAGCTCATATCGATCGAGGATCGGCTGAAGCGGATCGAGGGCGATCTCGAAGAGGCGGTGCGGGAACGCAACGTCGTGCAATCCCAGCTCGAGACCATGACGGCGGAGCGGAATCAAATCCGCGAGGATCGCATGGCCATGAAGGCCGAACGCGACAACCTGCAGACCAGGTTGGCGGAGGTCGACGAGAAGACCGGCGGCGTCGATGTCGGCGAGTTGACCGCGGCAAACCGTTCGCTGACCCAGGAGCTGGAGGCCACGAGCCGTGAGCTGGCTCGGATGATCTCACAGGTGGAGACCTACGAGGAGCAGCTCCAGACGACCACTAGCACCGCCGAGTCGCTCAAATCCGAAAAAATCGAGCTGACCTCCCGGTTGGCCGATGTCGAACTGGCGCTGGAAACGACGCGAACCCAGCACAGCGCCCTCAAAGACGACGCCGAGCGGCTGGCGGCCGAGGTCGGTACGCTTCGAGCCGAACGAGATAGCCTGCAAAGCCAGCTGACCGAGCTGCAGGCAAGCCTGTCGGATGTGCTCGACGAGCACGCGGAGATCCGCCACCGCAACGACGCCGACCGGAAGGCGCTCAACGAGTTGCGGGTCGAGCGCGACGTACTGCTCGCTCGAATGAACGACATCGAGCAGGCCGATCGCAGCTACGAGAATCGAATCAGCGCGCTCGGCAAGGAACGCGACGACCTGATGACCGCCCGCGACGACCTGATGGCGGAGCGTGGCGAGCTGAGGGGCGAGATGACAGCCGTCGCAGCGGCTCGGGATCAACTGCTCGAGAAGATCGATGCGCTCGAGAACAAGCTCGGCCCGCTCGAAGTCGAGCTGCAGGCAGAACGCCGTCAGCGGGAGGAGTTGGCCAACCGGCTGCTCGAACTCGACGACATCGCCGCCAACAACCAGTCGGCGATCGAGGAGCTGACCGCTGAACGCGATCGTCTCACCGCCGAACGGATCGAGCTCGACGAGAAGTTGGAACAGCTCGAGGCCGAGCGGGTCGACATCGACAAGTTGAGCACCGAGCGGGACGATCTGCTTGCCAGCGTCGAGCGGACCGAAGCCCAGCGGGACGACGAGTCGAACAAGCGGGTCGCCGCCGTTTCCGAACTCACCGAACAGGTGGCCGCTCTTGAATCGTCGAAGACGGCACTCGAGAATCAGATCTCGGAAGCTCAGAGCGAACTCGGCCGGGTCCGATCCGATATCGATGAGTTGAACAGGGAGAACGCCAAGCTGCGGTTCAATCTCCAAGTTGCCGAGTCTTCGGTGACCGAGGCCACCGAAGCGGCGGAGGAAGCCCGCAAGAGTGAGGTAGAGGCGGCGGCTCGCGCCGCAGCCGCCGAATCGCGAGCGGATCGAGCCGAGGCCGCGGCGGCCGAGAAGGCGTCGTTCACGTCCTTCGTCGAAGAGCCGGCGACATCGGCCGCCGAACCGGAATCCCAACCTGAACCGGAACCCCACGTCGGGGTCGACACCGAGGCCGAGCCCGTGTCGGAGACCGATGATGCCGGGGAGGAGCCCGATGAGGTCGCTCAGGTCTCGGTCGAGGCGGAGGCCGAACCGGAGGCATCCGAACCCGACCAGGATGCCATCGAGACGCCAACCGTCGACGAGGTTGCGTCCGACACGCCCGATGCCCTCGAGCCCCAACCGGAGGTGGAGTCGTCGGTCGAGGTCGAGGCACCGGCGGAGTCACCGAGCGGGGAGCAGGTGGCCGATGAGGTCGAGGCCGAGGTCACCGAGGAAGCCGTCGCGGCGATGGCGGGAGTCGGTGAGGTACCCCCCACCGTGTTCGACGACGAGGTGCCCTCGATTCTCGGCTCCGACTCACACGTCGCCGACGATCTTGCGCCGGTCGGCGACAGCCTGCCGCCCGCCTTCGACCTGCCGCCGGACTCGGAGGGTGATGCCGTGTCGCCGGGTGCCGAACCGGTCGAGGAACCGGTGGCGGCCGCTCCGGACACGATGCCGGCTTTCACGCCGGTCAGCGATGTGGTCGACATGGAGGACCGCCGCCGTGAGGAGGCCGGCCCGTTCAACAATGATTGGAAGGCCGTTGGTGGCGACAGCGAGCCTGATGAGCTCGACGAGATCAGCGAGCTGATCTCCCGGACGGTGTCGGGTTTCGACGAACCGGTTGATGCCCCGATCTCGGAGCCCCCCGGTTTCGTCGAGCCGCCGCCCGCCTTCGCCGACAACCTCGGTCAACCCCCGAGCGTGTTCGGTGGCGATGCGGCCGCACCGCCGTCGGCCTTCGACGACGGATTGGGTGAGGGCGCAGCCGAATACGGCGTGTCGAGCCGGCGCCAGATCGAGATTCCGCCTGAGATCGTCGACGACGAAATCGCCGTGGCCCAACACGTCGTGTCGTCGCCCGACGTCGTGTTGTTGGTCGACGGCGACTCCGTGGCCAAACTCGGTTGGCCCAGCCTCCCCGTGGCCCAGCAGCGTGATGCGCTGGTGACCTATCTGGCCGATCTCTCGGCGAGCAGTGGAGCCGCCCCCGACGTTGTCTTCGACGGCCGAATCGGCGACGACGACTCGCTGCCGATCTCCCGCGCCGTACGGATCCGTCTCAGCACACCGCCGACCGAACCGGCTGCAGCCCTCGATGAGCTGGTGAGCGCCTACCCGGACCAGTGGCCGATCGCCCTGGTCACCGACGATGCCGCGCTGGCGGCTTCGGCTCGTGACCGGGGTGCCGTGGTGCTCAACAACGGGCAACTGCTCGACCTGTTCATCGCCCAGTAGCAGTTCGGCCGATCGGGATGTGGGGCACGAGCGGTTGAACTGTTCGCGCGCCGACCGATCCTCGCCACACGCCCAGAGCGTAGGCGGAGTCGTCGACGATGCCGAAGGTGAGGTCGGTGCAGGTGTCGATGACGGTGCGTCGGGCTCGGTTCGTACCTGACTGCGGCGGTCGCCGCCGCAACCGACGTAGCCATCCCAAGACGAGGAGCGACGGTGCCAGCCGGAACCGGGACCGAGTCGCGGCGACCACCGCGAGCGGCCACCAGGTGCGGGCCATCGACAGCGCAAGACCGCGACATGTTCCGATCCAACCGGCGGTGACCATCCGGGCGGCTCGTCGAGCCGGAACCCCGCGGCGAAGCAACGTTGCCACATAGACAGCCGTCGACGACAGGACGACCAGAGCCGCCGGCAGGTGACAGCCGGTGAGGAGTGCGGCCCATGTCACGGCTGAACGGCTGTCGAGCCGGGCCGGGGCGACAGCCCAACCGTGTCGCCGGGCCAACGGACCGGCCGCGGTGCCATAGCGGTACCGCTGCCGGACGAAGCCGCCCACCGTCGATCGGGGCGGGTGGGTGACCTCGATACTGGGGACGTAGCGAACCCAGCCCCGGGATCCGAGCCTCCAGACGAGATCGACGTCCTCACCGAAGCGCAGATCCGGGTCGAATCCTCCCGACGCGATCAGCTCAGACGTGCGCACGGCTAGACAGGTCGACGGAACGTAGGAGATTCGCCGGCCGGGGCCGACCAGGCCCGGTTCCGGTCCGAGGTCCAGCGGCGACCAGGTCCGTTCGTAGCGGGCCAAGCGGGTCGGGCGGTCCTCGGAGCGGACGCGCGGGGCGACGGCAACCGTGTCATCAACCGTCAGTTCGGCGGCCAGCAGCTGCAGCTGTTCAGCGGTGATGATGACACCGGCGTCGATGAACACGGTCGCCGCCTCGTCACCGTGGCGAATTCCGAGGTTGCGGGCGTTGCCGGGACCGGCGGGAGCCGACCGGCGAAGTACCGTCACGGGCACACCGACGTCGAAACCGATCGCCGGATCGACGGCGGGTTGCGAACCGTCGTCGACAATCACGATTCGCCGGACCAGATCGTTGCTCAACCGGTCGGCGGTGCGGTTTGTCCCGCCGGTTCCGAGGGCGGCCAACGTCGTGGCCAGGCCGTCCGGATCGTCCTTGACCGGAACGACGACGACCAGGTTCAACCCAGACGTCGGCTCGTTGCTCGTCGCCGCGGCGATATCGGCTTCGACGAGGCGGCGGGCCAGCGCTCGATGGGCCGGCTCGGGACCAACCGGCTCCCCGTCGAACCACCGGGCGACCAGCTCCGCACCCGTCGGCGAGAGGGTCAGGATCCGGTGTGGCGAGCCACCGATGAGGCGTCGACCGCCGCAATCGATCGACAGGCCGGGCACCGGGCGCAACAGAAACGAGGATTGTCGGACTCGTCGGCTCATCGCCGGTGATTCAACACGGCGTTGAGGGCCGACACCACATCGAGTGGTCCACTGACCAGCTCCACCCCGGCGCCTGCCTCGCGTCCGAGGCGGAGGGCATGCTCGGGTTCGTCGGCCGGGGCGACGATCGCGAGTTCCTCGATCGATCTGGCCGCCGAAATCGGGTCGTCCCCGGTTGTCGTCTCACCATCGGAAAGCAACACCACAACCCGGCGGCGGGCGCTCGAAGCGAGCAGTTGCCGCCGGGCCGCCTTCAGAGCCAGGTCGATATCGGTGGTCCCGTGCCCTCGCAGGCGCAGCACCGACGTCACGATCGACTCGGGCGGCTGATCCTGATGGAGATCCTTGAGGGTGAGGACCCGATCACCGAACGCGAGCACGGCGAGTTCACCCGGAGCCCGCCATGTACAGGCCGCGGCAGCCAGAGCGGCGGTCGCGAGCCGAGCCCCGTCCATCGAGCCGGACCGGTCGACGACGAGGCAGATCGCCGTTTCCGGTCGGGCCCACGTCCTCGTCGTCAGATCGTCGATCGACGGACGCCGACGTTCCACCATGGCGCCATGGATCGCGTCGAGGCTGGCGTCGACGTCGATGTCGCTCGAATCCGGCACCGCCCGTTGGGGGACGAGGCGACCGGTCCCACCGGACCGAGCCGGGCCGGCGGTGGTCAGGTCGATCAGTAGTCGCCCGGCCAGGCGCCGGGCCAGCGCGGCGAGCGTCCGGTCGGTGGCGTGGCTCATCATGGCCAGGATCTCCAGCGCCTCGTCCGGATCCTCGGACCACAGCTCGTCGAAGGCATCCTCATCGAGTTGACCGATGTCCGGTGACAGCAGGTTGAACGCAGGCTGGTACTCGAGCTGCCGGCGGCTGGTGGTACGCCGGGCCTCCTCGGCCAAGGCTTCCGCCGTCTGGTCGGGGTCGAGGAGCTTCTCTAGCTGCTCGTCGTCGAGATCCGAATCGCCGCCTTGCGGCTGCTCGCTTTTCCCTCCTGAGCGCCACCACCCTCACCGTTTCCGCTTCCGTCTCCCGGTTCGCCGTTCGGGGCGGTCTCCGGGGCACTCATGATCCGGAGCCAGACCTGCTCGACCACTTCCTCCGCCGTGACGGCGGCCGAATCGTGGAGCTGGAGCCGCCCGGAGAGGGCGGTGAGGGCGGCGTCGAGGCCCACTTCGAGATCGGTGGCTGGACGGCTGCGGATGACGCTCAGGCTCTCGGCCATCTTGACCAGATCGATCGCTCCCCGGACCGACGGCCCGATCCGCACCTCGGGGTGGTCCCTCAGCGCCCGTACGGCGAGTACCGCGCCTTCCACGAGCCGCTCGGGTGCTTCGGTCCCGGTCTGGGCCCGGGTGATGGCGATCTCGTGATCGGCGTCCTGGTAGCCGACGGCCAGACGACAGATCCGATCGTAGATGGCGCCGGAGATTCGAGCCGTGCCGATGGAGTCGTACGGGTTCATCGCCGCCACCAACCGAAAGCCCGGTTCGGCTTTGATGCGGCCCAATCGGGGCACGGTCAGCTCCTGTTCGGACATGACCGTGACCAGCAGGTTGAGCGTCTCCTCCGGAACCCGATTGATCTCCTCCACATACAGCAGATGGCCGCCTCTCAGCGCCCGGGCCAAGGGACCGTCGATCCAGATGTCAGGGCGGTAACCCTGTTCGAGAACCTGAGCGGGATCGAAATGACCGATGAGGCGTGCCGGGGTCAGCTCGGCGTTGCCTTCCACGAAATCCATCTCGATGCCGGTGGTGTCGGCGATGGCCCGCAACATGGTCGACTTGCCGGTGCCGGGCGGCCCCTCCAGGAGCAGGTGGCGACCGGACAGCAACGCAGCCACCACCAGCTCGCATTCGCGGCGACGGCCGATGACCCTCGCCTCCATCTGCTCGACGGTGTTCGGCCCCAACTCCATGGGATACACCGGTTGATTGCTCACCTGTCTCCTTCGGGCCGGTGTCGAATCGAGGCGGTGGCCCGCCGTCCACCTTAGTGACGAGCCAACGGGGTCATCGAATTGGGCCGGCGGTGTCGGGCGTCACGGGACCGACAAGAGGTGCTCGACCAACGACTCGACCAGATGCTCGAACAGAGCGGCACCATCTTCTGCCGTTGCGCCTCGGGGGTCGCCCAGGACCCCGCTGGAGCTGACCGCGGCCAGGCCGTCGGTTCGAAGGAGCGGCAGGAGTACCGACAGTGGTTCGGTGTTGCCCGACACGTCGTCGAACGGCCCGACGAGGTCGGGACGGAGGTGAAGGAGCAGGGAGGTTTCGGTGTGCCCGGCATGGGCGTCGACCCCGGTTCCCGACGGCCATCGGGGGCTCACCCAGCTCACCTTGTGGCCCTCGGCGTTGAGTCGGGTGACGGTCGGGGCGAGGACGGGAACATTGCCACCGTGGCCCGACACCAGGACCACCCGGTCACAGAAGTGGGCCGCCGAGCGCACCAACTCGATGATCACCCGCTCCAGAGCGTCCCGACCGATCGACAGTGTGCCGGGAAAGTCCTGATGTTCGCCCGATGACCCGTAGGGGAGCGATGGCGCCACTGCCGCGCCATCCACCTGTGACGCGGCGGCGGTCGCCCAGGCCGTGGCGATGATGGTGTCGGTCGTCAGCGGAAGATGGGGGCCGTGCTGCTCGGTGGCACCGAGGGGGACCAGCAGACAGCCAACCCGCTGGTCGCCGTTGCCCTTGCCTCCGCCACCGAGCGCCGGTGCGCCGGCATCCGACATCTGGGGTTTCCTTCCTCGGGGCTCAGCTGCCCAGTCGTCAGCGACTGCGCTCGCTCACGGTCTGCAGCTCGATCCCACCGCGTGGCCGCTGGGTCAGCGTGACGGTGACCCGGTGGGGTTCGGCCGACGCGAAGATCTCGTCGGCGATCTGCACCGCCAGCGCCTCGGCGAACACCGCCCGGTCGCGGAACGACCACAGGAACAGTTTCAGCGACTTCGACTCGACGCAACGCTGATCAGGGATGTACTCGATGACGACCGACGAGATGTCGGGCTGTGACGTCACCGGGCACATCGACATGAGTTCATCGGTGGAGAACCGCACCGAGGTGCATCCGTCGGGAGCGGGGAACCATTCGACGTGATCGACGGGATGCCGGACCGTGCTACCGAGGATCGACAGGTTGAAGCCGGTCGGATAACTGGACTCGACCGGGGTGTCGGTGCCGTCGTCGGTGTTCGAGTCGCTGGTCACGGTCGGGCGGGCGAGGTTCGAGGGATGAAGCGGACCGGAGTCGGCTTGGAGTGGTCCGACGTTGACGGCGGCCGCCGGCCGGCCCCGACGGCGGCCAGCGCCTCCTGCCCGTGCCCGCTCACACACTCCGGATCCGGGCCGTCGAGCGGGAGGCCGGTGAAGAACTTGGCGGCCATGCAGCCGCCCTGACAGGCGTCGAACTGCCCGCAACTGGCGCAGGCACCCGCCGACTGGGGTTCCCGCAGCTCGAGGAAGAGGGGAGAGGACCGCCAGATCGTCGGGAATCCTCCAGGATCTCGAACGTTGCCCGCCTTGAACTCGTCGTGGAGGACGAAGGGGCACGCGTAGACATCGCCGACAGGGTCGATCAGGCAGACCACCCGTCCGGCCCCGCAGAGGTTGAGGCCTTCCAGATTGCCGGATCCGAGGGCGTTGAGATGGAAGAACGAGTCGCCGGTGAGCACACCGGGCCGGTCGAGCAGCCAGTGGTACAACTCGATCTGCTGATCCTGGGTGGGATGCAGCTCGTGCCAGCTGTCGACACCGCGGCCCGATGGCCGCAGCCTGGTCAGCCGGAGTTCAGCGCCGTAGTGGTCGGCCAGGCCAGCGAAGTCGTCAAGTTGGGCGATGTTGTGGCGGGTCATCACCACACTGATCTTGAAGGGCCCGAAATCGGCGGCGGCGAGGTGATCCATCGCCGCGATGGCGGTGGCGAACGACCCGATACCACGAACGGTGTCGTTCGTGGCCGCATCTGCTCCGTCGAGTGACAGCTGGATGTCGGTGTAGTCCACGGCCGCCAGCCGGCGGGCCGTCTCGGCGTCGATCCGTGAACCGTTGGTCGAGAACTTCACGCCCACCCCACTGGTGGTGGCATACGAGATCAGGTCGAAGAAATCGGTTCGGATCGTGGGTTCCCCACCGCCGATGTTGACATAGAAAACCTGGAGTTCTCGGAGCTCGTCGATGACGGTCTTCGCTTCGCCCGTCGACAGCTCCCGGGGGTCACGCCGTCCACTGGAGCTGAGGCAGTGGATGCAGGCCAGGTTGCAGGCGTAGGTGAGCTCCCAGGTGAGGCAGATGGGGGCGTCGAGGCCACGTTTCAATTCGTCGGTCAGCGCGCTCACCGGTCGACCTTTCGATCCCCTCCGAATGACCCCACCGGCTCTATGAAGTCGGATCGGGCCAGCGCGTCGAGCGCCTGCCCGTAGACGGGCCACTTGCCGTCGTCGAGATCCAGATTGTCGAAGGCGGCCCGGGCCGAGTCGAAGTGTTCGAGATCGTCGACAAGTCGAACCAACTCGGGCGAGCGTAGGAAGTTCAGTTTGCGGTTGCCGTAGTGGTAGGCCAGCGCACCGAATGGCTCTGGACGCAGCGCCACCCGCTCGTGAAGCCGCCATCGCCCGGTTGTCGGATCGCTGGGCCGTGGCTCAGTAGACACCGCACATGCCGTCGATTGAGACCTCCTCCACCAGCAGATCCTCCACCACGAGTTCCTGATCGGCCGATTCGACCGCGTCGTCGTCGATGTCGGGCGCATGCTCGTCGAGGGCGGTTGACGGGGAGACTGGTTCAGTCACGAATCAACGTCCTTGTGCCGTGACCCGGATCCTTCTGACCCGGATCGATGGACACATCGTAGTCGTCGTGACCGGGCCGGTGGGAGCCGGGGATTGGACCTCGCCGGTCAGCGGAGGTCGAAACAGACCTTGATCGAACCGCGGGGCCCGGCCTGGGCCGCCTGTTCCAGCGCGTCGGTGTAGCGTTCGAGATCGAATCGGTCGGTCACCATCCGACCGAGATCGGCGGCGTCGACGAGTTCGGTGGCCATGTCGAACGTGCGGCGCCGGCTTCCGTCGGGAAGCTCCTCGGTGCCGTAGGTGTAGGCACCGACCAGCTCGGTCTCCCGGTGCCACAGCGCCGTCAGATCAAGCGAGACCTTGCCCGGCATGCCGACCAGGACGACCCGGCCGCGGGGGCGGGCGGTGCCGATGGCCGCATCGATCGTCGCCGCGGTGCCGACGGCGTCGATCATGATGTCGGCGCCCCCCGACAGGTCGTCGCCGATCATGAAGCTGCCCGACGCCCGCCGAACCGCTCGCTGCAGCTCACCGGGGTCGACCACGAGGTCGGCCCCGAGTTCGCGGGCCATGGCCTTCTGCTCCTGATACTTGGCCCCCACGATCACGGTTCCGGGCTGGGTGAAGTGGCGGATGGCGGCCAGTGTGGTGAGCCCCATCGTTCCAGCGCCGATGATGGCCACGATCGCACCGTCGGTGATGTTGGCCTTGAGGGCCGCGTGGACACCGACCGCCGTCGGTTCGATCATGACGGCCGCCTCGTCACTCAGGCGATCGGGCACCGGATGAAGCTGCGACTCGTGAGCTACGAACTCGCTCGACCAACCGCCGCCGGTCGATGCGCAGTAGCCCGTCTGGATGCCGGGTTCGAGGTCGCCGCTGACCAGATGCCGGTAGTCGGTGCCGTCACCGGGGGCCGCGTCGCTGAACGGGGCGTCGAAGCCGCGCGCCTGGTGACCGAGAACCGGTTCGACGACGACCCGGGATCCGTCGCCGAGACGGCCGACCGCCTCGTGGCCGGGTACGAACGGGAACGAAACCCAGGGCTCGAAGTAGCGGGACGACTTGCCGTCGACCGTGGCCAGGTCGGAACCGCAGATGCCGCTCAGCAGTGTGGTCACCCGATGCCAGCCCTCGCCGGGGAGATCGAACGGCTCGCGCTCGATCAGATGGAGCGGACCAGCTCCGGCTCCGCTTCCCGGCCGCAGACGGGACGACAGGGCCGCAGCCGCATAGCGGACCTCGTTTCGGGTGAACTCGAGCGCCTTCACTCCCGCAACGCTAGCGCCTGAACGCTGAGCCCGTCGGCATCGGGTGGCGGGCCCGGAACGACGATCGTCGGGGACGACGTTGGCTGTCACAGGCCCTGAGTAGGTTCTTGTTCATGTCACTCACCATCGATTGCGGAACCTGCACCCGCTCGGAAACCCCCACGTGTCAGGATTGCGTGGTCACCTTCATCGTCGGTCGGGAGCCCGACGACGCGATCATCGTCGACGCCGCCGAGTTCGCCGCCGTTCGGCGGTTGCAGCGGGCCGGCCTGGTGCCTGATCTGCTGCACGACGACGGACGTCGCGACGATCAGGTCGGTGGCGCCGAAGCCGCCACCGGCGGCTGACCGCAGCGGGCGACGAGCCCGACACCGGTGTTTCGGTAGGCACCGACACATTGGTCGGGCACCATGGACGGCATGACCACCGAGTTCGGTCAGCCTGTAGTGCATGGTGGGATCTCTTCCGAGGAGATCTGTCGGCGCGGTCTCGAACTTGGCCTGGTCGCGGTCGGCGTCGCCCCGGCCGAGGTGGCCGAGCCGGCCCGAACCGTGCTGACCATGCGGAAAGAGGCCGGTTTGGCCGGCGACATGCAGTTCACGTACCGCAACCCGCAGCGGTCGACGGATCCGCTTCATCGCATGCCGTCGGCCCGTTCGATCGTGGTGGCCGCCCTGGCCTATGAGACGGCCGGCGCCGAGCAGACGGCGCAACCGGAACGACCGGCCAGGCCGGAGACCGCGGGCCGAATCGCCCGGTACTCCTGGCAGGACCACTACGCCCTCCTCGCCGGCATCCTGGCCGACCTCGCCCGCCCGATTCTCGACGCCGGACATCGGTGTCAGATACTGATCGACAGCAATCACCTGGTCGACCGTCATGTCGCATGGCGGGCTGGGATCGGCTGGTACGGCAAGAACGCCAACCTTCTCATTCCCGGCCTCGGGAGCTGGTTCGTCCTGGGTTCGATCCTCACCGAGGCGCCCCTCGAACCAACCGGTCGCCCACTCGACGACGGCTGCGGACCCTGTCAACGTTGTATCGACGACTGCCCGACCGCCGCGATCGTGGCTCCCGGCATCGTCGACGCCCGGCGCTGTATCGCCTGGTTGGTTCAAGCCGGAGGCGAGATCCCGTCGGAGTTTCGTGTCGCGGTCGGCGACCGACTCTACGGCTGTGACGAATGCCAGGAGGTCTGTCCGCCGAACCGGGCTCACCCGCCGACGGCGGCGCCGACCGAACCGAAGGTGGATCTCGGTTGGGTGCTGACCGCCCCCGACGACGAGATCCTCGAGCGCCTCGGCCGCTGGTACATCGCCGACCGCAATGTCGATGTCATCCGCAGGACGGCACTCGTCGTGCTCGGCAACACCGCCGTGCCCACGTGGAGTCGACGATTCGTGGCTGACCTGCTGAACCGCTACCTCACCGCAGGCAATGCGGTGTTGCGGAACCACGCCGTTTGGGCGGCTCGCCGCCTCGGTCTGGACGGAGCAGCGGTGGAGCTGCCGCTGTGTTGCGGCCGAACCGCGTCGGGCCCACACGGTGGCCTCGGTGGCGACGATCCCTGCGAAGACCCCGGCCTCCACCGGGAGCTGACCCAACCGGTTGAACGACGCATCGAACCGGAAGCCTGGGGTGTGTCGTGACGGCTGCCGACGGATCGCGCCGGCACCTGCTGGTGACCAACGACTTCCCGCCCAAGGTCGGCGGCATCCAGAACTACCTGTGGGAACTGTGGCGCCGTCTCCCGCCCGAACAGTCCACCGTCTACACCACCCCGTATCCCGGCTGCGACGACTTCGACGCCGAGCAACCCTTCGCTGTTCACCGATGTCCCGAACCGTTTCTCATTCCCTATCCCTGGCTGCCCCGCCGGATCGATCGTCTCGCCCGTCGGACCGGCAGTGACCTGGTGGTCCTCGACCCGGCGATACCGCTGGGGGCCATCGGACCCGGGTTGGAGCGACCGACGGCGGTGATCCTCCACGGGGCCGAGGTCACCATCCCGGGGCGGGTTCCGATTCTGCGATCGGTCATGGCTCGGACGCTGAGGGCGTCCTCGCTGGTCATCGCCGCCGGTCGGTACCCGCTGACCGAAGCCGAACGATGCGCCGGCCGGGAACTGCCGTCGGTGATCGTCCCGCCCGGTGTCGATACCGAACGGTTCGCACCACTCGACGAGCCGCGGCGCCGGGAGGTACGCACCCGGTGGGGAGTGAGCGGCAACGACTTTCTGATCGCCTCGGTCAACCGGCTTGTGCCCCGAAAGGGCATGGATCGGTTGATTGCGGCGCTGGACCTGATGCGTGATCGAGTCTCGGCCGCCTCGAGTTCGGATCGACCCGCGGCCGGGCGGGTCTGTGCCGTCGTGGCCGGTACGGGCCGTGAGTACGGCCGCCTGCAGCGGCAGGTCGAGCAGCTACGGGTTCCCGTGCAGCTACCCGGCCGGTTGTCCGACGACGACGTGGCCGACCTCTACGGTGCCGCCGACCTGATGGTCATGCCCTGCAACAGCCGTTGGTTCGGTCTCGAGCAGGAAGGTTTCGGGATCGCCTTTCTCGAGGCGGCGGCGGCGGGGATCGCTCAGATCGCCGGTCGCTCGGGCGGAGCACACGAAGCGGTCGAACACGGCGTCACCGGACTGATTCTCGACGACCCCGACGACGTTCCCGCTCTGGCCGCAACGATCGGCCGGCTGATCGATCACCCCGATGAACGGATGCGGATGGGGGATGCCGCCCGCCATCGTGCCGTCGACCAGTTCGACTACAACCAGCTTGCCCGTCGCCTGACCCGGGCCTTGGACGACTGCGAACTCGTGACGCCCGCTCGTCGCCCGTGAGCCGGCGATCGGTGATAGGGGCCTGTGCGGTCCGGAAACAGCCAGTGCGGGTCCTGGTCACCGCCGACGTGTAAGATCATTGGCGATGTCGGATCGAACAACCAGCTCCATCGAGCGTCGGGCCGCTTCCACGACGGTGCAGGCCACCGTCGAGCAGTGCTACGCCGTCGGGGTCGACGTCGTGTCCTATCCAAGTTGGATCGAAAGCCTGGAGTCGGTGGTGATCGAATCCACCGATGCCGACGGCAACCCGGCCCGCGTTCGATTCGAGGCCTCCGGCCTCGGCCGGCGCTCGTCCTATGTCCTGGCCTACGATCTGACCGAACGACCGGCCGTGCTCGGCTGGACGCTGGTGAGCGGCGACCTGGCCCGGGCCATTGAAGGGGCCTACCGGTTCTCCGACGTCACGGAGATCGAAGGTGCTCCCATCACCCGTGTCGACTACGAACTCTCGATCGACCTGGCGGTCCCGCTGCCCGGATTCGTGAAGCGTCGGGCGGAGGACAAGATCATGGAAGCCGCACTCCGACGCTTCAAGATGGAAGTCGAACGAGTCGCCGTCGGCGGATGATCCACACGTTCTGACCACTATTTCTTGAGTTGGGTCCGAAACCGGTCGATTAGTAGCCCATGAGGTTCCTTCGTCTCGACTTCGGAGATGATCTGCACAGCCTGGATCTGCATCCGCTGGTAACTGTTGTGTCCGGTCTGTCCCCCCAGCATCAGCGTCACTTGTTCGAGTCGGTCCGTCGGTTCTCGACGGGCAGCACGGCCGGTGTTCGTGGCCTCATCGAACACGACGGTGAGTTGGTCGAGCTCGACGGACGGTCCAAGGACAGCCTCGACTCCCTCAACACCACCTCCGACGTCGTCGTCTACGTCGATGGCGCGGCCGACTCGGCGAACCGCCTCGTGGGACTGCAGGCTGAGATCGACCAGTGGCAGCGCCGTACGGCGATCGCCGACGTCGTCGTCGAGGAGATCCGTGCCGATCTCGATCCCTCCTTGAAGGCCAAGGTCGTCGAGCTGCGCCGCCTGGTCGACCCGATGGGGGTCGAAACCAACGATCTGTCGGAGGCGTCGACGCAGCAGGTGCGCTATGCGGCGGCTCGCAACGCCTACGAGCGGGTTCAGGCGACGGAACGGTACATGCGGAAAGTCGATCCGGTCGTCGCCGATCTGATCGAACAGTGGGATCGCTATCAGACGCTACGACGCGACAACGAGGAACATCTCGCCAACCTCGAAGGCGAGGTCGAGCGGGCCAAGCAGGCCGTCGAACAGGCCAGGGCCAAAAAGGCTCATGCCGAATCCGAGGCCAAACCTGTCCTGTTGACGACGCAGGAGGAAGCGAGGCTCGAGGCGCTGTCCGAGCTCGACAGCGAAGGGGGCAAGGGCTGGCGGCGCAAGGGGCTCACCGATGAGGAGCAGGCCGAGATGCAGGCGCTGCTCGACAAGGTGGGGGTCAACAGCTGGACCGAATACTGGGTCTTCCGGACGGCTCCGACCGCTTCTGCGGAGCGGAGGGCCACCGTGGCCGAAGCCACCAAGGAGCTCGAACTCGCCATCGAACGGCAGCAGCGGGTCGAGCAGCTCGCCGCATCCGACCAGGTGTACCTCGAACTCGACGTGTCGCTGAATCGCATCCGTAAGGAGTCGAAGGAGTATCTGGGCGCCGTGGTCCCGAAGGACCTGGGGGCGGCTCTCAAAGGTCTGATCGACGAGGTCGAGAGCCCGGAGTGGTTGGCGGCGTTGAACGACCTGCGCGACGTCCTGGCCAGCAACGACCTGCGTCCACCGTACGGCTACGAGCCGGACGAAATCCTGGGCTGGACGGCATCCTGGTTGGAGGCCGAAGCCCGTCTGCAGGAGAGCGGCGACGAGGACTCGAATCGCGGCGCCGAGGAGCTCGAAAGCCTCAAACAGGAACTGGCACGGGCCGAGGAACACCTGCTGCGCCATCGTCGAGCTTTGATCCGCATCGAACGGGCGGAGAAGTCGGCCCGGGCCGCCTCCGAGCGGCTTGAACGCCTTCAGCTCCAGATGGCCGAGCGGCAAACCCGAACCGCTCCGTCGACCGCCGACGACGTGATCGCTTTCATCCGCCCGGTCCTCGATCGCGTCTCACTCGACGCCGGTGAATCGATCCCGGTCGTGGTCACCGGATCGATGCCGGACCTCGACGCCCGTGAGATGCAGATCCTCATGTCGGAACTGGAGAAGACGGCCGAGAACGTGCAGATCATCGTTGTCACCAACCGCACCGAGGCCATCAGCTGGGCCGGCGAGGTCGGCCTCCGGCGGGCCGTGCTCTGCAACGGGGTGTCCGGAGGGGTCTAACCGCGCCAACGTCCGCCCGGTGGGCGGACGACGACGGCGAGCCACTACCCTTCGGTGACCGATGGACACGTTCCCACTTCGGCCATTCGAGGAGGTCTGATGAAGGTTTGGCGATCCCGCGTCGGTGGGTCGGACACCGCAACGGCCCCTCGGCCTGGCTCCCACTTCATCGGCGTCGACGTCGGCGGAACCAAGATCCTGGGTATCGCGACCGACGGCGTCACCGCCACGATCGAATATCGGGAATTGGCCGCCACACCGAAGGATCCGGCCAAGTTCGCCGACGGCATTCTGGCCGTGGTCGGGGGGTTGCTCGATACCGTGCCTGATGTGGCCGGGGTCGGTGTTGGCGTCCCCGGTCTGGTCGATCACGCCGGGGTGCTGCATTACGGTCCCAACGTGCAGGGGGTGCTGGGCCTCGACATCGCCGGTGAATTGATGCGACGGTTCCCGGTGCCGGCCGTCGCCGAGAACGACGGGTACCTCACCGCGCTCACCGAACATCGACTCGGCGCCGCCCGGGGTCACGACCACGCCATCGTCATCACCCAGGGAACCGGTATCGGCGGGGGGCTGATCGTCGGCGGTCAGGTTCTGCGGGGGGCGAACGGTTTTGCCGGCGAGCCCGGCCACATGCTCATCAACCGCTTCGGTCACCTGTGCGCCTGCGGGCGGACCGGCTGCTGGGAGGCCGTGGCCTCCGGTGCCGGCCTGGCCAACCTCGCCCGGGACGTCATCGCCGAAGGGAAGGGCGAAGCGATTCTGGCCGCCGCCGGTGGAGATCCCGGGTTGATCCGTGGCGAGCACGTGTCGGCCGCCTACTCGGACGATGACCCGGATGCGGTCGAGGTACTCGAACGGTTCTCGTGGTGGATCGCCCAGGGGATCGGGAGCCTGATCGCCCTGCTGGATCCGAGCATCGTCGTCTTGGGCGGTGGGTTGTCGGCCATCGCCGAGGGGTTCATCGACGGCGTTTCCCGTCAGATCACCGAGACCGTGGTGGGCGGTGATCACCGGCCTGTGGTGCCGATCGTCGCTGCGGACTTCGGCCCTGAGGCCGGTGCGGTCGGCGCCGCCCTGCGGGCCAGGGACTTCGTCATCAACGGCTGACCCGGCGAGCAATCGAGCCGACCGACCCGCGCTAGGCTCGACCGCATGGAATTCCGGCGCATCAACCAGCTCCCGCCGTATGTGTTCTCGATCATCAACGAACTGAAGATCGAGGCCCGACGAGCCGGCAACGACGTCATCGACTTCGGATTCGGCAACCCCGATCTACCGTCACCCGATGTCGCCATCACCAAGCTGACCGACGCGGCCCGTCTGCCTCGGAACCACCGGTATTCGTCGAGCCGGGGCATCCCGAAGTTGCGGGCGGCGGTCGCCGCGATGTACAAGCGCCGGTTCGACGTCGATCTCGACCCCGAGTCCGAGGTGATCAACGTCATCGGCGCAAAGGAGGGGTTCACCCATCTCATGTGGGTGCTGCTCCAGCCCGGCGATGCCTGCCTGGTTCCAGCCCCGTCGTACCCGATACACATCTGGGGGCCGATCTTCGCCGGATCAGCGATCCGGGAGGTTGCGCTGGCCGAGGGCGACGAGTTCATCGCCAATCTGGAGCGGGCCTGGGAGTACTCGTGGCCCAAGCCCCGCACCTTGGTCATCTCGTTCCCCCACAACCCAACGACGGTCTGTGTCGACCTCGACTTCTTCCGTCGCATCGTGGAGTTCGCCAAGGAACGTGACGTCGTCGTCGTGCACGACAACGCCTACGCCGATCTGGGATTCGACGGCTACGACCCGCCGTCGATCCTGCAGGTTCCGGGGGCCAAGGATTGCTGTGTCGAACTGTATTCGATGACCAAGTCGTTCTCGATGGCCGGCTGGCGTCTGGCGTTCCTGGTGGGCAACCCGGAGATCATCGCCGCTCTGACGAAGCTCAAGAGTTATCTCGACTACGGCGCTTTCCAGCCGATCCAGATCGCGGCAACCGTCACCCTCAACGAGGCCTCCGAGCATCCGAAACTGGTGAAGGACATCTACCAGAGCCGGCGCAACACCCTGTGTGACGGGTTGTCCCGCATCGGTTGGGAGATCGCCCGTCCGAAAGGAACGATGTTCGTCTGGGCTCCTATTCCCGAGCCGTACCGGCACATGTCGTCGCTCGAGTTCAGTTCCCATCTCGTCGAGAAAGCCGACGTGGCCACCTCGCCGGGCGTGGGTTTCGGGCCCGGGGGAGAGGGCCACGTGCGGTTCGCTCTGATCGAGAACGAACAGCGGACCAATCAGGCCATCCGCAACCTGCGCCGGGCGCTGCCCGATCTGGCCTCCTGACGGGCCCTCGCTAGTCGGTGGCCCAGGCCCGCGATCGCTCGACGGCCTGCAGCCAGCGGCTGTAGCCAGCGTCCGCCGCGGTGCGGTCGGCGTCGGGCGTGAACGTCTTGGCCGCATGCCAACGTTCCGACACCGTGGCGGGGGAGTCCCAGAACGACTCGGCCAGACCGGCCAGGTAGGCGGCCCCCAGCGCCGTCAGTTCCTGGCTGCTCGGTCGGGCGACGGGCACCCCGAGCTGATCGGCCTGGAGCTGCAACAGAAGATCCATGACCGACGCCCCACCGTCGACACGGAGCTCGGTCAGCGTTTGACCGGACGCCCGGCTCATGGCATCGACAACGTCACGGGTCTGGTACACCATCGACTCCACCGTGGCTCGGGCCAACTCCGCCCGGCCCGTTCCCCGGGTCAGGCCGACGATCGTTCCCCTGGCATAGGCGTCCCACCAAGGGCTGCCCAGGCCGGCGAACCCGGGCACGAAGTACACGTCGCCCGAGCTTTCGACACTGGCCGCCAACGGCCCGATCTCGGCTGCGTCGTCGATGATGCCGAGTCCGTCCCGCAGCCACTGGATGGCCGCCCCGGTCACGAATATGGCGCCCTCGTAGGCGTAGGTGGCGGGTTGATCGGGCCCGAGTGTCCAGGCCACTGTCGTCAGTAGCCCGTCGACCGGTTCGGGACACTGCGAGCCGACGTTCATCAACACGAAGCTGCCGGTGCCATACGTGTTCTTCGTCATCCCGGGTTCGAAGCAGGCCTGTCCGAACAGAGCGGCCTGCTGATCCCCGGCGACGCCGGAGATGGGGATCCCGGCGCCCAACGCCGTGGAGTCGGCGGTCACCCCGAACCGGCCGCTCGACGGCCGAACTTCGGGCAGCGCGCCGACCGGGACGCCCAGTACGTTGCAGAGTTCGGCCGACCACTCGAGCTTGCCGATGTCGAACAGCAGCGTCCGCGACGCGTTCGACGGCTCGGTGACGTGGGCCTCGCCACCGGTCAGCTTCCAGATGAGCCACGAGTCGATCGTGCCGAGTGCCAGGTCGTCGTCGGCCGCCACCCCGCCGTCGGTCAAGAGCCAGGCGAACTTGGTGCCGGAGAAGTAGGGGTCGAGGACCAGGCCGGTCGTCGAGCGGACGAGAGGTAGGTGGCCGGTCTCCGCCAGCAGATCGCACACAGCGGCCGTGCGTCGATCCTGCCACACGATGGCCCGATGACGGGGTTCACCGGTCCTGCGGCTCCAGGCGGCGACCGTCTCCCGCTGATTGGTGATGCCGATCGCCACGACGGGTTCCTCGACCGCCTCGACGAGCTCGGCGATGACCGTTTGGATGCCGGTCCAGATCTCGTCGAGATCGTGTTCGACCCAGCCGGGTCGGGGGAAGTGCTGGGTGAACTCCCGGTAGCTTATGCCTCGAACGGTTCCCGCCTGGTCGACCGCCAGGGCCCGGACGCCGGTGGTGCCCGCATCGAGAGCGACGATGATTCCCATGTTTGCTCCTCCGTCCTCGCCGTCCACGGGTGGGCGGCGGCGCTGATCGGCAGTCTAGGTGCGACGGGACGGAGCCCGTCGCCTCGAGTTTCCCGAGATGGCGCCGACAGGCCTGCGGGGTCGGCGCGATGTGAGCCGCTAGCCTGACCGGGTGCAAATTGGAGTCCTGACCGGTGGTGGTGACTGTCCCGGCCTCAACGCGGTGATCCGCGCTGTGGTTCGGAAGGGTATCCGCCATTACGACGACGAACTGTTTGGCTTCCACGACGGCTGGAAGGGCGTCGTCGACGACGTCTACGAGATGCTCGACATCGATCGAATGCAATACACGCTCAACCAGGGTGGCACCGTCCTCGGAACCAGTCGCTACAACCCCTTCACGTACGATCCCGACGCCCGGGCGGTCTTCGAGACCGTCGAGCGGCATGGCCTCGATGCGATGATCGCCATCGGCGGCGAGGGAACGCTGTCGTGCACGCAGCAACTCCACAGGCTCGGTCTCAACGCGATCGGTGTCCCCAAAACCATCGACAACGACATCGGGATCACGGAGCGGACCTTCGGCTTCGACACAGCGGTCACGATCGCCACCGATGCCATCGACCGGCTGCGAACCACGGCCGAGAGTCACAACCGGGTCATGGTGGTCGAGGTCATGGGCCGACACGTCGGCCACATCGCCACGTGGGCCGGGATCGCCGGGGGAGCGACCCGCACGCTCATACCCGAGGAGCCGTTCGACATCGGCGACGTGTGCCGCTCACTCAAGAAACGCCACGAGGAGGGTCATCGGTTCTTCTCGGTCGTCGTGGTGGCGGAGGGTGCCAAACCCCAGGACGGCACCATGGAGATCCCACCCGACGTGTACGACGAGTTCGGGCACGTCCGCCTTGGCGGCATCGCCTATCGGGTGGCCGCCGAGATCGAGAGCAGGACCGGCTACGAGACACGGGTCACCGTTCTCGGGCACACTCAGCGTGGTGGTACCCCGACGGCGTTCGACCGGGTGCTGTCAACCCGCTTCGGGGTGGCCGCCATCGACGCCGTCCACGATGAGAAGTGGGGTTCGATGGTCGCCCTCCAACACGACGACATCGTCACGGTGCCGCTGGACGAGGCCGTGGCCGAACTCAAGCACGTCACCCCCGAACTCTGGGACACGGCGAAGCAGTTCTTCGCCTGATTCCTCCGGCGGCCGGGGCGGTCGACCGAGGATCAGCCCCCGGTTGTCGAGGTCGACCCGTCGCCGGGGTCTTCGTTCTCGGCCTCCTCGGCCATGGCGTCGAGTTCATCCTGGGTCACACAGTCATTGAAGTCCGACGCCCGAGCGGGACCTTCGATCGAGGCCCGGTTTGCATCGACGATGGGGATGCGACCCTGGGAGTCGTGGAACTCGACCCCGGTGATCGGGATGCCGCTCAGCAGGTTGAGTTTCGTGAGGGTGCAGACGAGCTGGGTCAGCACGAGGTCGGCCTTGACGGGATTGTCGTTGATGAGCAGCCGGAGACCTCCCTCGTCGCTCACCTCGACGATGACCGTCTCCTGGCCTTCCTCCCGTGTTCGAGGATTGGGATTCAACCCCGCCGGAAGCTCGGTGCGCAATGTCGGATTCTCGGCCTGCTCGCTCTCGGTCGGACCGTCCTGCAGCGCAGTCAGGATCTCGGGAATGGTCGGCTCGGCCAGGAACGGTCGGAAAACCCGTTCCAGACCCCGGTCGCTGGCGAAGTACAGGCGGATTTGGGTCCCCGCCTGTGGTTCGGTGGTGGTGGTCGTGTCGAGGCCATAGACCACGTCGCTGTACTCCTCGACATCCAGCGGCTCGATCTCCTCGCCGACCGGCAGCGAGCACGCTGCAAGGGCGACGGCGATTGCCAGCGAGCCAAGCCACCGGTGGGGCGCGACCCGGGAGGTAGTCGGCGTCGTCGATCGACGACTCATACAGCCATCTCCTCGATGTCGTCATCATGTTCGCCGACGGGCAGCTCGACCACGAATCGGGCTCCGTCCTTGCCGTCGGTGCGTTCCGTGACCCATACCCGGCCGCCGTGTAGTCGAACGTGCTCGACGACCAGTGACAGGCCGAGACCAACGCCGGAATCCCGGGATCGGCGACCGGCGTCCGAGCCGGCCCGGCTGAACCGATCGAAGATCCGGTCACGATCCGAGAGCGGCACGCCCGGTCCGTCGTCCTCGACCATGATCAGCACCCGATCCCCGACCCGGCGGTAGCGGATCGCGGTTGCCCCGCCGGCGTACTTCTGCGCATTGTCGATGAGGTTGGTCAGGACCTGGGCCAACCGCCGTTTGTCGGCGGTCACGAACAGGTTCCGGTCCTTGTTGGGATGGGAGAGTTCGATCTCCGGGCTCCGGGATTGGGCGATCACGTTGATCAGGAATTCGCTGAGCCGGAAGTGGCTGAGTTGCAGTTGAACGGCGCCGGCGTCCATCCGGGAGATCTCGAGAAGATCCTCGACCAGCCGCTCGAAGCGGGTGAGATCCTGGCGGAGAAGGTCGACGGCCCGCTGCGCCACCTCGGGAAGCGAGCCGCGGCGGCGCTCCAGCACCTCGACCGACGCAGTCAACGTCATCAACGGCGAGCGGAGCTCGTGGCTCACGTCGGAGGCAAACCGCTCGTCCCGGCGGATGCGAGCCTCCAACGCGTCGACCATGCCGTTGAACGATCGACTCAGCACGGCGAGATCGGGATCGACGGTCGGGTCGAGACGCGTCTTGAAGTCACCGTCGGCGATGGCCTGGGCTGCGTCGGACACACGAAACACCGGGGCCAGGGCTCGGCGAGCCGAGTAATAGCCGAGACCGGCCCCGGCAAGGCTGGCGGCAATGGCGGTGGCCAGCAGGATCTGGCGAAGCGATGAGGTGGTGGCCTCCAGCTCCGCCAGGTTGAGAACCTCGAAGTACTGGGCTTCGAGATTCTCCATGTACACGCCGATGATGTAGTTGGCCGCTCCCATGTCGGTGTCCGTGGGACTCTCGTAGAGGTATTCGGCGAGACGATCGACGAGCACGGCGCTTCGGAAGTCGGACGGGATCTCGGCCTCGGTCAAAACGCCAACACCTGGTCCGGTGGGGGGCAGGATCAGCGACACACTGCCATTGGACCGCCGGAGCCCGTCGTTGATCTCGCGATAGGCGGTGGCCCGGATGTCCTCGTCGGCATCGGCCGGGATGCGCTCGAGGCCGGTCCGAACCTGCAGTGCGTTGCGGTGGAACTGCTCCCGAGCGTTCGACCGGGTGGTCTCGAGCAGCCGGTTCTGGGCGATGGTGAAGCTTGCCAGCGCCACCACGGTCGACAACAGGAGAGCGCCGATGGCGTAGGCCAATGTGAGCCGGGCCAGGAGGCCCCGCCACCAACTTGTTCCGGCCATCAGTGTCTCATCATCGCTGGGCCGCTAGGGCTGCAGCTTGTAGCCGAGCCCCCGCGACGTGACGACGTAACGCGGGCTCGCCGGGTCACTCTCGACCTTCGTGCGCAGCCGGCGAACATGGACGTCAACGAGTCGACCGTCACCGAAATAGTCGTAGCCCCACACGCGTTCGAGCAGTACTTCCCGGCTGAAGACCTTGCCGGGCTGGGAAGCCAGCTCGACGAGAAGCTTGAACTCGGTCTTGGTGAGATGGAGTTCCTCACCGTTCTTGAGGACGAGACCCTCCTCCGGGCTGATCTCCAGCTCACCGACTTTGATACGCTCCATGTCGCCCGGCTCGGAGCTACGGGCCCGCCGCAACATCGCCCTGATACGAGCCGACAGCTCCTTGGGGGCAAACGGTTTGGTCAGATAGTCATCGGCACCGGCTTCGAGCCCGGCAACGACATCGTGGGTGTCGGCTCGGGCCGTCACCATGATGATCGGGACGTCGCTACCGCGGCGAATGGAACGGCACACCTCGAATCCGTCGATGCCCGGAAGCATGATGTCGATCAGGACGACGTCGGCCGGGTCGTCGGAGAACGACTCCAGGGCGGCCTCTCCGGTACCCGCCTCGGTGACGTCCCAGCCCTCCTCCTCGAGAGCCATCGTCACGGCCTGCCTGATACGTTCGTCGTCTTCGACGGTTAGAATTCGAGTTCCCACAAGTATGAATGATGCCCGATTGCCGATAGGGGTGCATTGATCGTGTCGAGAAAGTCCCGCCGGAACACCGGGCGGTATCGCCCCGGACGTCGCTTCTCGACTGCATCCACGCTAGTTGCCCACGGGCCAAAAGAGGGGTAGCTCCTCCGAGAATCTTCCCGGGGTGTCAGCCCAGCTCGCCGAGCGCCTTTTCCACCAGATCCTGGAGCGGGTCGACGAGCTGCGGGGGTGCGGCCACCAGCCATGCCCCGTGATGATCGTTCGGGGGCAGCAGCCGACAGGTGCCGCCTGCTTCCTCGACCATCAACTTTCCGGCGGCGTAGTCCCAGATGTTCAATCCCGTTTCATAGAATCCGTCGATCCGGCCGCAAGCGACGGCGCACAGATCGAGGGCCGCCGACCCGAACCGGCGGTAGTCGCGGATGCGGGGGAGCACGGAGGTGGCGACTCCGGCCTGCACCCGGCGAACTCCGCTGTGGGGGCTGAACCCGGTACCGATGAGCGAGAGCGCCAGGTCGGCTTGATCGTTGACCTCGACACGCCGGCCGTTGAGAAAGGCGCCCCCGCCTCGGATGGCCGTGTACAACTCGTTGTTGACCGGGTTGTACACAACGCCGACCTCCGTGTGATCGGCGGACGCGACGGCGATCGAAACCGACCAGGCCGGTATGTCGTACACGAAGTTCGTGGTGCCGTCGATCGGGTCGACGTGCCAGGTGATGCCGGTTGTGCCGCCGCGGTTCGTGCCCTCCTCGCCGACGATGGCGTCGTGCGGCCGTTCCGATCGAATCCCGTCGACGATGATCTGTTCCGCGGCGGCATCGGCCTTGGTGACGAGGTCTGTCGGTGAGGACTTGGTCTCGATCGAGGTGAGAACCTCAGAACGCGTGTCACGGGCGGTGTCCCCGGCCACCCTGGCCAGGGCGACGGCCAGTTCGAGTAGCCGATCACGATTGACGGCGCTGTTCACGAGGCGCTCGACGTCGAGTCGTGTTGCTCGTCGGACTCCGGGTGGGTCGCGGTCTTCCACTCGTTCATCGCCCGCAACGTGAGGTTGGCCAGCACGCCGAGCCCGACCGCCCCGGTGAGTGCTCCGGCCAGCGCCCCAACGGCCGACCAGGTCGAATCCGGGTACAACACATCACCGATTCCGAACCCGACGAGGCCCCCGAGCAATCCACCGATGAGTATGGCGGCGAACGCCAGGGCCCGAGCCGACTCGGAAGGGGAGGCGACGACGGGATCCGGGGCCGAGAGATTGGTGAAGCCGGGCGTCGGCACCGGTGAGGCGGCCGACGGGGCCCCGACGACGTCGGATCCCCGGGATTCGGCGCCGTCCGGCGGTTCCGAGGGTTGTGCAGCCGTCGTGTCGTCCACAGTCCTACAGGCTAGTGGCGGTCATCGGTCGATCGGCTCTGAAGGGATTCCCGGAGGATCGGGATTTCCAGACCTTGCTACGGTGGGACCATGGACGAGATCGTCGGTCTCAGGCAATGGCGGGTCGCCAGCGGTGTGATCATCACCGACGACCGCGTGCTGCTCGTTGCCAACCGCCGACGCAACGGCGGCGTCGACTGGTCGACCCCGGGCGGTGTCATCGATCCGGGCGAGACCGCACTGTCGGCACTGACCCGCGAGGTCTTCGAGGAGACGGGTATCGGCGTCACCTCGTGGAGCGACATCGCCTACCAGGTCGAGGTGATCGCACCCGATCACGGCTTCCATCTGGAGGTCTGGTGTCATCGGGCCGAGGAGTTCGCCGGTTCGATCGTTGTCGACGATCCTGACGGGATCGTCATCGCCGTCGAGTACGTGTCGATCGATCTCGTGGCCGACTGGCTCGACGGTTCGCCGCCGTGGGTGGCCGAACCGCTTGTCGAGTACCTGAAAGGCGAGACCGGGGAGCGGCACCGCTTCCGCTACCGACTGACGGGCGGGCCTTCCGGTGAACGTCGCGTTCTTCGGCTCCACGATGGCTGAGAAGCGGGCCTCCATCCTCCACGTCGACATGGACGCCTTCTACGTCTCGGTGGAGGTTCGCGAAAAGCCGGGGCTGCAGGGAAAGCCGGTCGTGGTCGGGGGAAGCGGCAGCCGAGGTGTGGTGGCCGCCGCATCCTACGAGGCGCGGGTGTACGGGGTGCGGTCTGCCATGCCGAGTTCGAGAGCCCGGGCGCTGTGCCCCGACGCCATCTTCCTGCCGGGTGATCACCGCCTGTACGGCGAGGTGAGCAGGCGGATCATGGCGATCTTCGGAGAGATCACCCCGCTCGTCGAGCCGCTGTCCCTCGATGAGGCCTTCCTCGACGTGGAAGGAGCAGTCCGTCTCCTCGGCGCACCGGTGCGGATCGCCCATCAGATTCGGGAAGCGGTATGGGAACGGGAGCGACTGAGGTGTTCGATCGGGGTCGCCGGATCGAAACTGGTGGCGAAGTTGGCCTCGGAGGCGGCCAAGCCGCGGATCGAGGGACGGCGAGTCGTCGCCGGTCTCGGCGTCAAGGAGGTACCGGTCGGATCCGAAGCCGAGTTCCTCCGGCCTCTGCCGGTGCGGGCCATGTGGGGTGTGGGGCCGAAGACCGGTGAGAAGCTTCAGCGGTTCGGCATCACGACGGTCGGCGAGCTGGCCGACCTGCCGCTCGATGTCCTGATCGGAGCCGTCGGTGAGGCCAACGGCCGCCACCTTCACGCCGTTTCCAACGGCATCGACGATCGGGCCGTCGAGCCGAACCGACCCACGAAATCCATCAGCCACGAGGAGACCTTCGCCGTCGACGTCACCGATGCCGAGGAGGTTCGTCGTCACATCGCACGGATGGCCGATGCCGTGGCGTCGCGGCTCCGAGAAGCCGGGTTGTTCGGTCGAACCATCACGATCAAGGTCCGGGTGTCGAGCTTCGAGACGCTGACCCGGTCGAGGACCGTGTCGGAGCCGACGGCGTCACGTCGAGCGATCCGAACCGTCGCCGCTGATCTCGCCGCCACGCTCGTCGGTGAGCGAGCGGTGCTCGACGAGGGAATTCGCCTGCTGGGTGTCGGTGTTTCGGGACTGGTGGACGAAGTCGTTCATCAGCTGTCAATCGACGAGGTCCTCTCGGGTGCCATGTCCGGCGCAGCGGCAGGCGCCGAGTCCGGCGCCACGGATGACGCCGTGGACCTCATTCGCGACCGTTTCGGCTCCGCCGCCATCGGGCCGGCCCGCCTCCTCGGCCGCACCGGACTCGAACCCAAAATCGCCGGTGCCCGGCTCTGGGGTCCCGACGAAGGCGACGCGGAGGCCGAATGATGCGATTTTCTTTAGGAGCCCTGTTCGACGCCGACCATGAAGACAGGAGACATGGGACGCTGACCGATCACAACCCGTATCGGCAGGTCACAGCAGCCGACCCGGCTCCGGGCTAGGCCCGGGAACGGGCCGGCACCGTGTAGACAATAAGCCGACAATGTAAGGAATCCGGAAGATTTTTTGCCGAACGAGGCTTCACGCGTTGTTCAACCGTCAGACTTGCGCGAAACTGGTAGCAGTTGCTCAAACCTTCATTTGGTCGGAAGGGTGAAGGAAACACCACATGCCACTTTCAGAAGACGAGCAGAGGATACTCGCCGAGATCGAGCGGAATCTGCATGAGAGTGATCCTCGGCTGGCTCGGGAGGTCGGTGAGACGACCGTCTACCGCCATGCCCTCGGCTCGTTGAAATGGTCGATCCTGTGGTTTGTCGTCGGCACCGTGGCCATGGTCGCGGCGCTGCCGGTGCACTACCTGCTCGCATTCATCGGATTCCTGGTGATGATGGCTGCTGCCGTCGGCTTCGAGCGGAACCTCCGCCTCATGGGTAAAGCGGGGATCAACCAGTTCACGAGAGCGTTCCGGGCTGCGAACCCGACCCAGGTCAACGAGGATCCTGATCGGGCCGACGAGCCCGACCTCGACTGAACCTCGCTCGTCGACACTCCGATTGTCAGCGCGATCAGCTGACGTCGATCAGATCCTCCTGATCGGTCGGCTGTGGGCGGCTGATCCGCTCCGTGGTGATCGTTCTCGTGGCTCCGGTCGCTCGTGCGGCCAAGGCCGACAGCCCGCGTCGCGGGTCGAGGCGGCGCAGGATCTGGGTGTGTATCGGCACGTGTTCGCCCATGGTCGCTGCGACCTCGGCGGCCAGAACCGATGCCTGGTGCGCCTGATCGGCGGTCACCGACGAGGGATGGAACCGGGCCACGGTGGAGAGCTCGGCCAGCTGCTGCATTGTCTCACCGCCCGGGACACTGCCGTCGCGCAGACGCCCGGCGAACTCGGTTCTGGTCTCCGACGGTCGGCGCCGGGTCTCGAAGCCGAGTTCGATCGCCTCGACCGCCTCGGTCCAGGACGTGGTCACCTCCTGATCGGGTGACGTGGATCGGGCCCGACGTTGCCTCCGGCGAAGCACCTGGAACCCGAGCACCAACACCATGTAGGCCCCGAGGGCTGCCGGGATCAGGAGATACCGCAGATCGATTCGCTGCCAGATCGGCGGCTGGTCGGCCGCGGTGCCGCCGCCGACAGGTTCGTTGAGGTTGTCCCGGAGCCCGGGGTCGGGGTTGAGGACGCCGGGGTCGATCGGGGGTGCCGGCAGCGCGTCGAGCGTGGGCTCGGTGTTGGAGTCCTGGGCCGGGGTGTGACCCGAGTAGGGGGAGGCGCCGGGCAGACCGCGTCCGGGCGTCGGCTCGAACGGCACCCATCCCAGACCCTGGAAGTAGACCTCCGGCCAGGCGTGGGTGTGACGGCCGGTGACCGTGTAGACGGTCCGGCCCTGCTCGTCGACGCCTTGGTCTCCCCAGGTGAAGCCGGTCGCCACCCGGCTGGGCACGCCGAGCGATCGGGCCATGAGGGCGAACGTACCGGCGAACTGCTGACAGAACCCTTGGCGCTCGGCGAGGAACGTCTCGATGGGGTCGTCTCCCCGTGGGCCGAGCTGGACCTCATAGCGGTAGCCGCGGAAGTGATCCTGCAGCGCCCGCATCTGGTCGTAGCGATTGGTCGAGTCGGCGGTGAGATCCCGGGCCAGGCTGAGCATGGTGGGGGAGATGCCATCGGGTACGTCGAGATAGCGCTCGGCGATCTCGTCCGGGATGTCGTTCGGCGCAGCTCGAAGCTCGTCGGCCGAAAAGGCCGGCACCTTGGACACGACCGTGTAGGTGACACCGTCGCTGTCGGGCACGTCGTTGGCCACTGTCAGCGAACTTGTTTCGCTGTTCCAGGTGACCTCCGTGCTGGCTTCGTTGATGCTGGAGGGAGCGAACGCCGCCGGAAGCCAGATGGCGGCGAGTGCCTTGATGCTCACCGATTGAACCAGCTCGGTACGGTTGCCACCCAAGTCCTGGCCCGGGAGGTCGCCGTCCTCCGGTGAGAAGTTGCCCGCCACCTTCCAGATGTCGTCCTCGAAGGTGTCGAGACCGGCGATCCGCCAGTAGCTGGGTTCCTCGGCGGTCACGGTGAACAGTTCGACGTTGGTCTGATCGACCAGTCGACTCCGGATGTTGACGAACGGGCTGACGACGACCCGGGTCGGATCCTGCTGGGGGCTGAAGCTGTAGACCGGATCGGCATCGGCCCATGGCAGGTTGGCACCGATGATCGTGCCGGCGATCACGGCCATGGCGGCCAGCGCCGATCCGAGGCGGCCGACGGCAAAGGGGCCCCGACGCTCGTGGTTCGGCAGCCACAGGTCTTCCTGCATGAGCTTGTAGACCCGCTGGGCCACGGCCCACACGGCGATGGCGGTGGCATAGATGAAGGTGGACGTTATGCGGTTCTGCTCGGCCGAAACCGGCGGAATGGACGTGAAGATGAACAGCAGGCCGCTGGGAAACACCGGCTCGAAGGCCAAGCGGAGTCGCATGGCGCCCCAGTCGGTGAGGAATGCCATGATCCACGCACCGACCATGGCGGCCGCCACGAACGCCGGCACGGCGGGGACGGGCGACTTCAGCTCTTGGAAGCTGACGACGAGTTCGTCGACCACAGCCCGAAGGGCGGTCACCGTTTCGCCGGTGGGAACGACCCCGAAGCGGGCAGTGCCCGGTGCGTACCGGTTCATCACCAGCAGCGACAGGAGGCTCATCGAAACGATGGCCGTCACGAGAAGGGGTAGCCGCAGTCGGCGACACATGATGGCAATGGCCGACGAGACGAGCGCAGCGCCGATGATCGGGAACACGGTGTCGCTCAGCTCGAACACCCTGCTGAACCCGACCGCCGCAGCGGGAACGAGCAGTGCGGCGGCCACCTCCAACCAGATCGGCGGGTTGGTGCCCCGATTCATCGTGGTTCTCCCGGCTCGAAGCCCGGCGCCGTGCCGCCGTTGCCGTACCCGGTGTCGTGCGACGACGAGGTCGATCCGGAGGCCCTGGGGCCACCGGAGCCGTTCCCGTTGCCGGAGCCATTCTGGTGCGCGGCCTCCGTTGCCCGCCGGCCATACCCGGCCACCGCGCCGGCTTTGACCTCGGCAGCCTGCCGGCCGGCCAGGGCGTTGGACCATTTGCCGGCCAGGGTGTCGTCGGAGTCGTGGACGACCAGCCAGGGTGCCGGATCGTGGCGGGGCCGCTGACAGGAGATTGGGACCAGCAGCCCGAACCTCTTCTGGGCCCGGCCGAGAGCCAGCTCGATCTCCGGTGAGACGAAGCCCGTGATGACGACCAGCGTTCCGCCCCGCGTCACCCGACCGAGTTGGTCGAGGCTTCGGGGCAGCGAAGCGTTGGGGGAGACGTCGATCAGGGCGAGCTGCTCGTCGACCGCCTCGAGCTCGGACCGGGTCCGAATGTCGGTGACCGTGGCACCGGCCGTGGTCAGGAACCGAAGCGAGTCGCCCCCTCGGAAACCCGCATAGAGGGCGCTGAGTGCGGTGGACACCGCCCGCTCGAAGCCGGGGTCGTCGTAGACCTCCGATCGTCGATCCAGCAGCACGGTGACCCGACCGGTACGAGGCCGCTCGTCCTGGCGGACGATCAGGTCGTCGAAATGGGCCGAGGCCCTCCAGTTGACCCGCTTCAGCTCGTCGCCGACGACATACGGCCGGAGCGCGAAAAACTCGTCGCCCGAATTGGCGATGGCCCGTCGGGGCTGATGATCCGCTGTCGGATCGAGGCCGGCGATAGCGGTGAGGGGCCGAAGATTGATCAGCTTCGGATGGATCATGAGATCGGTCTGGCGAGCAGCTCGAACGGAGGCCTTGGTCAGGCCGAGCGGATCCGACAACGTCAGGTCGAGCGGACCGACGCTGAAGCGACCGCGGCGATGGGCCGGCAGACGGTAGGCGAGGCGGGCCTCGGCTCCGGTACTGATCGGGGCGACGTGCACGGTGGCTCCCCGGCCGTCCTGCAGCTGGTCGTGAGCCGACATGACCGGGGTTCGGCGCCGGCCCCGATTGCGCAGGATGAGGTCGATCCTGGCGGTGGTCCCTGCCCGCAGCCGGGCGGGGGTGGCGATGCGGCTCACTCCGATGTCGAGGCGGGCCGTGGCCGTGTAGACCACGGAGAACAGCACGGCCAGAAACGCGATGGAGGCGAGGATCAGGAGCTCGACGAGACCGAGGAGGCGGCCGGCAAGGGCGCTGACCACCGCGATGGTGAAGAGTGCGGTCCCGGCCTTGGTCGGAGACATGTCGAGGCGACGCTACTTCCGGTCGTACGGGATCGGGACCGCCCGCAGAACGTCCTGGACGACGTCCACCGAGGTGACGCCCTGAAGGCCGGCCTCGGGCTTGATGAGGACCCGGTGGGCCATCACCGAGGTGGCCATCGCCTTGATGTCATCATCGGTCACGTAGATCCGACCTTGGGAGGCGGCGCGGGCACGGGCGACCCGCTGGAGGCTGAGGGTGCCCCGCGGGGAGAGACCAAGCGCCACCGCCTGGTGCCGTCGGCTGGCGTCGGCCAGATCGATGAGATAGCTGCGAAGTTCGGGTGCGATCTGGACGGCGGTGACCATGCGGGTCATCGTCATGATGTCCTGCAGGCTGGCGACGGGGCGCAGCCGCTTGACCACGCCGTCGACCTCGTGGGTCTGCAGCATCTGCAGCTCGTCGGAGCGGGCCGGATAGCCGACCGAGATCTTCATCTGGAACCGGTCGAGTTGGGCCTCGGGCAGGGGATAGGTTCCCTCCTGCTCGATCGGGTTCTGGGTGGCCACCACCATGAAGGGTGAACTCAGCGTGTGGGTGACCCCGTCGACCGTCACCTGGGACTCGGCCATCGCCTCGAGTAGAGCGGACTGGGTTTTCGGTGAGGCCCGGTTGATCTCGTCGGCCAGAACAAGCTCGGTGAAAACCGGCCCCGGCCGGAACTCGAAGGTCGACGTGTTGCGGTTCCACACGTTCACGCCGGTGACATCGGCGGGAAGGAGATCAGGCGTGAACTGGATGCGGCCGATCTTGGCGCCAACCGAGGCGGCCAGTGCCTTCGCCAGGAGGGTCTTGCCGACGCCGGGAACGTCCTCGACGAGGACGTGTCCGCCTGACATGAGGCACAGCAACGTCTGCTCGACAACCTGTTGTTTGCCGCGGATGACCTGTTGGATGTTGTCACGGATCGTGTTGAAGGCCGATGCGAACTGGTGAGCTCGTGTCTCGTCGAACAGCGGGGCCTCAGTTGTGCTCACTGACAGGTTCCTCCGGGAAAATGTGCCCAAAACTTGAGGCTATCGGTCTCCGGGCGCGATGTGGAATCGGGATTGGCCAGAATAGACCGTTTACGTCCGTGAGAATCGTCGGGTTGCGTCAGGAAGACGGTCAACCGGCGATCAGCTGGGCCAGGCGCGACGCCACTCGAGCCAAAGCACCAGGTCATCCGATGCAACACCGCCGTCGACCGTGCCATCGCCGCCGTAGGCGGTCACCAACCGAAAGCGCAGCCAATCGGGGTCGGGCAGCGGGAGAAACGGGCGGGTCCGCCACCAGCGGTTCGGCAGCAGCGACCGGTACGAGGCGATCGCCGTCGGCCAGAGGTCCGGGCGGCTCCGCAAGGCCCCAGCCGCGCTGAGCAGGGTGCGGAACGTGGCGGTTGTCGCCGTCACTTCGGGATGTCCTTCCACGGCCCGCGATCGGCCCTCGGCTCCTTGGGCAGGCCGAGCACCATCTCACCGATGATGTTGCGCTGGACCTGGCTTGTGCCGGCATAGATGGTTCCCGCCCGCGCATTGAGGAACGTGCCGATCCAGGAACCGGACTCGTTCGGCGCGCCGGGGGCATCGGTCGAGAATGCACTCGACGGGAACTTGCCCTCGATGTGGAGCGCGTCGGCCCCCAGGATGTCGACGGCGAGCTCGGTGACGACGCGGTGGTACTCCGACCAGTAGAGCTTGAAAATAGAGCCGTCGGCGCCCGGATGTTCTCCGGCGAGGAACCGGGTGAGGGTGCGCATACCGATGTAGCGCATGATCTCGACCTTCGAGTAGCACCAGGCCAGACGTTGACGAATCAGTGGATCGGTGTTCTTGCCGTGTTGCCGCGCCAGTTCGAACAGCCGCTCGATCTCGGTGCCGAACGCCACCGGATTGGTAGCGGCCGCCTCGCCCCGCTCGTAGCCGAGAAGCGTCATGGCCACCGCCCAACCACCGTTGATCTCCCCGACGACGTTCTCACGGGCGGTCCGGGCGTCGGTGAAGAACACCTCGTTGAACTCCGACTCACCGGAGATCATCCTGATCGGCCGGACCTCGACACCTGGTTGGTCCATCGGGCATAGGAGGAACGTGATGCCCCGGTGTTTGACCTCATCGGCGTTGGTTCTGGTCAGCACGAAGATCCAGTTGGCCAGATGACCGGCCGAGGTCCAGATCTTCTGCCCGTTGATGACCCACTCGTCGCCGTCGAGCTCGGCCCGGCAGCCCAGGTTGCCGAGGTCGGACCCGGCGTTGGGTTCCGAATAGCCCTGGCACCACAGATCCTCACCGGAGATGATGCGGGGGAGGAAGTGCTTCTTCTGTTCGTCGGTGCCCCACTGGATGATGGTGTTGCCGACCATCTGGATTCCGAACACGTCGTTCGGTCCGCCGGTCGGAACACCGGCCTTCTGGAACTCCTCGGCCATGACCACCGATTCGAGCGCCGAGAGGCCCGCC
>JAOTVU010000154.1 GCA_029863385.1 Acidimicrobiia bacterium
GCGCTCGATCTCGTTCGAGCCATCATCACCCTGCCCGCCCGTGTCCTGCGCGGCCCAAAGGCGATCCGATCCCGCTAGACATCCCACGACTCAACCAACCCGACGGATCGGGACCTCCGCCTCTGCGAATCGCGGCCTTGTCTATTCATGCTGCAGACATGTCCTGGAGACTCGCGATCGGGATCGTTCTGATCCTTCACGGGATCGGGCACGTGCTCGGTGTCCTTGCGGCCACGTCGTTGGGAGGTGATCGTTGGAACGCCCGCTCGTGGCTGCTCACCGGCACGCTGGGCGGCGGCGTGGCGAAGGTCGTCAGCATCGCAGCATGGGTTGTCGGGCTCGCCCTGTTCGTCGTCGCCGGATTCGCGCTCCTCGAGATCGGTTTCTCCGAGAACTGGTGGAAGACACTCGCAGTTGGTGGGGCCATGCTGTCGCTGATGACGTTGGGGCTGTTCTGGAACGCCTTCCCGGCGCTCTTCCCGAACAAGATCGGCGCCATAGCCGTGAACCTTGCCGTACTCGTCGGTGTCCTCTTCGCCGACTGGCCCACGGAGGAGATGCTGGCCCGCTGACCATCGCCCGGAACCTGGATCTCAACGGCTTCCAGGATTTCGGGCTAGCCGGCTTGGCTCTCGTCCCCGTCGGAACCCTGCTGTTCCCGAAGGAACGCCTCGAGTTCGCCGGCCAGGTCGTCGCCGGACGGGAGCAGCTCCTCGTTCGAGTCGGCCTGCTCCTCCAGCCGCTCGACGTACTCCCGGCTCTCGTCGTCGGCGGCCACCGCCTGATCGACCCGCTGCAACCACTCGGTGACCTCGCTGTCGAGCTCCTCGTAGCCGGTGCTGACGCCCGTCGTCTGCTGAAGACGGCGAAGCAGCGCACGGGTCGCCTTGGGGTTGGGCGCACCGGGAACGTAGTGGGGCACCTCGACCCGCAGCGAGATCGCCGGGATGTTGGCCCGTTCCATCTGCTCGACGATCACACCGATCAGGCCGGTCGGCCCCTGATAGGTCGGCGGGGTCAGGTTGAGGCGGCGCACCAGCTCCGGGTGGGCGGCGCTCCCGGTGACGGCGAACGGCCGGGTGTGGGGCACCATGCCGACGAAGGCACCGACGGTCACCACCATTTCGGCTCTGGTTCGCCGGGCCACCTCCACGACGTGCCGGGCGAACGACGACCACCGAAGATGTGGCTCCACCCCGGTGAGGACGACCAGATCGCGGCCCGAGTCGGTGGCCACCGAGTAGACCTCGTTGACCGGCCAGTCGATGACACGCTCCCCGGAATGGTCGAAACGCACCGACGGACGGGCCTCGGTGAAGTTGAAGAAGTTCTCCGGATCGATCATGGCGATCTCGGTGGAATCACCCCGTTCCCGGATCCATTCCAGCGCCGACGAAGCGGCCGAGGCGGCGTCGAACAGACCCTCGAAGGCAATCAACAACAGCGGCCGCCGGAGCTCCGGCATGTCGTACCAGGTCAGTTCGGATCGCCCGCCGTTGTCTTCGGTCATCGGTTCCTTCTCAGGGTGGCGCTTACGGTCTGGCAGTCTGGAGGCAGTCGGAAATGGTGGGCACAGGGTGGCCCGGTGGTTGCTCTCCCAACCGTATCAGGGACCGGCCTGCAGGCCAGCCGGCGAGCGACTCGAACGCTCGACGGTGCCCGTCGCGACCGATCCCGCCGCTACCGTTGAGGAGGTGAAGACGGCCACGATTGTTCCATGGGATGACGACCAGATCCGCTTGTCGTCGAGCGTCAGCGTGCTCCAGGGAGCCGGCAACGGCGCCTATCCGGCAGGCAACTCGGTCCTGGTGGAGGGGTCGGCCGAGGTGGCGCTGATCGATCCCTCGATCACCGTGGTCGGCCGTGGCGGCGCCCCGGTAGCCGTCGACGCCGTCATCAACTCCCACGGGCACGAGGACCACATGCCGGGCAACGGTCTGTTCGCCGAGTCCCGCCTCCACATCCACCACGACGACCTCCCGGCGGCCCGGTCGATCGAGGGTCTGATGGACGTGTACGGATTGACCGGGCGGACACGCGCCGACTTCACCGCTCAGGTTCAGGAGGAGTTCTTCTACACTCCCCGCGACGACGCCGAGGGCTTCGGCGACGGCCACGTCTTCGACCTCGGCGGTGTCGCTGTCGAGGCGATGCACCTGCCGGGCCATACCAGAGGCCACAGCGGCTTCCGGATCGGCAACGTGTTCTTCCTGTCCGACATCGACCTCACCGGTTTCGGTCCCTACTACGGCGACGCCTGGTCCGACCTCGATCAGTTCGACGAATCACTGCGCCTGGTTCGTGAGGTCGAGGCCGACTGGTACGTGACCTTCCACCACAAGGGGATCATCGAGGGCCGGGAGACGTTCGTCAAGATGGTCGACGACTTCCACGCCGTGATCGAATCCCGGCACGAGCGGATGCTCGCGTTCCTGGCCGAACCCCACTCCCTCGACGAGATGGTTGCCCACCGGTTCGTCTACCGGCCCCACGTCGAGCACGTGTTTCTCGAATCCGTCGAGCACCGCACGGCCGAGCTGCACGTGGCCCGTATGGTCGACCGGGGCGAGGCGGCCGAGGTGGAGCCGGGCCGCTACCAGCGAACCTGACCTACGTTCGGGACGGCGGATCGAGCACCGTACCCGAGCGGTGGTTGAGGGCCCGAATGACCCGGTCCTCCCGGCGCCATCCGAGCAGGCTGACCGTGGCCGTGGCCAGCGCGAAGCGACGACCTTCGACCGGGGCCAGACCACACCATCGGGCGATCAGCACGGCCAGGAGATGACCGTGTCCGAAGACGACGACGTTGCCGGTGGGAACCTCGCCGAGGACGCGAGCCAGGAAGGCGTCGGCCCGCGAACCGACCGTGGCGACGGACTCGCCGCCCGCCATGGCGTGGGTCCACACCGACCATCCCGGCGTGCCGACCCGCATCTCCGGCGTCGTCAGACCCTCGGCCTCCCCGTAATCCCACTCCACCAGATCGTCGTCGACGGTCAGCCCGCAGACCGGTCCCACCAACTCGGCGGTTTCACGGGCCCTGACGAGCGGGCTCGTGTAGGCCCGGGTCAGGTTCCATCCGTCCAGAGTCCGGGCCGCAGCGGCCGCTTCGCCGCGCCCGACCTCGGTCAACCCGATGTCGATGCGGCCAGCGTGTCTTCCGACGGCCGACCACGCGGTCTGACCGTGGCGGATCACCAGGAGCTGCGGTCGGTGCTCGCCGCTCATCGGACGGCTCCCTCAGACGTAGGTCGATCCCTTCATGCCGTCGACGTCTTTGCGCATCTCGACATTGACCAGCGCCGGCTTGCCCGACTCGAACGCCCGTCGCAGTGCTGGACCGATGTCGGCCGGTTTCGTCACGTGCTCGCCGTGGCCGCCGAGGGCCTCGATGACCTGGTCGTAGCGGGTGTAGGCCAACTCGGTGGCCACCAGCCGGTCGGAGCCGTAGATCATGGCCTGCGGCCGCAACATCTGACCCCATGCGCCGTCGTTGCCGACGATCCCCACGACCGGTAGGCCGAATCGGACCGCGGTGTCGTACTCGAAGCCGTTGAGCCCGAACGACCCGTCGCCGTAGATGATCAGCACCCGCTGCTCGGGATGGCTGAGCTGGGCGGCCAGGGCGAAGGGCATGCCCACACCCAGCGTGCCGAGAGGACCGGGGTCCATCCACGCCCCCTCCTCCGGCACCTTCAAGACCTTCGACGCCTGGGCGACGATGTCGCCCCCGTCGCCGATCACGATCATGGTCGGATCGCCGGCCACGAACTCCGCGATCTCGGCGCACAACCGGAGCGGATCGATCGGCACCTCGTCGGATCCGAGTTGGGAGGCCTGCGCCGCTTCCGCCTCCTGTTCGAAGGTCCGCAATCCCGCCATCCAGGTCTCGGGCGCCGTGTAGGACCGCTCGGCCAGCAGCGCCGTCAGGGCGGCCAGGTTCTCGCCCAGGTTGCCGACGAGGCCGACGTCGGCCGAGCGATTCTGACCGATGAGGGTCTCGTCGAGATCAAGCTGGACGATCCGTGTGTCGGCTCCGATGGAACCACCGAATCGCATCCGGAAATCGAGCGGCGTGCCGGCCAGGATCACGACGTCGGCCTCCCCCAGTGCGAGCTTGCGGCTGCGGTTGTGGAACTGCGGGTGGCTCATCGCCAGCATGCCCCGACCCATTCCGTTGGTGTAGCAGGGGATGCCGGTGCCCTCGACGAACTCCAGAAGCGCCGGCCCACCCTCGGACCACTTCAGCGCGGTTCCGGCCATCAGCATGGGCCGCTCGGCGTCGGCGATGATCCGGGCCGCCTCATCGAGTTGCGCCGAGGGGGCGGCCGCCGCCACCCGGTAGTCACGGAACCGCGGCATCGGCACGGCCGACAGGTCGACCGGTGCGTGGAGGATGTCCATCGGGATCTCCAGGAACGACGGACCGGGCACGCCGCTGAGCGCGTGGCGCACCGCAAGCTCGATGTACTCGGCGATGCGATCGGTCTGGTAGCAGGCGTCGGCCCACTTGGTGATCGGCTTCATCACCGACACGTGGTCCATCTCCTGCAGCGAACCACGTCGGAGGTTGTTGAACGGACCCTGACCGCCGATCACCAGGATCGGCGAGTTGGCCCTCCAGGCGTTGGCCACCCCGGTCACGCCGTCGGTGACACCGGGGCCGGCGGTGAGCACGGCAACGCCGACCCGACCCGGGTTCAGGCGGGCCCAGGCGTCGGCGGCGTGCACCGCTGCCTGCTCGTGGCGGACGTCGACGACCTTGATTCCCTCGTCGAGGCAGCCGTCGTAGATGCCCATGACGTGACCACCGGACAGCGTGAACACGCACTCGACGCCGGCCGCCCTGAGGGCCCGGGCGGCCAGCCGGCCACCATGGGAAGGCTTCGCAGTCGCATCATCTCTCGTTGGGGAGTCTTCGGTCATGGCCATACCTCCTGTGGTGGCCAACTCTAGGCCCCGAGCGTCCCGGTCGGTAAGCTGGAGAGGTGACCGACTTCGAACCGGTAACCGATGTGCCCGACCGCATCGACACCGACGACACGCCGGTGGCGTCCACCGCTCGGGCCCGTGACGAACGGGTTCAGCAGCGCCGCCACCGCATCCTGGTCGGGGTCATCGTGGTGATCGCCGTCGGCCTGCTCATCGCCCGCTTCTCACCGATCCGGGTGATCATTGCATCGGTGGTCATGTACGCGATGCTCCGGCTTGGGTTCGCGATCATCGGGGCGTTCGCCCGGCCGATCCCGGAGGCACCCCCCGAGGGGGAGCTGCGCCGTGTGCGGTTGAAGTACCGCTGCAGCGTCTGTGGAACCGAGATTCGTATGACGCTGGCCAACGACGAGATCCCCGACCCTCCCCGCCACTGCACCGAGGACATGGAACTCACCGCCACCGCCGACGACATGCTGTAGACACCCTCGGCGCCGGGCGTCAGCGGACAGGGTTTGGCATCCGACGTCACCTTCGGCGATCCTGGTCTGGTCGAAGTCGCTGGACCCGGTCAATGGTGGCCGGGATGCCGACAGGAAGGCTGAGTTAGATGGTTCTGTCCGAGATGTTGCTCCTGATCGCCGCCGCCGCTGGTTCGTTCGCCATCTCGGCCAGCGCCGGTCTCGGCGGATCCCTCCTGCTCGTGCCGTCGCTGATGGTGATTCTCGGGCCGAAGGAGGGTGTTGTCATGGCCGCTCTCCTGCTGGCGGCCAACAACGTGGCCAAGGTCGTCGCCTACCGTCGAACATTGCCCATTCGCAAGTCGTTGATCGTGGTCGTACCGACGATGATCGGCGCCTATCTCGGGGCGACGCTCCTGGCCCGGGCCCCTGAGTCCTGGGTGGTGACCGCTGTCGTGGCGTCGTTGGCGGCCAGCCTCGTGGCCGAGGCGGTGTCGGGTTCGACCAAGCGACAGGTCGGGGCGCCACTTCTGGCCGGAGCGGCCGGTATCACCTCGGGGTTCTCGGGCACGAGTGGTCCGCTCAAGGGGGTGGCCGTGCGCGGTCTGGGCCTCGATCGGCGGTTCACCGTCGGCGCAGCCACGCTCGCCTCGCTCGCCGGCGACGTCACCAAGACGCTCACCTTCGCCGGCGAAGGGCTGCTCGGTATGCGCCAGCTCGGACTCGCCGCCGCGATGATCCCGCTGATGATCGGCGGCACGATGTTGGGCTACCGGTTCAACGGCCGCCTCGGCGACAGTGGCTACACGAAATGGTTCTGGGTCGTCATCGGTGCCTACTCGCTGCGCCTGCTCGGCGTGCTGCCGTCATAGCTCGCGCATTCCGCCGGCCGCAACGGGAAGTAGCTCAATCCAGACGCCTGCGGCGAGAAGCCTGTGGCATCAGATCCACAGCATGTGGGTAAATTCAGGGGGTGATGCAGGTTTTCCACAGGCCAGCCTGCGGCGAAACCCTCCGAATCCGTAGGGCAAACCGGCTCCGTGTCGATGTATCAACACACTGTGGATAACTATCCGGTTTCGCGGTATCCCGGTTCGAAGCGCCGCTAGCGGTACTGGGTGGCGGCGATGATGCCGACCAGGATCAAACCGAGGCCGCCGAGGAGGTACCAGTTGCTCGGCATGCCGAACAGCCCGTGTGGCAGGTAGTTGAACAGAATCAGGCCGATACCGAGAATGAACGATCCGAACATCACGATCGGCACAACGACGGGCGAGGGCTTCTCGACGTCACCGGACGTGCGGGGCACATTGGTTGCCGTCGGCCCCGGCTTCGCCCCCTGGGGCACCGTGCCTTTCGGGGTTACACGACCGGTCTTGGATTTGTCTTGACGAACCACACCTTCAAGGCTAGTAGCATTGGCGCCGTGACCAAGCGCGTTCTCGTTATCGACAACTTCGATTCGTTCGTGTACATCCTGGTTCAGTACATCGGTGAGTTGGGGGCCGAACCGATTGTCGTCCGCAACAACGCCGCCACGGTCGACGAATTGGCCGAACTCGATCCCGACGCCGTTCTCATCTCGCCCGGACCGGGGCGTCCCGAGGACGCCGGCGTGTCCAACGAAACGATCCGCCGTTTCGCCGCCGATCGACCGGTGCTCGGCGTGTGCCTCGGCCACCAATGCATCGGTCAGGTCTACGGGGGCACGGTGGAGCGGGCCCCGGAGTTGATGCACGGTAAGACGTCGTTCATCCGCCACACCGACACCGGCGTGTTCGCCGGCCTGCCGTCACCGTTGGAGGCGACCCGATACCACTCGCTGATCGTCGAGCGTGACGATCTACCGGCGGAGCTCGAAGTGACCGCCGAAACGGCCAATGGCCTGATCATGGGCCTTCGCCATCGGACCCACGATGTGCAGGGTGTGCAGTTTCACCCGGAGTCGGTGCTCACCGTGGGAGGCAAGCAGATGATCGCCAATTGGCTCGGCGTGGACCTGCCGGCCGGCGTATCCCCGTCGGCCTCGGTGGCCTGATCGCAGGTTCGCCCCGCCCGGCAGCCGGCGGCCTCAGACCACCGGAAGCAGACCCCCACAACGCCCGGAACGGGTTGGCGTCAGGAGTCGGCGACGATGGGACGGGGGTCGAGACCGGCGGCCCGATAGCAGGCGTCGATCACCGCCATGTTGCGCACGCCGTCGGCAATCGTGGTGGGGAACGGCTCACCGTTGATGATTGCGTCGCGAAACGCCACCAGCTGGTGGTAGTAGGTGCTGGACGACGGAACCTCCTCGAACCGCTGGCCGTCGTCGGTGGCCACCACGAGGGCGGCACCCTGCTGGGGGGCCAGCGGGTTTGTCGCCTTGAGCGTGCCCCGGTCACCGTGGACGACGAGGTTGGTGATGTGCCCGCCGATCACGTCGTCGGGATCCTCGTCGCTGAAATCGGCGATCATCGACGTTCCGAGATGAGCGGTGACCGCACCACCGGCCCACGCCAATTCGGCCTGCATCTCACCGTCGACCCCCTCGACCGGACAGACCGCCGAGGCCGACACGACCTCCGGCTCGCCCAGCCCCAGCATCTCGCCGACGAATCGCAGCCACTGCACGTTGTAACACCCGAGATCCATCAGCGCACCGCCGCCGAGCGAGAGATCCCACCGGATGTCGCTGCGGGGGATACGGCCATCCTCGATATCGAAGCGGGTGAGCACCCGCGACACACTGCCCAGCTCCCCGGAAACGAGAGCCGATCGGATCTGCTCGACGAACGGGTGGTAGCGCCAGTGGAATGCCTCCATCGCCACGACACCGTCGACGGCCGCCGCCTCGGCTGCATCGGCGATGACGGCCGCGTCCTCGGCGTTCGAGGCCAACGGCTTCTCACACAGCACGTGTTTCCCCGCCTCCAGGGCGGCCACCGCCCACTGCCGGTGCAGAGCGGCCGGCGTGGCGATGTAGACGGCGTCGACATCGGAGTCGATCAGTTCCTGATACGAGCCGTAGGAACGCTCGGCACCCCACTCCGCGGCGGCTTCAGCCGCCCGTCCGGCTGATCGGGCGGCGACGGCGACGATCTCCACCCCGTCGACCTTCGACGCCGGCTGCACCACCGCCTGGGTGGCGATTCGGGACGCGGCCAACAGGCCAAGTTTGATCGGTTCGGACATTCAGCACTACCTCTTCATCCCACACGACCGCACGACAGCGGACGACGTTTCGCCTCCAAGGCGAAACCCGGTAAGCAGCGGCTCCGGCGCTGCGACAGACACGGGCCTAACCCCCCTGCTCCGCCCCCCAGTAGCGACTGTCAACCGCCCTCGGAGGTGCTCGATGAACCGGCGGTGGTCGCCGTGGACGACGCTGTGGTCGGCTGGGTCGTCGTGGTCGACGATGTGGTCGTCGTGGTCTCCTGCCCCTGACGACCAATCCGGACGATCACGGTCTGACCCTGCTGGGTCACCTGGCCGGCACCGGGGTTCGTATCGATGACCAGACCGATGTTGGGGTCGCCCGGGGGCAGGTCGACCTGCTGGAACTCGGGCACCAACTCGACCTCTCGCAACGCCCTCTCGGCCGTCGCCTGGTCCTTACCGGCCAGAGGTGGGATCTGGACCTGCTGGGGGCCGGACGACACGTAGATCTTGATGGCTTGGTCGAGCGACGTGGGCTGGCCCACCGGCGGCTCGGTTTCGATGATCTGGCCGGAAGGAACCGTGGCCGAGCCACGAGGCTCGAAGGTGAAGTTCGTGAAGCCCTCACCGGTCAGCAGGCTACTGGCCTGAGGCTGGGTCATCCCGACCAGGTTGGGCATGGCCACCTGATCCGGACCCTGCGACACGATCAGCTTCACCTGGGAGTTGGTGTTGACCAGCTCTCCGGCTTCGGGATCGGTGCGGATCACCTGGTCGAGTTCGAACTCATCGCTCGGTTCGCGTTCGAGGTCGAACGTCAGGCCCAGTTCGGTCAACTGCCGCTGGGCGTCGGCCAGGTCCATACCGATGAGCGTCGGCACCGGGACCTGCTCCGGCGTCTGGCTGACCACGATCGTGACCGTCTCGGTGACGTCGTAGTCGGTGTTGCCCTCGGGGTCCTGACTGATGACGAACCCGGGCTCGACGTCCTCACTCAGTTCGTACTGGACCTCGATATTCCGGAAGCCGGCTTCGGCCAGCATGTTCTTGGCCGCGTTCTCGCTCTCGCCTTCGACGAACGGTACGACCTGGAGCTCGACGTCCTCGGCCACCTCCGTGCCGTCGTCGGAGCCGATCTGATTGGTTATGTACCAGATCAGACCGACGAGGCCGACCAGCAGGACGGCCAGCATCACCACGAACACACCCGTTCGGCTGGGCGGCTCGTAGTACTCCTCGACCGGCTCATCCTGGGCTCGAGCCGCAGAGGCCGGCACCGCCCGGGTGGTGTCGATCACCGCGCGGGACGACCCGGTGTCCTGGTTGCGGACCGACATCGCGGCCGTATTGGCGCCCATGGGCATCGCCATGGTCACATCGTGCGACATCGGACCGAGAGCCTGTGTGGGGGCGGTCATCGGCGCGTTGACGGCGTGCCCGGCGAGCGGCTGACCCTCCTGGAAACGGCGCAGGTCGGCTCGTAGCTCCTCGGCCGCCGGGTAGCGGTCGGCCGGATTCTTCTGCAGGAGACGACCGGTTATGGCATCGAGCTCCCTCGGCAGATTCGGGTTGCGCGAGATCGCACGGGGAGGGGGCTCTTGGACGTGTTTGTAGGCGATGGCCACCGGCGTGTTGCCCACGAACGGCGGCTCGCCGACGGTCATTTCGAACAACACCACGCCGAGCGAGTACAGGTCGCTGCGGGGATCGACGGTTTTGCCCTGCGCCTGTTCGGGCGAGAAGTAGGTGGCCGTTCCCATGACCGAACCGGTCTGGGTCAGCTCGTCGTCGCCCCCACCGAAGGCACGGGCGATCCCGAAGTCGGCCACCTTCACCTGACCGCCCTGGGTGATCATGATGTTGCCCGGCTTCACATCGCGGTGGACGGTGCCGTTGCGGTGGGCGAAACCGAGGGCGACGGCCACGTCGACGGCTATCCCGGACGCCCGGTGCGGGTTCAGGGGCCCCTCGGCGGCGATGACGTCGGCCAACGTGCGACCCTCGACGTACTCCATGACGATGAAGTACGTTCCCTCGTGCTCACCCCAGTCATAGACCGACACGATGCTCGGATGATTGAGGTTTGCGGCCGCCTGAGCCTCGCGCCGAAACCGGGCCACGAACGTCGGCTCGGAGGCGTACTGGGGAAACAGAACCTTGACGGCGACCGGCCGATCGAGAAGCTGGTCCTTGGCCAGGAACACGTCGGCCATGCCACCCCGGGCGATCCGACGGTGCAGTTCATAACGTCCGTTGAGGACTGGACGGGCGGCTGAAGTACTAGTCACAGCATCTCAATGGTAACGAGTTGGGGGCCCAAGCGGTGTTCATCGGGCCGGCTACCGGAAAAATTGTTCGAGAAGTGAACGAGCGATCGGACCGGCCTCTCCCCCACCGGTTTGGTCCGGATTGCCCGGTTGGCCTTCCACCAGCACGGCCACGGCGATCTCCGGCGGGCCGTCGGGACGGCCGGCGAAGACCACGATCCAGGCGTGGGAAGCGGGTGGATCGGTGCCCAACTGCGCTGTTCCGGTCTTCGCTCCGACGACCACACCCGACACGGCGACCGACTGGGCGGTGCCCCGCTCCACCACCTGGACCATGGCCCCGGCCAGCTCGGCGGCATGCGACTCGGACAGCGCCCGCTGCCACGACCCGGGGTTGACGTCGCTCACGACGTTCAACGTCACCGAGTCCTCGACCCGGTCGACCACGTGAGGGGTCGGGACCACCCCACCGTTGGCCACGGCGGACGCGACCAGCGCCATCTGCAGGGGCGAGGCCTGCACCTCGAACTGGCCGATCGCTGCCTGGGCCAGGGCCGGTGTGTTCTCGTAGACACCGGCCGGGATCTCGTTGGTCGGGTTTGAAACCAGTGAGCCGTAGTCGTCCGGGAATTCGCTCTCCGCGGCGTTGGGTAGATCGAAGGGCGGG
>JAOTVU010000155.1 GCA_029863385.1 Acidimicrobiia bacterium
GCACCAACACGAAACTCCAGGTCGTCGTACGCGACGGAATCGAAATCGACATCTGTCCCCGTTGCCGTGGCATGTGGCTCGACCACGGTGAACTCACCCGGCTGACCGGGGCATGAAGTCCAAGAAGGGAAAGCCTCCCTCCTGGAGCCGCCGGCTGGGCGAGATCATCGAGGACGTCATCGACGAGCTCGACTGACGGTCGTCGCACCGCGGATCTCGTCACGGACCGCCAGCATGGTGTGACCGCTTCGAATCGGGGCATCAGCTCAGTGTCATTCGTCTGCCATTCGGTCTGTCATTCGGTCTGTCATTCGATCCGTCGTTCGGCCGCGAACACCGGCCGTCGTACACTGATCACAGGTGGCGTCAACACGAAAGGTGCCTCGTATGAAACGACTGATTCCCCTGCTGGCCGCAATCCTGATGGCGGTGGTCGCACAACCGGCATCGGCCATCGTCTTCGGCGAATCCGACGACGGCCGCCACCCTCAAACCGGGGCGATGGTGGTCGAATTCGAGGACGGCACCATGGACTGGATCTGTTCCGGCGCCCTCATCTCGCCCACGGTATTCCTGACCGCATCACACTGCACCGAGGACTTCGAGCGGGCGTGGGTCACGTTCGCCGATGACGCCGACGACGGGATCGCCGCCGGCGACCTGCACGCCGGCACGACCTACACCCATCCCGAGTGGGGTGGTGCCCGCTACGACGACCCCCACGACATCGCCGTGATCGTCCTCGACGAACCGGTCGACATCAACCCGGCCTCGATCGCACCGCTGGGCACGATCGACGACTGGTCGAACCAGGAACTCCGGGCTCAGCGCTTCACCGCCGTCGGCTACGGCGGCGAGCGGGAGAGCTTCACCGGCGGGATCCTTCCCATCTACAACGGCGAACGCCGCCTGGCCTACCAGTCGGCTCACAACGCCAACTCGGTCTGGCTCGATCTGGCCATGACACCGACCAACGGCAACGGCGGAACGTGCTATGGCGATTCCGGCGGTCCCCATTTCATCGGCGACACCGATGTGATCATCTCGATCACCGTCACCGGCGACGTTCCGTGCAAGGCGTTCGACAAGACCTACCGGGTCGACACCGCCGAGGCCCAGGCGTTCCTGGGCAACTTCGTCGCCATCGACTGACGGATTCGATCATCGGCCCGTGCCACCAAACGGCCACGGGCTAGCATCGCCTCATGAAGGCGATCCAGATAACGCAGACCGGTGGGCCCGAGGTGTTGACGTGGACCGACGTCGACGAACCGACACCCGGGCCCGACCAGGTGATGGTCGAGGTGGCCGCCGCCGGGCTGAACTACATCGACACCTACCATCGCACCGGGCTCTACCCGATGCCGCTGCCGTTCGTCCCCGGGCTCGAAGGGGCGGGCACCGTGACCGAGGTGGGATCCGACGTGGACGACGTCGCCGTCGGCGACACCGTCGCCTGGTCGGCCAACATCGGGAGCTACGCCGAGCACATCGCGCTGCCCGCCGCGTCCACGGTTCCCGTGCCCGACGGGGTCGCCCTCGACGAGGCCGCCGCGGTGATGCTGCAGGGCATGACTGCCCACTATCTCGTCACCGACACCTTTCCCCTGGGTGAGGGCCATCGCTGCCTGATTCACGCCGGTGCCGGCGGCGTCGGTCTCCTCCTCATCCAGATGGCGAAGATGATCGGGGCCGAAGTGTTCACCACCGTCGGGACACCGGCCAAAGCGGAGCTGGCGGCCGGAGCCGGAGCCGACCACGTGATCCTCTATCGTGACGTCGATTTCGGCGACGGAGTGGAGGAGATCGCCGGGGAACGGGCTCTCGACGTCGTCTACGACGGTGTCGGCAAGTCGGTCTTCCGTCGCAGCCTCGAACTGCTCAAACCACGAGGGATGATGGTCAACTTCGGCAACGCATCGGGGCCGGCGGAACCGATCAGCCCACTCGAGTTGGCGCCGTCGCTGTTCCTCACCCGCCCGAGCCTGTTCCACTACATCTCGACCCGGGAGGAACTCCTACGGCGCAGCGGCGACCTGTTCGCCTGGATCGCCGACGACCGCCTCGACGTGAGAATCGGGGAACGGATCCCCATGGGCGAGGCCCGCCGGGCCCACGAGATCCTGGAGGGCCGACAGACAACCGGCAAAGTGGTGCTGACCCCGTAACGTCGGCTCGCGAGCCACCTTCCCCGAACGGGCCGTTGCCGCCGCTCAGTAGTCACAGACGCCGGTGGGGAAGATGGCCTCGAGGCGGGCCTGTTCGGCCGCCGACGGGGTCCACGGGCCGTAGGTGCCATCGGCGACGGCGGCGGCCACCGGCTTCAGGTCGCATTTTAACACGTCACCGGTGATCGGGCCGCCGGCCACGATACGGGAGGTCGAGAAGATCGGGAACTGCTCGGTACACGGTCCGGCGGGACCGCCGTCGAGGATGCCCGACCAGACGTCGTCGCCGGCATGAAGCACGGCGCCGGAGGCGTCGAAGCAGGTGTCGACGGCCCGGCTCGGCTTGTTGCCGGCCACTCCCCCGGCGGGGTTGGCGGCGATGTTGGCCATCCACTCGTCGATGACCTCGAACGCCATCGGTGTCTGATCGAACCGGGATGAGCCGGCGATGGCGTCGGTGAACCAGATGATCTGGTTCGACGCATCACCGTCGTGGTTCAGCAGACGCTGCCGGGTGGCGAACGACTGATGCGAGTTGTGCATGTCGAGCTCCCGCTCCAGATAGTTCCGCCAGTCGATCATCGGAATCTCGATGTCACCCTGGTTGACCAGTCCGGAGGCCAGCACCGCCTCGATCGCCCCGTCATCGGCGGTCCGCCGGGGCGCAGGTGTGGCGCCACCGTCGGGTGACAGGGCCATGTTGCGGGCGCTCCACGGGTCGACGAGATTGGGCCAGATGTCGGGGAACGGGGCGAGCCCGGCCAGCGACGCCGGGTCGGGGCACAGGAACGACAGGAACGGGCAGCCCTCCTGCACCATGTCGGGTTCGTTCTTCCACGACCCGGCATTCGCGTTCAGGTCGAGGAACTGCTCGGAGGTGATGGCCCCGTCGACCAGCGCCTCGAGCCCGTACTGCACACCGACGTTGTCCCAGATCGAGTTGGCGAAGCCATCGGCGTTGCGGCCGTACTCGTTGACGGCGTCGGCGAAGTGGGTCCACTCCACGGCGGCCTGCTGAGCGGGCGTGATACCGGGGGCGGTCCCGAAGTGGGGGTTGAGCACCAGCGGCGAGAGTCCCCGCCATGAGTTGATGCACTCCGATGCACCGGCCGGATAGCCGGGCGGCATGACCGCCCCGAAGTCGTTGGCCACCGTGTTGGAGGCGTTCAGACCCTCCACGAGGGTGCGGTTCGTCCAGTCGGACCACATGGTGTCGCCGTTGAACAGGCGGAAGTCCATCCACCGCTCGAGCAGTTCGCAGTCACCGATGTGGATGGCCTGGGTGATCATGTCCGGGTACGAGTACTGGGGCACACCGGCGTCGATGAGGCCGGGATGGTTCTGGGCGTACACGTACTGCTGGATGCCACCGCCCGATCCGCCGACGCCGACCGTGTAGTCGGGGTTGCCGTAGGCGCTGACGAACCGGTCCTTCACCATCACCGCCGTCTCCCCGCCGACGACCAGGTTGTAGTGGGTGCCGGTTTTGGTTCCGGTCGAGTAGGCCACGGCGTAACCGAGGCCGAGGCCGTGGTCGTACAGCATGCGGCTGCGGCTCGGGTCGCCCTGATAGTGGCCCACCGCCACGCCGCCCTGGAAGTAGTAGATGAGCCGGTCGTTCCAGGCCGACAGGTCGGGTTGCTCCACATCCTGACCGTTGGGCGAGAGCACGGCAATGGAGTAGATGAAGCGGTTGATGGTGCCCCGCTCCCAGCGCACGATGTAGTCGACGGTGTCGCCGTCCATCGTGGTGGTGGTGGCCATGTCGGCCGGGCGGCCGGCATCGGGGCCGTAGTCAGCCCAACCACCGCCGGTCGTCCGGTACTTGAACGACACCTTGGTCTCCATGGAGCAGTCGTCGTCGATCGGTCCGTCGAGTTCGGCCGCCCCGTAGTCGCCGGGGGTGGCGCAGAAGAACGGCTGCTGCTGTGGTCCCGAGAAGATCGGCCCGGTGATCGGATGGTTCGTGAGGGTGGCCGTCGTTCGGGCGGCGACCCGGGGATTGCGCCGGTTGGCCACGACGGTGACCTCGTTGTCGCCGAGCGCCAGCTCGTCAACCACCCCTTCGAGCCGGCCGCGGTCCACAACCACGAAGTTGTCGGTCTGGTCAACCCCGTCGACCAGGACACCGACCTTGTCGACCAGTCCGGGCGGCGTTGTCACCGCAAGCCGGGCATCGTCACCCGACACCTGATCGGGCGGACTCGACAACACCTCGACACCGAGCACCTGCCCGGGCGCCGCATCGACCCCGGTGGCGGCCGGAATGACGAGCGTCAGAACGGCGACGAGCACGATCGCACTACGACGTAGGACCATGGAAGCTCCCCTTCACGAGCCCGCCACATTCCATAGTCGCTCTCCCAGGCGGGGATCGCAAACGGAGGCCGCTGGCCACACCTCGGTGCGACGGGTACCATGGGGTCCCCTCGCTGACCGGATTGGGGTGTCGGCACGTGAGCGACCAGGGAAACGACAGCGTCATCGATCTTCGGCATTCACCCGGAGACGATGTCGTGCTGTCGGTCCGCGAACTCACGAAGTACTTTCCGGTTCGTCGAGGTTTGCTGCAACGGGTCGGGCCGACCGCCGTGGCCCTCGACCGGGTGTCGTTCGATGTTCGGCGGGGCACGACGCTGGCCGTCGTCGGCGAGTCGGGTGGCGGGAAGACGACTCTTTGCCGGTGCGTCGCCGGGCTCGAGAAACCGACGTCCGGCGGTGTGTATCTTCGCAGCCGCCGCGCCATCGCCCATGCGGAGGCGACGGGCCGTGCGGCCGGGGAGCTCCCGGCCCACCTGCTCGACCGATCTGATACGCGCCGTTTCCACCGCTGTTGCCAGCTCATCACCCAGTATTCGGCCACGTCGCTCAATCCGAAACGCAACGTGCACGACCTGATCGCGCGGGCACTGAAGGCCCACGGCAGATCGTCGGACGGGTCTGTCGAGGAACACGTCATGGCCGCCCTCGAACGGGTCGGGCTCGGCCGCGATGTGCTGCATCGCTTCCCCGACAGCTTCTCGACGGGACAGTTGCAGCGCATCGCCATCGCCCGGGCTCTGGCCCTCGACCCGGAGGTCCTGGTGCTCGACGAGCCCACCGCGTCGGTCGACCTCTCGGCCCAGGCGCATGTCCTCAACCTCCTCGTCGACCTGCAACGAGCCGGCGGGTTGAGTTACCTCCTCGTCACCCATGACCTGTCGGTGGCGCTCCATCTCGCCGACGACGTCGTGGTTCTGCGCACGGGTCAGGTGGTCGAATCAGGTCCCATCGATGCAGTGTTCGGCGACCCAAGCCACCCCTACACCCGCCGCCTGGTCAACGCCGACCCGGAGCTCGAACCCGGCCGCTGATCGCCGCCCGAAACCTGATGTTAACCACCTGTTCTCACCGTCTTCGCATGTGACACCTGCGACGTCGGAAAGGCTCGTGTTCGGCCGAAACCTGCCGTTGACTAGGTGTGTGAAGTCGAAATCCACCCTGGTCGAACTGACCTCGTCGATGGTCCGCAAACCCGTCCCCGATGCGGTGGTCAGTGGTGTGCAGACGACCGCCGAAACGACCGTCGAGTCGACGCGAGCCGGTGCAAGATGGTTCGTGGGTTTCACCCGGGCCGGCATCATGGCCGCCGAGGAACGTGTTTCGACGCCGGCCACCCGCAGCGGCTTCTCCCAGATCGCCAGCCTGCTGCTCGGCTCGACGATGATCGGGCTGGGTGTGGCCCTGTTCGTCAGGGCCGATCTCGGCGTACCGGCCTACGACGTGATGCTCACCGCCATCCGCGACCACCTCGGCCTGAGTCTCGGCCAGGCCGGCTGGGTGTTCACCGGCTTCCTGTTCACGGTGGCCTCGGCGCTCGGGCAGCGACCTCGCCCGTCCGCCCTTTTCTTCACCGTGAGCAACGGCATCGCCGTCGACACCTTCATGCGGCTGATCCGCGAACCCGACGTCTTGGCCGTGCGGCTCACCTTCGTCGGGCTCGGGATCCTGATCATCGCCGCCGCCATCGCTCTCGTGCTTCACGCCGGCTTCGGCGGCGGTTCGCTCGAGCTGCTGATGAAAGCGGCCGAGGAACGGGGTGTGAACCCGTTCCGTGTGCGGACAATCCTGGAAGTGTTGATCGTCGGGATCGGCATGCTGCTCGGCGGTGATTTCGGACCGGCCACCGTCGTGTTCGTGCTCACCATCAGCCCGATCCTGCGGGCGGGTCAGCGGGCACTGAGCGATCATCGCCTCGGCCGTCAGCTGCGGATCGCGGTCGACCAGCGGCAGACGGTCGCGTCCCCCGGTCCTCGGACCTGACCCCGCCGGGCAAAACCGCAACCCGACCCGAACTGTGCACCGGTCCGGGCGGCACACTGGGGTCATGCGCTCACCGATCACGCTGTCCGTGGCCCAGCCCCGGTGCCATCCACACGACGTGGAGGCCAATGCCGTCGAGCATGCCCGGATCGTCGCCGGAGCCGGCGCCCGCGTCGTCGTGTTCCCCGAGCTGTCGCTGACCGGATACCACTTCGACGCCCAACCGATCCCGGACGGCGATCGGCGGCTCGCCCCGCTCGTCGCCGCCTGCGGCGAACACGGTGCGATCGCGCTCGTCGGAGCGCCGATCGCGGCCGACGGTGATCGGCACATCGCAATGCTGGCCGTCGACGGCGACGGAGCAACCGCCGTCTACCACAAGATGTTCCTGGGATCGGCCGAGCAGGCAGCGTTCTCACCGGGCGGCGAGCCGGCGGTACTCGACGTCGACGGCTGGCGTCTCGGACTCGCCGTCTGCAAAGACACCGGCGTGGCCGCTCATGCCGAGGCGACGGCCGAGCTCGGCATCGACGTCTACGTCGCCGGTGTCCTGGAGACGCTCGACGACGCCGACGTCCAACCCGAACGGGCCCGGGCGGTCGTCGAACACCACGGCGTGTGGGTTGCGATCGCATCGTTCGCCGGGTCGACCGGTGAGGGGTTCGATCAGGCGGCCGGCGGATCGGCCATCTGGGCCCCGGACGGGAGGCTGATCGCCTCCGCCGGACCCGACGCCGGCGCCTGGGCGACGGCCGTCCTCACCACCACCGACTGACGTCGAGGTCGGGGCACACGCCCACGAGCGAAGCCGGTCGACGTCGCCGCGACCAACTATGGTTTGCACACGACGTTCCGGGCGGGAAAGTGGGCAATCAACCGTGAACGGGTTTCACTGGTTCGGCCGGTTGTCGGCCGACTACAGCAAACACGGGGGCAGGGCGCTTGCCCTGTATTTCGCCTGGGTCATCGCCCTTGTCGGCCTCGTGGTCGTGGCGTACGAGGCCCTGTTCTCAGGGGAGAACACCTGTCTGGGCGAGGCGCTCCAACTCCAGCTCTCGGCGCTGGAGAAGGCTCCGAGCGATCAGTTCACCCAGGTCTGCGACGTCGACACGTTCCGCAGCTCGATGGGACGCGATCTCGTGTTGAGCACCGTCTACCTGCTCGGTCTCGGCGCTTTCCTGGCGACCTGGTGGGTCGAGTCGTGGGACACTCACCTCGAGCGGAGCAGAAACGCCGGACCCGCACTGGGCGCCGTGGCGGTGGTCACGCTCATCATCACCGCCATCGCCAACTCCCTCACCCGGTCGAACATCGACGTGCTGCGAGGCAACTACCAACTCGAACTCGCCACCACGATCTCGACCCTGAGCTGGATCCGCTGGTTGCTCATCGGCATCCTGGTCGCCGGGTTCGTCACGACCCTCATCTCGTGGCTCATCCGCGGCGTTTCCCACGTGTTCCGAGCCATCTTCGACGACACCGATCCCGCGGCCTACGTTCCCGACGCCACGCGCTGGCCTCCGACCGACCATCAGCCGCCCGGGTTCGGCATCTGCCTCTCCGGAGGTGGCATCCGATCGGCCGCCTTCAGCCTCGGTGCACTCTCCGCACTGGAGGAGACGCCGGTCGACGACCCCCGACCCGACGGTTCCGCCGGCCTCCTCGGCCAGGCCGACGTCATCTCCAGCGTCTCGGGCGGCGGGTACGCCGCCTCGGCCTGGCGGATCGCAGTCGGGCCCGAAGCCGGACCGACCAGCGCCAAGCCCATCCTGGGCGACCCGAACTATTGCACGGTGACCCATCGCCGGCAACGTTTCCAGCTCGTCAGTCCGCCCGATACTCCAACCGACCAGCTGTTCCCTCGTCTTCTGGCCCGGCGCACGTACCTGTCAAGCGGTCGAGGAGGGCTCCTGGTCACCGCCGTCTGGACGGTGATCCAGCTGCTGTGGCACCTCGGGCTGCTGATGACGGTCATCGGCCTCCTGGCCTGGCCGATCGGCCGGATGATCCGCTCCCCGATCATCACGTCGGCCGACAACTCGATCGCCTACAACCGACTGGCCACGCCGGGCCTGCTCGTCCTGGGCGTCGTGGTCGTCATCCTGGCGCTCCGCTCGTTCACCGAGCAGGGCCGTCTCCGCACGATCAGCAATTACGCGGTGGTGGCGTTGGCGTCGCTCGGCGTGGGGCTGCTCACACTCCTGGTGCTGTTGCCGTGGCTCGTCGACTGGTTGATACCCGAGCTGTCCCGGCTGCTGCCCGGCGGTGATGGCGCCCAGTCGACGATCGCCACCGTGCTGACCGGTGGTGTGGTTGCCACCGTCTGGCGGATGATCCAGGCGCCGCTGAAATCCTACGCCGCCTACCTCGGCGGCGCACTGCTGGCGTTCGGGCTCATCCTGTTCGGCGGGCTCGTCTCGCTGCACGCCTCGATGGACGACCGCCTGTTCTCGGGATCGTGGACCGCCTGGTTCATCGCCGTCGGACTGTTCATGGCGGTGATGAGCGTGGTCAATCCCGATCTGTGGTCGATGCATCCGGTCTACCGGCGACGGCTCGCATCGACGTTCTCCAATCGTCTGGGGCCGAACGGATGGACGAGCCTCGGCTCACGGCGGGACCACCTGCCGCTCTCGGCCTATGCCGATGCGCCGGGCCCGAAGCCGATCATCTGCACCGTGGCCGCCCGGATGGACCGGACCAACACCGGCGTGCCGGTGGTGTCGATGACGTTCGAGCCCGATCACGTGACCGTGCACCCCGGCCCGAACACTCCGTCGGTCGCCATTCCCACCGAGGCCTACGAGCGGCTGTTCGGTGGACGGGCCCGGGCCCGATGGCTGCGGAGCGTGATGGGGTTGGCGGCCATGTCGGCGGCGGCGATGGCACCGTCGCTCGGACGGATGAGCATGGGGTCCACCAACGCGCTGATCGCGGCACTGAACCTGCGACTCGGGGTCTGGATGCCGAACCCCATGTACGACCGTGGTCGCCGGGCCGGGACGCACATGTATTCGATGTTCAAGGAGATCCTGGGCTACTTCGATCTCGACGATCCCAACATCTACGTGACCGACGGCGGCCACTGGGAGAACCTCGGCCTGGTCGAACTGATCCGTCGCAAGACCCGCATCATCATCTCGGTCGACGCGTCCGCCGACGAACCCCACAGCTTCAACGCGCTGATGGAGGCGGTCGAGTTGTCGCTGCTCGAGTGCGGGGCCACCATCTTGCTCCGGGACGGTGAGTTCGAGGACATGCTGCCCGGTGATGCGCCCCGACCGCCGAAGAACTGGTGCACCGCCGAGATCTCCTACTCCGACGGCTCGTCGGGCCGGCTGTTGTTCGTGAAGGCCCAGGCCTCGGAGGCCATGCCCCTCGACGTGCTGCGCTATTCGAAGGAGGATCCGGACTTCCCCAACTACTCGACCGCCAATCAGTTCCTCAGCGAGGCCGAGTTCTCCAACCTGGCGATTCTCGGACGGGAGTCGATAATCCGGGCCCTCCAGGATCGCCGCGAGTGGCTGTTCACGCCCTCGGTCCAACCCGTGCCTCAGCCGGTACCCGAGCCGAGCGAAGCGGCCTACACGGTCAGTCATGAGGCGTCGGTCTTCGAGAGTGTGCCGATGGCGGCCTCCGACGATGCGGTTTACGATCTCGTGGTGGAGGCGCCGGTGGTTGTGGTCGAGCCCCGGGGCGTCGGGGCTGCGGTCGAGGTCGCGGCGGAGGCTGCGGTCGAAGTGGAGGCTGCGATCGAGGTCGCGCCGGAGGCTGCGGTCGAAGTGGAGGCAGTGGACCGCTCCGAGGACGATGCCGAAGAGGGCGCCGAACGCCGTTACGAGTTCCCGGCCGCGGCGGGCTACGGCGAACCCGTGATCAAGGTGCAGGCTCCTCCGCCCACACGACGGGCCCCGACGGCACCGGCTCTCAAAGGGCAGGCGAGTGGCACCGCGAGCGTTGTTCACCACTGACCGGCAGGGCAGTCGACGGCGGGTGGGGCGACGAGCAATCGGCTCGTCCACGAGAGACAATGATGGCGTGAACAACCGAATGACCAAACGGCTCGGTCGGCTGCTCGTTGTGCTCCTGGCCGGCATGATCGTCGTCTCGGCATGTGGGAGCGATGACGAGTCGGCGGACGAGACCACCACCGAGTCGACCGACACGACCACCTCGGCCGACGACGAGACGACCACCTCCACCGCCACCACGGAAACGTCCGACGACGAGTCAACGTCGACGACCGCCGACTCCGATGACGGAGCCGACGACGGCGACCTGCCGGGCGAGGCGTGGGACGGCTTCGCCGATGCCGGCGACGAGTTCGCCGTGATGGGCGTGGCTCACGACGACGAACTCAACGTGCGGTCCCTTCCCGACGCGTCGTCCGACATCGTCACCTCGGTCGGGCCGACCGAGACCGGCCTCATCGCCACGGGCCGGGCCCGGCTGCTCCCTCGGTCGATCTGGTACGAGGTTGACGTCGACGGACAGGTCGGCTGGGTGAACGCCGCCTTCGTGGGGTTCATGGGCGGCACCGATGACGCCACCGCCGAGTACCTGGCCAACGGCAGCCAGGGCGGGGCCGAGACCATGGTCGACCTGGCCCGGGCGGTGTCGGCTGCCTTCGCCTCGGAGGAACCGGAGTCCCGTATCGTGCAGTCGGTCGCGCCGACCGTTGGCGACCTCGGCGAGATCACGTACGACGTGATCGGCCTGGGCGACGACTCGGTGGCCGGGTATCGGCTCCATATCTTCGCCACCCCCGACGACAACGGCGAGACGTTCTCGCTCAGGTCGATCGAACGGACGGTGTTCTGCAGCCGGGGGACCGACGGCGAACTCTGCGCCTAGTGCCCTGACCACAGTGGTTTGAGGGTCGCGTCCACCACTCGGGTTGCTGGGCCTGTTTTGATGTGGGGATGGCAGAACGTGTGCGTGTGCGTCGATTGA
>JAOTVU010000023.1 GCA_029863385.1 Acidimicrobiia bacterium
TCTCGGCAACCGGCTCGTCGGCATCCTCCACGGGTGCCTCCGCCACCACACCCCCTACGACGAACACACCGCCTGGGCACACCGCCACGACCTCGCCGCTTGACACTTCAAACCGTGGGATGTCTAGGCCAGCCAGGAGCGGATGAGACCTCGGAGCCGGTCGATGCCGACACCGCTGTGGGCGCTTACCCACACCGGATCCCGAACCTCGAGTTGGCAGCCGGCCGCCAGGTCCTTGCGCCTCCGGTCGCGTTTCGACGACTTGACCTTGTCGTGCTTCGTGGCCACCACGGTGTGGGGTAGGCCCGTCGAGCGCAGCCAGTCGAGCATCTGAACGTCGAGTTTGGTCGGGCCGACCTCACCGTCGACCAGGACCACCACCATGGTCAGGCCTTCACGCTCGAGCAGGTAGTCCTCGATCATGAGCCGCCAGTCCTCGCGCATCGACTTCGACGTTGCCGCATAGCCGTAGCCCGGGAGATCCATCACCGTGGCCGAGAACCGACCATCGGGCTCGGTGAGCGGCTGGGACTTGTTGTCGACCAGCGTGAACAGGTTGAGGAGACGGGTGCGGCCCGGAGTGTTCGACACGTGGGCCAGCTTCTTGCGTTTGGCGACGGCATTGACGAGCGACGACTTGCCGACGTTGGATCGCCCGACGATCGCTATCTCCGCCCGCGTCGGGGGAAGGGCGTCGACGGAGTCACCGGACAGCACGAACTCCATTGCCAGTGGCCCGGCCATCAGAGGCTCCGGCGCTGCGACGACATCAGTGACCCCCTGTCCAGGGTGTGGTCGACGGATCGTCGCGCCGCCAGGTGACGAGGTCAGGCTCGATCTCGCCGATGGTCCGGCAACCCGTCAGCGCCATGGTGCGTCGAAGCCCGTCGAGGAGAAACGCCAACACATGGTCGACGCCCGCCTCGCCGGCCGCACCAAGGCCGTAGAGATAGGCCCGGCCGACCATGACGGCGTCGGCTCCCAGGGCCAATGACTTGAGGATGTCGCCCCCTCGCCGGATGCCCCCGTCGGCGATGATCGCCGATCGGCCGGCCACGGCCTGGGCCACCGGTTCGATGAGCTCGACGACGGGCGGGGCGTCGTCGAGTTGACGTCCGCCGTGGTTGGAGATGGCGATGCCCTCGACGCCGTGGGCCACGGCAAGTTCCGCGTCGGCCACCGTTTGCACACCTTTGAGGATGATCGGACCGTCCCACTGGCTCCGCAGCCACTCGACCTGGTCCCACGACAGCGCCGGATCGAACTGGCTGGCGGCGTAGTCGGCCAGAGTGATGGCGCTCGAACCGTCCAGGCCATGGCGACCGGCGACATTGGCGAACGTGATCGGTTCGTTGGTCACCAGACCGTAGGTCCAGGCCGGATGAATGATGCCGTCGACGATCGTGTTCAACCCGATCTTGGGCGGCAGGGTCGTGCCCAGCCGCACATCCCGCTCCCGGCGGCCGAGCACGGCCGTGTCCACGGTCAGCATGATGGCCTCGTAACCGGCGTCGCGAGCCCGACCGACCAACTCGGCGATGAGACCCCGGTCGCGCCAGGCGTAGACCTGAAACCACTTCGGGCCGTTCGACACCGCCGCCACCTCTTCGATCGATCGAGTGCCCATGGTCGAGAGGTTGTACGGTACCCCGACCCTCGCTGCCGCCCGGGCCACGGCGAGCTCACCCTCGGGGTCGGCGATCCTGGTGAACCCCGTGGGGGCCAGAATCAAGGGGGTCGGCAGCGATCGACCGAACAGCGAGATCGACGTGTCGAGGTTCGACATGTCCCGCAGGACCCTCGGTCGGAACTCCAACCGGGCATAGCCTGACACGTTACGATCGAGCGTGCGCTCGTCCTCCGCTCCTCCGTCGATGTAGTCGAAGACCGCCCGCGGCAATCGGCGCCGGGCCTGCCGCCGCAGGTCGTCGACCGACGCGGCCCGGGCCAGCCGTCGGGTGCTCGACCGGAGTTCGATCGGACGGAACCGCACGAGTGACCGGAATGATCGCAGGGGATTCATGGGCCCAGCCTAAGCCAACCGCCCTCGACCGCCCCCGACCACAGTCTGGGCGCGTCGGACGGGATGCCTGACCGGCTGGATGTCCGGAGGATGCTACGCGGCCGTGTTGGAGTCGGTGTTGATGATCCGCTTGATCTCACCGGTGCTCTTGGTCACCATGTCGGGGATCGACCACTCCCGGCCGGAACGGCTGATTCCCAGCCGATCACCGAGAATCTGATTCACCGCCCCACCGATCAGCAGGACCTGGGCGGCCAGCCAGATCCAGGTGATGGCCAGCAGGAAGATACCGACGGCGGCCCGCACCTCGTCGGCTCCCTCGGCCGCGAGGGTCAGATCGACGTACTGACCGAATCCGATCGTGAGCAACCACCACATCAGGGCCGCAATCACCGCTCCAGGCAGGTCATGAAGCCAACGCGACCTCGTGGCCGGGCCGAAGTGGTAGACGATCGACGCCCACAGGATCAGCACAGCGACCAGCGTGACGATACGCAGCCAATCGAACAGGGCGTTGGAGCCGACCCGATCCCACACGAACTGGTCAAGCACGATGAGCGGCAGCGGGATCAGCACGCTACCTACCCCCAGGAACACGGCAACGACCCGCGTGATGTACCAGGGGCGACGCTCGTCGGCGGCGATGTCGTAGATGTCCTCGAGCGATCGGATCAGCCCGGCAAAACCGCGGCTGATCGACCACAGGGCGAAAGCGGCCGAGATAAGCGAGAGGCCGGGGTTCGTGTCACTGAACAGAGCGGTGACCGTCGCCTGGATCTCGCCCCCTTCGTCGGTGAGGATCCGACCGATGAACTCCGACACCTCCAGCTGAATACGACTCTGGAACTCGACGCTCCCGTTCTCCAGCGGAAAGACGTGACCGAGGAGCCGGTCGATCGGACCGAGGATCGCGAGGAGGGCCAGCACGGTCGCCGGCAGCGAAACCAACAACCAGAAGGTGACACTAGCGGCCAAGTCGCCCACTCGACCGTAATACCAACGCAGAGCCACATCCCAGACGAATCGCCACATCGACGCGATCCAGCCGATCGGACCTTTGTTCACGGTGACCAGGGTACGCAAATTCGACCTCAAACGGTGGATTCGCAAACTACTTCGCCGTAGGGGCCTCCGTGTAGAGTCGAAATCATGAGCGCCGACGGATCACCGTTCACGAACCGCAAGGCCGGAGAGGCGTTCCTTGTCGATCCACCCGGCGGAAAGCAGGGCCCCGGCCTCCTGGTCCTGCACTCGTGGTGGGGGCTCAACCCCTGGGTGAGGGACTTCTGCCGGCGCCTGGCCGAGGAGGGCTACACCGTCCTGGCTCCGGACCTCTTCGACGGCGTGCAGCCGGTCACCGAAGCCGAAGGCGAGGCGGTACTCGCCGACCAGGATCCCGATGCGCTGTCCGGGCTGGTCATGTCGTCGGCACATACGCTTCGCGTGGCGTCGGTCGACGCGACGAAGCCGATCGGGGTCATCGGCTTCTCGATGGGTGCGTCGCTGGGTCTGTGGCTCTCAGCCCGGATGACCCGGGACGTGGGCGCCGTCGTCGCCTTCTACGGAGCCCAGTCGATCGATTTCGATGAGGCCAGTGCCACCTATCAGGGCCATTTCGCCGGAGACGATCACATGGTCAGCGAGGAGGACCGGGTGGTGACCGAGTCGTTCATCCGGCTCGGAGGCCGCAACACCGAATTCCATCTCTATCCGGGGGTCAAACACTGGTTCTTCGAGGAGGGCGACAACCACGACCCGGAAGCGGCCGACCTGGCGTGGGATCGGATGCTGACATTTCTGAAACGCACGATCGCCGTCGCAGCCTGACAGGAGAAGAGCATGGGGGCCGCCCGACCGGTCAGTGGTCGGCAGCCAACCACAACTCGGAGGTGACGATCGTCAGATCCGGCGTTCGCTCGACCCACGTGCGATCGGCGAGACCATCGACAATGATGAGCCCCCGCCCCCGGTCGGCCATCGCATCCGGAACGTCTCCAAAGCGAAGCACACGGCTGGCGTCGCCGGTGTGGGGGTTCGGCATCGACGTCGGCCGCATAGTCGAAGCTGCGGCGAAGTCGATCGTCGGTAGGTGAGGTCACGGCCTCCTCGAGACTGACCGGGCCCGGAGTTTTCGGGCCCCGGTACGGGGTAGGTTGGCTGTATATGGCAACCGTCGAGGCACCCGAACCGACATCGATTCTGGTGTCGGGAGCGACCGGCTACGTTGGTGGTCGGCTGATACCACGTCTGCTCGAGGACAAACACCGGATTGTCTGCCTCGTCCGGCCCCAGTCGAACCTCGATCGCCCGTTCGCCGGCTCGGTCGCGGTCGTCGAGGGATCGGCCGACTCGGCGGACGACGTCGCTCGGGCGGCGCAGGGTTGCCGTGTTGCGTTCTACCTCGTCCACTCACTCGGTCGAGACGATTTCGCCGATTACGATCGCCGCATGGCCGAGGCTTTCCGGGTCGGTTGTGAACGGGCGGGAGTCCAACGGATCATCTACCTGGGAGGTCTCGGGCGATCCGACGACGATCTGTCGCCCCATCTGGCCAGCCGGCAGGAGGTCGGACGGGTGCTCGGCGCCGGTTCGGTAGACGTGACCGAGATCCGGGCCGCCATCATCATCGGATCGGGCAGCGCTTCGTTCGAGATGCTCCGCTCGCTGACCGAGACCCTCCCCGTCATGGTCACCCCGCAGTGGGTTCAGGAGACCCGGTGTCAACCGGTGGCGATCCGCGATGTGCTCACCTGCCTTCAACGGGCGGTCGGCCGCACCGTGAGCGGTCACGAGATTCTCGAGCTTGGCGGACCGGATCAGCTGACCTACGTGGAGATGATGCAGGGGTACGCGGCGGTGGCCGGCCTCCGCCGCCGCCTGGTGATCGGCCTACCGGTCCTCAGCCCTTCGCTGTCCGCCCACTGGGTCACGCTGGTCACGCCTCTGCCGGCCATCCTCGCCCGCCAGCTCGTCGACAGCCTGATCAACGACGTCGTCGTCACCGAAACGTCGGCTGTCGAGGAACTTGGCGTCGAACCGATCAGCTTTCGTCATGCCGTGCAGCGAACACTGCAGATGGTCTCCGATCTGGTCATCCCCACCCGCTGGACGGGGTCGTCGATGATCCCCCTGCTCGAGGCAACACCAAACCCAGAGGACCCGGAGTGGGCCAGCGGTTCGGTGCTCGAGGACATCTGTCGCACGACGACCTCGGCCACCCCGGCCGACCTCTTCCGGGTGATCAGCGGTATCGGCGGCGACAACGGCTGGCTGACGGGAAACTGGATGTGGCGGCTCCGAGGCCTGGCCGACAAGGTCGTCGGAGGCGTCGGGCTACGACGTGGTCGTCGCCATCCGCTCGATCTGGCAGTCGGCGACGCCGTCGACTTCTGGCGGGTCGAATCGATCGACACCGATCGTTTCCTTCGCCTCCGGGCGGAGATGAAGCTACCCGGTCACGCCTGGCTGGAGTGGCGGATCAGGAACGTCGAGGCGGCGCCGGACCAGTCCAGCAATGGATCCGGGGCCGCGGTGACGACAATCCAGCAGGCGGCGCGTTTCGTGCCCAGGGGAGTCCTCGGCAGAGCCTACTGGTATGTGTTGGTCCCCTTTCACACACTGATCTTTCCCCGGATGTTGGCCAGGATCGTCGAGGCGGCCGAGCAATCGGCCGCGGCGACGGTTCGATCACCTACCGTTCGAAAGCCGATCTGATGTCCGACGCGATGCTTGCCCCGATCGAGGTCACGCTCGTTATCCCGGCGGTGCCGCGGATGGTATCGGTCGCCCGCGCCGAGGACCTCTCACACCAGCTCGACCGGTCGCCGACGGCCCGGGAGCTCGCCTCCTACCTTGCCGTGTCGACGGCTGATCGCCCGGCATCGAAGGACGGACCCGGGCCGGAACCGGATCAGGCTCCGCCCGACTGAGTCCCGCCGGCGTGAGTGATGACCCGTTGCGGGAAGGGAATCTCGATGCCGGCTTCGGTTGCCGCCTTGTCGAGAGCCAGACCGACGGCGTCGCGCGCCTTCCAGCTCTCGGCGATGGTCGGTGGATGCCAGAAGCGGACCACGAAGTCGATGCTCGAGTCACCGAAGCCGGTGAACAGAACCTCCGCCGGCGGGCTGTCGTTGACCGAGTCGAGGCCGGTCACGGCTTCGGCGAACGTGCGCTTGACGCGGTCGAGATCGGAACCGTAGGCGACGCCGATTGCGATCGAGGAACGACGACGGCCCAGCTCGGTGTGGTTGTAGATGGCGTCGGTGATGACCTGGCTGCTTGGTACGTGAACGGTCTCTCCGTCCGGAGTCACCACGGTGACGGAACGGGCGTCGATCGATTCCACCGTTCCCTGGATGTCACCGCTCGAAATCTGGTCGCCATAGGAGAACGGCCGTCGGATCTGCAGGAGCAGTCCGGCCACGAAGTTCTGGAGGATGTCCTGGAGGGCGAACGCCAGTGCGATGCCGACGATGCCGAGTGCACCGAGAAGCGGACCGACCTGGACGCCGAGCTGTTCGAGGGCGTAGATGACGCCGAAGGTCACGACCGCATAGCCGACGAGTCGGGCCATCAGATCGACCACTGCGCTGTCCCACCGAGAGGCCAGAAATCGCTTGAGCGCAAACTTGACCAGCCTGGAGCCCACCAACGCCACGACGAGGATGATGCCGGCCTTGCCCCAGTCCCAGAGGGTCAGGGGTTCGCCCCCCAGGGCGTCCCTCAGGCTGTCGAGGTCGGTCTCCTGGGACACCAGGTGGGACTGGGGTCGGACGAGGGCGTTATCGATCCAGGTCTTCATCGGGTCGAAGCCTACCCAGCCCCCGGTCCCGACAAACGGACGCCGATCAGGATCGGCCTGACCGGTGCGCGATCATCAACGTCGCGTCATCACCCAGAACGGGTCCGGTCATCCGGAGCAGCTCCTCCACCACATCCCGGGCGCAGCGGTGCGTGAAGAGTCGGGCGTGTGATCCAACCGTCGCCCGGAACGGTCGTCGCCGACCGAGAACTCGGATGACTCCATCAGATTCTCGATCACTCCGTCGGAACAGAGAACGATCGACTCGTCGGGTTCGAGCAGGAGGTGACCGACCGGAACGTCGGCCATCGACTCCTCACCGGTGATCCACATACCCAGCGGGAGGGACGGTTCGAGCGTCAACTCCTGCACTCCGTCCGCGGTCAGCAGGAGCCGGGGGCAGATGACCGGCGCTGAACCACTCACTCCGCCCGGTGGACAAATCGATGTCGACCACGACGGCGCTGACGTAGGCCGACCCCGCGTACTGAGCTCGTACGGCGGCGGCGACGTGGCCCAGCATGTCGGTCAGCGTCTTGCCCTCCCGGCGGGCCCGACGGAGAGCGGCAGTGGCCAACGGGGCCAGCAGCGATGCGGCAAGGCCGTGCGCCATGGCGTCGAGGACGGCGAGGAACAACCGATCGTGGTCGAAGGAGTACTCGAAGATGTCGCCGCCGGTTTCGTAGGCCGGTTCGACCGCGGCGCTCCGAACCAGGAGGCGCCCCAGGTGATTGCCGTGATGTTCCAGTGCGGTGCTCACCGGCCACTCGGCGGCATCAACCGGTTCGCCGTCACGAAGTGAGATGAGCCGTCGCCTTTGGAGGTCGTACAGCCCGACGTCGACCTGCTCGACCACGGATTCCGACGATGAGGAAGGGAGTCGAGGAACTCTATAGGATGGCTCTGCGACGCCAGCTGGGCCAGCCGCGCCAGTTCGGTCCGGATCTCGTCCACCTCACCACGTATCGCCCAAGGGTGACGCCATCGTGTCCGAACCTTCAACTTCCACGCTGGTTCGTCACCTCTGTCCCTCCGGAGGAAGGCTGATCATCAGGAACCGGCCCCCGCTGCTGGTGAGGCTGCTCGAGATCACGGCGCTTCGGGAGCACATCGACCTCGTCGACTGAGAACTCCCGGCGTCTAAAGCTCGCCGATCGTCCTCCGATTGTCGGAGTCGAGGACGACCTGACACATTTCCAGATGGAGCCGGCCGCCGTCGGTCGCAGGGTGAGCGGCAAGAACGTCGAGGTTCAACTCGACGCCGAGCCCGGGCGCGGTCGGTGCCACGAGGTAGCCGGCATCCCATTCCAGCGGCTCGTGAACCACGGCGCGGTGGAACGGCGTGTCGATCGTTTCGAGGACCAGAAAGCTCGGGCTGGAGAAGGCGACGTGGGCGGCGGCGGCATGGGCCACCGGACCACAGTAGATGTGCGGCGCGATCTGGGCGTTGAAGAGTTCGGTCATGACCGCTATCTTCTTGGTCTCCCAAACCCCGCCCGAACGTCCGATGTCGGGCTGCACGATGGTCGCTCCCGCCAGGAGCGCCCGGTGAAATTCGTGCCGGGTCGTGAGCCGCTCGCCGGTGGCCACCGGGATCGTTGTCGATCGGGCGACCTCGGCCAGTGAGTCGAACTGGTCGGGTGGCACGGGCTCCTCGAACCACAGCGGATCGAAGCGCTCGAGACGGCGGGCGAGGCGACGAGCCGACGAGGTGGTCATCTGGCCGTGGGTTCCGACGAGGATGTCGGCCCGATCGCCGACCGCCTCCCGGATGGCTCCAATGACCTGTTCGGAGCGTTCGAGCTCGAAGAGCGACAGCTCTCGCCCACCCTGGAAGCTGTACGGTCCGGTCGGGTCCTGTTTCACCGCCGTCCAGCCGTGGGCCACGTACTCGCCGGCCCGGGCGGCGGCCTCAGCGGCGACGTGGTAGACATCGGCCTCATCAGCCGGCAACAAAGGGTCGTGGACGTTTCGGGGATACAGATAGGTGTAGGTGCGGAGACGGTCGTGGAACCGGCCACCGAGTAGTTGGTAAACGGGTCGATCGAGAGCCTTGCCGAGGATGTCCCAGACGGCCATCTCGATACCGCTGAACACACCCATCATCGTCACGTCGGGCCGCTGGGTGAAACCGGCCGAGTACACACGGCGGAACATGGCCTCGACGTTGTGGGGATCGTCACCGGCGATGAACCGTTCGAAGGTGTCGGCCACCATCCGCCGCGCGATCGAGGGGGAGAACGGGATGCCGTAGCATTCGCCGACCCCGGTGATGCCGTTGTCGGTCGTCACCTCGGTGAGGATCCAGAACGAACCGCCGATCCCGGTCGGCGGGGCCACGGCGTGGGTTCGAATCGACTCGAGTTTCATGGTGGGCCGCCTGACGATGTTCCGCCGGGTGGATCTGAGCCGTTCCACCGACCCGCCGCGACGGCGTCAGTCATCGGTGATGTCGGTCGCTCCGTGGTCGGTGTAGTCGATGTATTGCACCGGTTCGACCGCCGTGGTGACCACACCCATGAGGTTGGCGGCGATCCGCTTCCAGTAGCGGTAGAGGATCGCCCTGGGCACGGCGTAGTGACCCGGCTCATCCGAGTGCATGAACTCGCGAACTTTGCCCTCGCAATGATGACGCAGGTCGTCGGCTCGGCGGCGGAAGTCGGCCACCTTCTCCTCGTCCGGATCGGTCAGCAGACTTGCCGTTTCGGTGAACATGTCGGAGATCGTGGTTCGATCGGCGAGGAAGCCATCGAGGTCCGGGGCGCCGACGAGCGAAACACCCTCGTCGGTCAGGTCGAGGATGTTCTTGGCCTGATCACCGATGCGCTCGATCTTCTTGATCAGCAGTGTCAAGCCGAGCACGGTTCCGATGTCGGAACTACCCTGCACGGCGACGTGGACCACCAGCTCCTGGCGAAGCTGCTGTTCGGCCTCGTTGATCCGATGATCGGTCTTCTCGACCTCCTCCCGCATTTGGGCGGCGTCGGCGCCGCTCAACACCGCGGCCGTCGCCAGGTCGAAGGAGTGGCGAGCGTCGTTGATCATGGTGGCGACCCGGGCGTCGATCTGATCCATGGCGCTGTCGCCCCGACGGAAGAATTCGAGAATCATGGTGGCTCCTTAGCGAAGGAAGGCGACTCCGAGGGCCGGAATGGCGATGAACACGACGACTACGTAGGCGATCGCCCACTGCCGGCGGGACACCGCCACCTCGGCGAGGCGTTCCGCTGATTTGATCGGCAGCTCACGGGCGAACGGCACGACGTACAACAACAGGATACCCATCACATTGAACGTCGTGTGGACCAGGGCGACGGTGAGGGAGTCGGTGCTGCCGGTGGCCAGCGACGCCAGCAGTGCGGTGATGGTGGTTCCCACGTTGGCACCGAGCGTCACCGGGTAGGCATTACGCAGGGTCAGGACGCCTGCGGCGGTGAGCGGAATCAGGATCGATGTGGTGATGCTCGACGACTGGACGGCGATGGTGATGACCAGGCCGACGATCATGGCAACGAATCCGGCACCCTTGCCCAGCACCGCATTGAGAGTCCGCTCCACCCGGTCGGCCACGAGCCGGCGCATGTTGCCGGTGATCAACGTCAGTGCCAGCAGGACGATGACCAGACCGGTGGCGACCATGGCGATCCCGAGCGGGTTGTTGGTGAGCCCGAGCGATTCCCAGATCGATTCGATCCAACCGACCGGGGCCTTGACGGAGGCTTTGATCGGGCTCTCCCACTCCGAGCCCGAGCTGCCGACCAGCGCCCCGGAGATACCCTTTGCGATCCCGGAGATCAGGCCGGTCGCCAGTTCGACCGGCAACAGGACGACAACGGCGAACACGTTGAAGAAATCGTGCACCGTGGCGGCGGCGAAGGCCCGCTTGAACTCGGCGGAAGCCCGGAGATGGCCCAGTGACACCAGGGTGTTGGTCACCGTGGTGCCGATGTTGGCACCCATGATCATCGGAACCGCCTGTTCCACACCCAACGCCTGGCTGGCGACCAGGCCGACGATGACGGAGGTGCTGGCCGACGACGACTGCACGAGGACGGTACCGAGGATGCCGATGAACAGGCCGGCCAGTGGGTTGTTGACCGGAGCGAACAGCTGCTCCTGCGTATCCGCGCCCATGTCCTTGATACCCGCTTCGAGCATCGACACGCCGACAAGGAAGAGGTAGATCAGTGCGAACACCAGCACCGATCGAACGGGGCCGGGCATCTCGAGCCGGGTTCGGGATTTGGGGTTGGCGATCGTCATGGTTCGGGTGCGCTCGAGCGATCCTTGAGTAGGCCGTCATCGTCCGGCGTGAGTGTAGCGGACTGCTACGACGCGTTGCCTAGGCGGCGAGATCGAAACTTGCGATCGTGCAGCCAACCGAGAAAATCGGAATCGGGGCATAGAAGTGGACGGTGCCCGGCGCTCCGCCGGCGGCGGCCGCGGTGGCCACATAGGTACGTATCTCGAAGCCTCCCTGCCCGGCGTCGGCGTAGACCGCGAGATCGTCGTAGGCGAGGAGCGCTTGGCGGTCGTTGCGGCACCACTGGTCCATGAATCGGCGGTCCCACTCCTCGTTGATCTTGCCCGAGTCCGGAGTGGCCGGCCAGTGGGAGATGCCGCCGGTGCCGATGAGCGCCACCTTCTCCGGAACGGAATCGGCGGCCCGGCGGAGTGCCTCGCCGAACGCCCAGGCCCGATGCAGCGGCGTGAGTGGCGGCCCCTGGCAGTTGATGTTGGCCGGCACGATCGGCAGATCGAAGTCGGGGGTCAGGAAGTGAAGCGGGACGGCGATGCCGTGGTCGAAGCGCCACTCCTCGGCGTAGGCAACGTCGACGGTCTGCATGACCTCGGTGATCAGCCGTTTGGACAGGTCCTTGTGGCCCGGTGCCCGGAACGGCTCGATACCGAGCCAGCCGGGATCCTCGATCGGCCCGTCGTAGAAGTCGGCCATGCCCATGGCGAACGCCGGCATGTTGTCCATGAAGAAGTTGGCGAAGTGCTCGGCCGCGACGACGATCAACGCCTCGGCACCGGACCGGGCGATGGCCTCCCTCATGCCGCGGTAGGCGGCGTAGAACGCATCCCGCACCTCGGGGTCGGCCCGGTCGGCCCGCCCAGTGATTCCGGGGGCGTGGCTGCAGACGCCGGCGTAGACAAGCGGCATAACTAGGTTGATCCTTTCTTGGTGGTCGGGTCGTCCGGTGGGGTGGACTCCGAAGAGCTCGATGCGGTCGCGGTCGTGCGATGGCCCAGGCGCTCGGCGTGGGCCTCGGTTCCCTCGTAGCCGGTCATGGCGTAGACCCCCTCCCGGACGGGACCGTGCTCGGCCACGCCGTCTCGCATGCGCTGGAGGTAGTCGGCCCACTCGATGTGGTGGAGGGCGGCGAAGTGCATGAGGATCTGGCCGTTGACGCCGAGGTGGAAGAGGAATCCGATGTCGGGCTCGACGAGGGCCTCGACCTCCTCGTGGGTCAGCTCGTAGGGTTCGAGTACGGCTCGGCGGTCGGCCCGGTAGCGCTCCTGCAACTCGGGCTCACGGTTGAGTTGATAGAGAAACTTCTGGACGTAGTAGAGGCTCATCGAGGTGACCGACTCGGCGTTTTAGCCGGTGGCAAGGTCGGGGACGGCGTGGGTGTCGAGGGCGATGGCGATGTTCTTGGTCTCCATGTAGAAGTCGAAGCTCCAGTCTCCCCCATCGCGGCCGATTCCCGAGGCTTTGGTTCCACCAAAGGGGGTCGGCAGGTGGCGGACGTTCTGGGAGTTCACCCAGACCATGCCGGCCTGCAGGGCCCGGGCAACACGGTGGGCCCGACCGACATCGGAGGTCCACAGGTAACCGGCGAGGCCGTACTGGATGTCGTTGGCCAGCTCGACGGCGTCGGCCTCATCGGCGAAGGGGATGGCGGTCAGGACCGGACCGAAGATCTCCTCCTGGGCGATCCGCATCGAGTTGTCGGCGTTGAGGAAGAGCTGCGGCACCACCCAGTTGCCGTCAACCGGGGCGTCAGGGTACGGGGTGCCGTCGACGACCGTCGCCCCCTCGGCCCGGGCCAGCTCCGTGTACGAGCAGACCTTGTCGCGGTGCCGGGGATGGATGAGGGGCCCGACGACAGCGGCGGGGTCCAGCGGGTGGCCGACCGGGATTCGGGACACCTTCTCGGCCAGGCGCTCGGTGAACTGCTGGTAGATCGAGTTCTGGATCAGAACCCTGCTGGAACTCGTGCAGCGTTCGCCGTTGAGGCTGTAGATCATGAAGGTGACCGCATTGAGCGCCCGATCGAGGTCGGCGTCGTCGAACACGATAACCGGGTTCTTCCCGCCGAGCTCGAAGTGCACTCGCTTGAGCGTTGGGGCACCCTGGGCCTGGATCAGCGAACCGGTGGCCGACTCGCCGACGAAGGCGATGGCCTTGATCGCCGGGTGTTCGGTGAGGCTCTTCCCGGCCGAGTCGCCGAGGCCGTGGACCACGTTGAGCACACCGGGTGGTAACCCCGCTTCGAGGGCGATCTCCGCCAGGACGTGAGCCGTGAGGGGGCTCCATTCGGCCGGCTTGTGCACGACCGTGCATCCGGCCGCCAGCGCCGGCGCGATCTTCCACGTGCTCAGCATGAACGGTGTGTTCCAGGGGGTGATGACACCGACCGGCCCGATCGGGTGGCGGGTCGTGTAGTTGACGTGATCGGCCGTGGGCAGCGAGAGCCCGTCGGCCGCGGCCGGAGCCCGGTCGGCGAAGAACCGGAAGTTCGCGGCGCCTCTGATGGCGGCCGCCGACATGAACTGCATGGTCTGGCCGGTGTCGGTGCACTCGGTGACGGCGATCTCATGTGCTCGCTCGGTGATCAGATCGGCGACGGCGTGGAGGATGCGTTTGCGTTCGCCACCGGGTGTCGCCGCCCAACCCTCGAATGCGGCTGCAGCCGCTGTCGCTGCAGCATCGACATCGGCGGCGCCGCCGGCGCTGACCGCGCCCAGGAACGCACCGTCGATCGGTGAGCGGTTCTCGAACGTTTCACCGGACGCGGCCGCAGCCGGCTCACCGTCGATCAGGTGCGGAAGGGTTCGGTCGGCGAAGCGGGCCAGGTACTTGGCGGCGGCGGCCTGATTCTCCTCGAAGGTGTGTCGTGTGGTCTCGACCATCAGTAAGTATTTAACATGTTCAGGACTTTGTGTAAAGTACTCCCATGACGTCGCAGTGCCGGAGGCACTGCCTACCGAGTTTCGCCAACGGCGAAACGTCGTCCGCTGGAGTTGTTCGTATGGGATCAGAAGATAGACCTATGACTTCGGAGTCCGGCCCGATGCGCCCGTTCGACCAATCCCTACCCATGGCGCTGCTCCGGGCCCGTGAGGCGGCCATGCGCCGCTTTCGGCCCCTCCTGGCCGAACACGACCTGACCGAGCAGCAGTGGCGGGTGCTTCGGGCCCTCACCGCGACCGACGGGCCGGTTGAACCGACGGTGCTGGCCGAGCGGACCTTTCTCCTACCTCCGAGCCTTTCACGCATCCTTTCGAACCTGGAAGGTCGTGGCCTCATCGAGCGGTCGGTGGCCACCCACGATCAGCGCCGTTCACTGATCGAGCTGAGCCCCGACGGGCGGATGCTGGTCCGGACCGTCGCCCCATCGTCGGAGGCCGCGTACACGAGGATCGAGCAACGGTTCGGGGCCGCCCGCCTGCAGCACCTTCTCGAGGAACTACACGACCTGGCCGAACTCAACCTCGGAGAACCGACATGAGCGACATCGCCACAACCACCCTGTCCGACGACGAAGTTCGGTCCGAGGCCCACCTGCTCGACGAGGCGGAGCGCACCGCGACCCAGATCCGCCAGACGACCGCCGTCCACCCGGGAGCCACGATCGCCGACGCCTACCGCATCCAGGCCGCGTGGCTCGAGACCAGGCTGGCCCGCGGGGAAGAACTCGTCGGCCACAAGATCGGGTTGACGTCTCGGGCGATGCAGGCTGCGATGAACATCGACACCCCCGATTCCGGTTTCCTCACCGACGCCATGGTGTTCACACCGGGCAGCAGGCTGACGGCGAGCCGATTCTGCGACCCCAAGCTGGAGATCGAGTTGGCCTTTCGCCTGGCCGAGGATCTGGCGGGAACCGAATTGACCGTCGACGACGTGCTCGACGCAACGGCCGAGGTCACGCCGGCGGTCGAGCTCATCGCCGCCCGTTCGTACCGGCGCGATCCGGAGACCGGACGGAGCCGAACCGTGGTCGACACCATCGCCGACAACGCCGCCGACGCCGGGATCATCTGCGGTGGTGATGCCGTCGGGCCCCGTGACGTCGATCTGAGGTGGGTGGCCGCGATCGGGCACCGCAACGGTGTCGTCGAGGAGACCGGAGTGGCCGCCGGCGTGCTCGACCACCCGGCCATCGGGATCATCTGGCTGGCCCGACGGTACACGGAACAGGGGCTGAGGCTGGAAGCCGGGCAGCTCGTGTTGGCCGGATCCTTCACCCGCCCGATCGACGTTCGACCAGGCGACCACTTCCGGTTCGACTACGGCCCACTCGGCGCCCTCGAACTCGAGTTCGACTGACTGGGTCGGTCGGGCGGTCCGGCGTCGGCATCCAGGATGATCGCCGTCACCTCGTCGGGGTGGCTGTACATCAGGAAGTGCGGGCCTTCGAGTTGATGGTGGTGCCAGCCCGGGTCGGCCTTGGCGGCAGCCGAGTAGGCGGAGAACTTGGTCGGTTCCGGAGAGGCGGCGTACACGTAGGTCTTCACGATGCGGTCCGGCAGCTCGACGACCCAGGGATCGGTGAAGCAGGCCATGGGATGGTCGACAAGTCGCTCCCGGCACCAGGCCACGCCGTCGAGCCCACCGAAGAACGCGGGATCCAGGTCGTAGCCGCCGAAGGGCAACATGCCGTCGTTGGCCTCGGCCGCCGCCAGCCGCTCGGGGGTCTGCCCGGGATCGGGGGCAATGGGAGCGTGGGCGTCGAGGTAGACCATCGCGTCGAGCCGGTCGGGCACCCGGCCGGCCACGCCGGTGATGACCCGGCCGCCGTAGCTGTGGCCGACGAGCGTGACGGCCCGAAGATCGAGGGTCTGGATGACACCGACGACGTCGTCGACATGATCGAGCAGGTGCAGGTGGTTTCCACCCTGATGACGACGGGCACCCTGTCCCGTGAGCGACACGTTGTGGACGGCCCGGCCCGACGCCTTCAACCGGGGCAGGACCGGCAACCAGCTCCACTCCCCCACCCAGGCCCCATGCACCAGCACGATCGGTCGGTTGCCGTCACCCCACGGGGAGCCGGACGGTGAATCAGACACGATCACCCCCCACCGGCCACCCGGGCGACCAGGCGGGCCGCGGCAAGATCGGCGGCTGCGAAGCCGGCCGACTTGAACAACGTGATCTCGTCGTCGGATCGGCGACCGGGATGATCGCCCGACACCAGTTCCGCGAGATCGGCGGCGATGTCGTCGGGCTGGAGGAGCCCGGAGGCCAGCGGTTGGGCCAGGTCGCCCGACACGCTTGCCCCGGCCACGGTGTCGGCGAAAACGGTCGACCGACGGACGGCCTCGTCGTCGGCCTCCCGCATATCGGGCCGGAAGCCGCCGACCAGATCGACGTGGGTCCCCGGCCGAAGCCACGAACCGTGGATCAGCGGGGTGGTGGCCCCGGTGGCACAGGAGATGATGTCGGCATTCGCAGCGGCGGCGCCCAGGTCGTCAACGGCAACAGCAGGCAGTCCCTGGTCGGTCACCAGCCTTGCCGTCGACGTGGCGGCGGCCGGGCTCCGACCCCAGACCGCCACGTGATCGAGATCCCGCTCGGCGGAATGGGCCAGGGCGAGGTTCGGCGCGAGCTGGCCGGTACCGACGATCAACAGCCGTTTGGCGTCGGGTCGGGCCAGGTGGTGGGCGGCCAACGACGAGACGGCGGCGGTTCGGCGGGCGGTCAGGGCGTCGCCGTCGATCGTGGCCGTCAGCAGGCCGGTTGCTCCATCGAAGAGCAGGTAGGCCGCGTTCACGGTGGGATGTTCGGTGGCGGCGTTGGCCGGAAAGTACGTGACGACTTTGACCCCGACGGCCTCGTTGTCGACCCAGCTCGGCATCAACAGCAGGGCGCCCGTCGAGCCGTCGGACTGAGCCACGTCGTGCACATGACGGTCGGGTGACCGGGTGGTTCCGGCCCGAAGCGCGTCGGCCAGGGCACCCATCAGGGTCGTCCATGGCGTGGCTCCGATGACGGTATCGGCATCCAGGAACAGCATGGGCAAACGCTAGTGGATTCGTCATCGCGGCGCGAGATCGCCCCGCGGACGTCGTCCTCCGGCCGTCCCGCTCAGACCGATTCGCCGTCCAGATCGAGCACGCCCTCAGCCGAGCGCCAGCACTCGGCTGGGTCCTCCCGAGCCGTCCTGCCACGGCGCCGTGCCGACGACGACCGTGGTACCCCGGGGTGGTACCGAGCCCAAGCCGGCCAGGTTCTCCACGCCGTAGCGGTTGGTGGGAAGGAAGCCGTAGTGCACGGCGAAGTCGGCCGAGTTGCCGGGGTCGAGGCTGAGGGTGTCGACGCCGATGCCGACGATGTCACGCCGGTCGGCCAGCCACGTGGCAGCCTCGATGCCGAATCCCGGGAAGTTGAGATCGGGGTAGCCGACTCCGCCACGGTAGGCGTCGTTGCCATCGGCTCGCTTGGCCTCCCACCCCGAGTTCATGGCCACGAACGCCCCATCCGGGATCCGACCGTGGCGCCGCTCATAGGCGATGAGATCGTCGACCTCGACCGTGGCGTTGGGATCGGCTGCGGCCTTGGCCGAGATGTCGAGCACGGCCAGCGGTGCCACCAGGTTTCCCGCCGGGATCTCGTCGACCTTCCAGGCGCCGGGCCCGAAATGGCCGGGCGCGTCCATGTGGGTGCCCCATTGCTCCTGGAAGTTCCAGGTCTGGATGTAGAAGCCGTCGGTTGCGTAGTCGTAGAGGGTCGACTTGGAGCCGCCGGCATCGTCGCCGAAGAATGTCGGGAAGTCGGTGGTGAGACGGTAGGTGAGATCGTAGACCCTCGGACGTCTCCGTCGGCTCGAACTCGCCGCGGCCGGTGAGATACCGGCCGCCAGAACCGCCCCTCCCACTGCCGCTGCCGCCCCCATCTTGAGCGCCTGGCGTCGGTTGACCGCAGGCGCTCCCGCCTGCTCTCGTTCGAGAAGCGCCTTGATCCGTGGTCCGCACATAGCTGTATCCCCTTCCAACCCGCGCTGCCGTGTTTGTGTCGACAGTAGTCAAGCGGCGACGTCGTTGTCACGGGAGCAATGCCGCCCGCGGTGTGTGAAACGGCCAATGGTTGGGGCACCATTTGTGCATGGCGTCACACATTTTTCGCAGCCCGCTTCCCGATCAGGAGATCCCGGAGATCCCCCTCACCGCCTACGTGCTCCGGCACGCCGAGGCGATGGCGGATGAGCCGGCGATGATCGACGGACCGACCGGGCGCACCTACACGTTCGCCGAGCTGAGCGCTCACATCCATCGGCTGGCCGGTGGACTGACCGCCGCCGGTTTCGGGGCGGGCTCGACGGTTGGGCTCGTGGCGCCCAACGTTCCCGAGTACGCCATCGTCTTCCACGCCGTCGCCGTGGCCGGAGGAACGGTCACCACGATCAACCCCACCTACGGCGCCGAGGAGGTGGCGTTCCAACTCAAGGACGCCGGGGCCGAACTGCTGGTGACCATCCCTGATTTCGTCGACACGGCCAAGGCCGCGGCGGAGGGCACCGGCGTGTCCCGGATCGCCGTGATCGGTGAATCGGCCGACGGGACGGTCACGCCGCTGGCCCAACTCTACGGGGAGGCCATCGAACAGGTACCCGTCGACGTTCACGAGCAGGTCGTGGTGCTCCCCTACTCCTCGGGTACGACCGGCCTGCCCAAGGGTGTGATGTTGACCCACTACAACCTGGTCGCCAACCTCGCCCAGTCCCGTCCGGTCCTCGACTACGGCGAGAACGAGATGGCGCTCGCGGTCCTGCCGTTCTTCCATATCTACGGTATGCAGGTGCTGATGAACGGATTGCTGGCCGAGGGCGTCGGCGTCGTCACCATGCCCCGCTTCGATATGGAGCAGGCGCTCGGCCTCATTCAGCAACACAAGGTCAGCCAGTTCTTCGCCGTCCCCCCGATCGTGTTGGGTCTGGCCAAACATCCGGCGGTCGACAACTTCGATCTGTCGTCGCTACGCAAGATCTTCTGTGGGGCCGCCCCCCTGGGTGCCGAGCTGGCCGAGGAGGCGGCGGAACGCATCGGCTGTGCCGTGGTCCAGGGCTACGGCATGACCGAGCTGAGCCCGATCAGCCACGCCACCGCCGGCGACGACGCCAAGGCGGGTTCCAGCGGGATAACCGTGCCCAACACCGAGTGTCGGCTCGTCGACGAGAACGGCGAGGACCAGGGCGTCGACGGACGAGGTGAGCTCTGGGTCCGCGGCCCGCAGGTGATGAAGGGCTATCTGAACAACCCCGAGGCCACGGCCGCCACGATCGACGATGACGGCTGGCTCCACACCGGCGACGTGGCCGTCATCGACGCCGATGGCCACACCTACATCGTCGACCGGGTCAAGGAACTCATCAAGTACAAGGGCTTCCAGGTGCCGCCGGCCGAGCTCGAGGCCCTCATCGTCACCCATCCGGCCGTGGCCGATGTCGCCGTCATCGGCGTGCCCGACGACGAGGCCGGTGAGCTGCCTCGGGCCTATGTGGTGCTCAAGCCGGGCATGGAGGCGACCGCCGAGGAGCTGCAGGCCTTCGTGGCCGAACACGTGGCCACCTACAAGCAGATCCGCCAGGTGGTGTTCACCGACGACATCCCGAAGTCGGCCTCCGGCAAGATCCTGCGCCGATTCCTACGCGACGAGGCCAAGGCCGAGCAGGCCTGAAAAGGCTCCTCGCGGGTTTGTACCTCCGCGTCCGCCAGGAACGGGACGCAGAGGCACGAATCCTCAGCCGGCGAGCGCCAGAATCGCGTACCCGAAGCCGTCGACGGTCAGAGTGTCGCCGGCGACCTCGTCAACGGCGACGCCGATCCCTGAGCCGAACACCAGGGTGGCGCCTCGCAGTCGGTTGTCGATGAGGGAGGCCGCCTCCCGTCGCGGGTTGACGACGACGAGATGCGACCCGCCCCGGACGAAGGCGAACGGGTAACCCTCGTTGACCACCTCCTGGCTCGACCGGGTTCGCAGGGCCGGCGTCTCTCTCCGAAGCCGAATCAGATCGCGGACCAGGTGCAGGGTCGACGACGGATCGTCGAGCTGATCGGCGACGGTCGGCCGATCCTGGTCGGGGTCGATCGGGAGGTACAGGCCCTCGGCTGCTGCGGTCGAGAATCCGGCGTTGGCGGTTCGGTCCCATTGCATCGGCGTGCGACAGCCGGCCCGGTTGTAGCCGGGGTTGCAGACCGAACCCTCGACCTCGGGCATGCCGGGTAGGAAGCGCATGCCGATCTCGTCGCCGTAGTAGACGCAGGGGATGGAGCCCCAGGTGAGCAGGAACGTCCAGGCTGCTCCAAGCTGTTCGGCGGTGCGGGGGCCGCAGGCCAGGCGATCGTAGTCGTGATCGGCGCTGGCCATCATGATCGGACGGTTGGGGTCGACCTGCCGGGCCCGGTCCCAGCCGTCAAGGAAGGTGCGCGTTGATCCGTGGCCCGCGGCGTCGAAGAACGGAGGCTCTTGATCCTGGAACGGCAGGACGCCGGCGAAGCCGTTGTCGAAGAGACTGGCGTGTTCGGCGTGGATGACCAGAAAGAAGTCGGCGTGGAACGCGAGTGACCGACCGGTTCGGGGTTCGGTTCCCTCAGGGATCAGGACCGCGTCGGGATGGGTGGCGTCGAGCCAGGCCCGGATCTCCCGCCACAGGGCCACGGTCTCGGTCAGTCCGGGATCGTCCTTGACGAGGGAGAACGCCATGTCGACCCGGAATCCGGCCACGCCACGACTCAACCAGAAGTCGAGGATGTCGCGCAATGCCTGGCGATTGCGGCGCGGACCGGGGGCGTCGACCGCGTCGCGCCACGGCTCGCCGGCCGGATTTCGGGCCCATCCGAAGTTGAGCGCCGGCTGGGCGTCGAAGAAGTTCTTGAGATACCAGCCGGGCCGCTGTCCGGGCGAAGGGACCCAGGCCGGGGTGCCCATCAGCTGGTTCGCAGGCCGCGCCGGCGGCGGATCGGTGCGCCAGACGTATCGATCACCGTCCGGGTGTGGACCGGGGGCCGCCAGCTCGGCTTGGAACCACTCGTGTTCGGTCGAGGTGTGGCCGGCCACCAGGTCGAGGATGATCCTGATGCCCCGTTCGCCGGCCGCGGCTATCAGCTCGAGCATGTCGTCGTTCGTGCCGTAGCGGGGCGCCACACGAAGATAGTCGCTGACGTCGTAGCCGGCGTCGACGAACGGCGAGGCGAAAAGCGGGTTGAACCAGATGGCGTCGACACCCAGCCACGCCAGATGATCGAGGTGGTCGATCACGCCACGGAGATCGCCGATGCCGTCGCCGTTCGAATCGGCGAACGACTGTGGATAGATCTCATAGAAGACCGCGTCGGCCATCCAGTCGTTTGTCATTTCGAAGACCCTGTCATGTCGGTGCCACCTCCGGATTTGTCGTCATTCGTCCTGTCCGTCGAGCGAGAATCGACTCATGAATCGCCAGCCGTCGGCGGTGGCGCTCACGTCGGTGGTCGTCGGACCGAGGGCCTCGGTCATGAACGCTCCGAGGAAGGCGCCGGGCCAGGTGTGGCCGCCGCCTTCGATCTCGACGAAACGAACCGGCACATCGTCGGAACAGCCTCGATAGTCGTAGGCGGTCACCTCGTCCGACACCGCCGTTGCCTCGGGCTCCGGATCGCAACCGAAATCGGCGGCGAACTGGGCCAGCTCGTCGGGCATGACCTGGTCGAAGAACTCGACGAGTTCCGGCGGTGCACCGCTCCCCTCCAGCTGCGACGTACCTCCGTCGAACGGCACGATGGCGTCGGCCGTGCCGTGGAAGGCCATCAGGGGCACCGGCCGCAACGGCATACAGGAGTCCGGGTGGCTGACACCGGCCACTGCCACTGCGGCGGCGATGCGATCGGCCAGATCGCACACGAGGCGGCTGGTGAAGAACCCGCCGTTCGACATGCCGGTGGAGTACACCCGATTCGGGTCGGCACAGTAGTCGGCGACCAGGTGGTCGATGAGTTTCTCGGCCATCGCCAGGTCGTCGCGGCCGGGAATGTCGAACTGGGTCAGCTCCCAACCGGCTTGAAGTCCGCCGCCCGCATCGGCAGTGGATCCGCCGCCGGAGGGATGGGCGACCATGAAGCCCTCGGCTTCGGCCACCGCCTCGTAGTTGGTGAGCAGCGCCTGCTGAAACCCGTCGGATCCGAGGCCGTGCCAGTCGAGCACGAGCGGGTAGCGACCGCCGGCCTCGGCGGCGAGTGGGCTGTCGCCGGGAATGTAGAGCCGAACGGGATAGGTGGTGCCTGCGGCTTCGAGCTCGAACTGGATCGCCGCCTGCTGACCGAGCTCGTTCTCGGCCGGTGCCACCGGCCGGCAGGTGTCGCCCGTTTCGGACACGGCGGCGTCGGCCGCCGTCGCCGAAGCCGGGGAGCCGGCCGTGGACGAGGTTGTGGCCGACGAGGGCGCTGTTGACGAGATTGCGGTCGACGACGTGGACGTCCCGCCCCCCGCCGAAGCCCCGTCATCGGTGGAGTCCGATGACGATGCGCAGGCGGCGACCACCAGCGTCACCGAGACCAGGACTGCGACCCGGATCTTCAAGAGGGGGCCCGCGCGGAGAGCCAGCTCTGCCAGCCGGACCGGTCGGCCTCGGCCGCAACCCCCCGATCATCGCCGTAGCGATAGGTCCAGACCGACACCTGCACGTCGTCGCCGTCGCCCTCCACCGCAATGAATCCCGTACCGGGAGACGGCTCGTCGAGTAGCAGCGAGACCCAAGTCGGCTCGACTGAGACGACGGATCCGACCAGTGCGGGCGCCCCGTCGGATTTCAGTTCCAGCCGGTCGCCGGCCATCGGCGTCCGGTTCAGACCGAGTTCGCCCATCAACCGGGCCCACGCCTCCGAGCGGGGTCCCGTCCAGACCGCCGTTGGCAGTGCGGGCACGGCCTCACGGCCGCCGAAGTGTTCGAGATGGAGGCGTAGGTTGAACAGGAACATCCGCCAGCCGCCGATCATCGCCTCGTACACCTCGTCCCACGGTCCTCCCTGTCCGAACCCGGCGTTGACGAGCCGAACGACGCAGCGATCGGAACCCGAAACCGGTTCGATGGTCCAGTCGAACGTAAGACCGTCCTCGGAACCCTCACCTCCGTCGAAGCCGACGTGCCGAGGCGGATCCCAGACCGTGACCCGACCGGGGACCTTCATGTCGTCGCCTGGCCCGAAGCTGGCCACTGCGCCACCGCCGGCTCGCTCCTCGATGACGTGCGGCACGTACCACGACGAGATACCGGCGCCAGTGGCGATGGCGGTCCACACCTCCTCGGCTGTCCCCGGTACCTCGACCTCGAGTTCGATCGTTGATGGCTGACTGGTCATGACCGGGCTCCTTGCAGCATCGCCATGCTCCATTTCTATCCGGTTGAGGCGGCTCTTCTGAACGGCGTCAGCTCAACTTGACGACGATCTCGGCCATATCGGTGATCAGGGTGATCGGCGGATCGTGCTCGTCTCGCTCGGCGAGCACCGCCTTGGCCCGCTCGGTTCGCTCCTCGTCACCCACGTCGCGAAGGAACGCCGCCTCCACCCGCCCTGGGTGGGTATCGATGATCTCCGCGAAGGCGTGAGCATCCTGGAGGCTGCTGTCGCCGATCAGCACCACCCGAGGTTCGGGGAGACGTTCGAGGATGTCGTTGATCGAATCGATCTTGTGGTCACGATGTGCCGAGTTCGAGAACGTGTGACGGTTCAGGCCGAGGTCACGCAGCAACAGCGGCCCCGGCGGGAACTCGTTGATCTCGAGAAAGGCAACCAGGAAGTCGTGAAGGTTCCACGGGCTGGAGGAGACATAGAAGATCGGCCGGTCCACGCCTGTTTCGGCAGGGTGGCAGAGGTGCTGGTAGAGATCCGCAGCCCCGGGCACCGCCTCTCTCGTCAGTTCGGATCCGCTGATCGTGGTCAGTACGGTTCGGACGGCCGCACCGACACCGTTCAGCAGGATCGTGTCGTCGACATCGCTGATGATGATTCGATCGACGTCCCGGCCGACGACGAGCACTTCAACCGGACACCACGGTCCCGCCCCCTTCTCATGGTCAAGCGCCCGGGCCTGCGCCACCGTCCAGCGCGAACCCTTGCGGGCCTCCCGGTCCGGCTCGAAATCGACCCGGAAGTAGCCCTCGTCGTCGGAGCGGATCGAGCGGGCGGCTCCGTCGTAGCAGACCTCGACGGTCACATCCGCCACTTCGGAGGTCAGAAACCGACTCGCCATCCGTCCGGCCGAGCGGAGTGAGTGTTCGCCTTCCTGCGCCGAGCCGGGGTGCGGACCGGCCAGGACCCGACCGGTGATGCTGACCCGTGAGCCACTTCCGAAGGAGCGGTAGCCGTCGATTCGAAGCGGTCCGGTCGGTTTGACCCAGCCGGCGATGTGGCGGACCGCTCCGGTGACCTCCGGGACGGGGCCCCAGGTCGACGCCCGCCCGAGGGCCCGACCGACCAGGCGGCGGGACTGGGAGAGGCGACGCAGCCGGCTGAATCGGGCCAGATCCTCGTCGCTGAGTTCGGCTGCGGCCAGGTCCGCTTCGTTGGGTTCGAGTTCGGTGGTCTCGACGGGCTCCGCGAACCCGGTCGGCTCGGACGACTCGGACGTGCCCGAAGGCTCGGAGGACTCGGACGTCTCCGGTGGCTGGGGCGGCGGGGCCATCGTCGACACCTTACCGACCGGGCCCCATCGGCCGTTGCCCACGGACCCGCCCCATCATCAACTGCGGCCACGGACTGGCCATGTCGCCCGTCTCGATGACGACGACGGCGGGACCGGGATGGGCGATCGCTTCACGCACTCTCGACTCGAGTTCGGCCGGCCCAGCGGCCTGCTCGGCCCAGGCTCCGAAGCTGCGGACGAAGGCGAGGAAGTCCGGATTGCGGAGATCCGAGGCAATCGTCCGGTCGGGACCGAATCGCTCCCGCTGGATGGTGCGAACGTTACCGTAAGCCTTGTTGTCGTGCAGGACGATGGTCACGGGAATGTCGTGTTGAACCGCCGTCGCCAACTCGGTTGCGGTGAAGAGGAAGCCGCCGTCGCCCACGAGCGCGACCACCGGGCGATCCCCTGCTGCGACCTGGGCGCCGATCGCCTGCGCGACGCCGGCCCCGAGTGTCCCGGCCGGGCCGCTGGTGAGGAAGGTACGGGGATGCCGGAACTCGAAGAAGAGATGAGCGGCAAACCCCAGCTGGGTCACGTCCTCGACGACGATGCCGTCGTCGGGCAACGCTCGCCGCACCGCTCCGAGGAGCCGGCGCTGGGGGTCGAGGTGCCCGGTGGCCCACTCGAATTCGGCCCGACGACCGGCCACTGCGGCGGTCTGATCGTCTCCTTGTGGTTGGAGGGAACCGAGGGCCTCCAGCAGAGCGCAAATCGTCGGCCCGGCGTCACCGTGCAGGCCGATCGTTCCGATGCCGTGGCGGTCGACTTCGGCCTCGTCGACGTTGATCTGGATGATCCGCAGAGCCTCGTCGACACCCCAGTGGGTTATCGGAAACTCCAGACGGGTGCCGACCCCGATCGCCACGTCGGCATCGCGCCAGAACTCTCGCCCGACCGTGATCGGACACCACAGCGGGTGACGGGTGTCGACGACACCGTGGCCCTGACGTCGCGTGAACACCGGTGAGCGCAGTCGCTCGGCCAGGGTTCGAACCTCATGGGAAGCCTCGTGCGCTCCCCCACCGACGACGATCAGCGGCCGCTTACCCGCAGCCACCGCTGCGGCCGCCCGCTCGATGGCCTCCGCGTCGGCCACCGGCAACGACCTGGTCGGGGCGGTCAACGACCCGCTGATCTCGGAGTTCCAGCGGTTCGCAGGAACCTCGATCGCGACCGGACGAGGCGGTCCTGAGACCAGCTCGATCAACGCGGCCCGGACTCGACCGACCGCCTCGCCCGGGTCGTCGAGGTAGGCATGGTGTTTGGACAGCTGCCCGATCACCGCGGCGGAATCCGGCAGCTCATGCAGCACGCCGATATGGCGGCCCTTCTGGAAGTCGGCGATCGCCCCGATGATCGCCAGCACCCGGCCGCCGGCCCAGTAGGCGCTGGTGAGGGCCGCGCCGGTGTTGAGCAGGCCCGGGCCGGGCACCACGGCGAAGGCCGCGGGCCTGCCGGACACCTGCGAGGCCCCGAGCGCCATGTAGGCGGCGCCCTGCTCATGACGGGTGACGATCGGCCGGATGTCCGGGGCATCGACCAGCCGATCGAAGAACGGATCGTTCTGTACTCCGGGCAGGCAGAAGAGGGTGTCGATACCGAGCAGACGGAGCGCATCGACGGACAGCTGAGCGATGGTGGAGGCATCGGCCATGATCGAGTGCAGCCTACCGCTGTCCGCCTACCTACACTGGGCCCATGCCACCAGTCCCAGCGATCGTCGCGGGGGAGCCGCAGGGCATCCCGAACACCGGAGCCCCGGCGACCGAATCACCGAGGCTGGCGTTGTGAGCACCGACACCGGGCCCGCCCTGGCCGACGTCGAGGCAACGGCGGTCGACCGGGTCATGGCTTCGATCACCTCGGCCGGACCGACGTTGACCGGCGCCGAACGGCATGACGCCGCGCTCCGATCCCGTCGGGCGATGTCCGACTGGGCAAGCGGTGAAGCTTTGGAGGCGACCCCTGACGACGAGGTGAGCGGCGACAGCCGCACATGGCTTGTCGATCGGATCACCGCCGCCGCGGCCACCATCCGCCCGGCTCACATCGGCCAGCTCAACGATGACGGGCTGGGGGCCGCGAACTACGTGGAGATACTCGGGCTGATTGCTCGGCTCCAGGCGGTCGACACCTTCTGTTTCGCCATCGGAGCCGAGCTTCCAGAGTTCCCCGAACCGATCGACGGTCCTCCGACGGGCGTCGTGGCCACCAACGCCCAGCTGCAGGGTGGCTGGATTCCCACGGTGGGCCCGGCGTCGCCGCCCAGTGCCCTGACGCTGCTCCCGAGTGAACACGAGGCCATGCACGACCTCCACGGCGCCTTTTACCTGTCGGTGGAAGGCATGGCCGACCTCGACGCCGATCGGGGCCTCCACCGTACCCAGATGGAGTTCGTGGCGTCCCGGACGTCACTGCTCAACGAATGCTTTTTCTGACTCCTGGCCCATGGCGAGATGCTCCGTGCGAGCGCTCAACGAACCGATCGCCGCCACGATCTCCGGGCCATTGTCGATCCGATGACCGATTCCCTCCTGCCGGCGGGATTCGAGCTGACGGCCTTCACGGATGCCGCCGTTCTTCGTGATGGACACGAGATGCCCGGCGCCCGAACCGCCCTCCGGAACGCAGCCGGCGAAGCCGCCGTGATCCGAGCTGCAGCGGTGGCCGGCAACTTCCAGATGATGAACCGACTGCTCGACGCCATAGGGGTTCGGGTGCGTCGTGGCGGGATGGCGCTGGCCGATGAACTCGGTTTGACGGTCCCCGACCACCTTCGCCCCGCTGATCACGGGCGAAACCACAACCGATGACCGTCGACGGCGAGCAGCCACAACCCGGCGATCGGATCGAGGATTTCAGGCTGCTCGATGATCGGGGGCAACCGTGGACGCTGTCCGAACACGTTGGAAGCTCGACACTGCTGATCTTCCACCGCCACCTGATGTGACTGCCCTGCCAGGAGCATCTGCTCGCCGTGAGTGAGCGCCTCGACGAGTTCCCCCCGATGAGGGTTGCGGTCGTGACCTTTGCCCCGGTCGAGCAACTGGCCGCCCACCGGGAACATCTCGACCTTCCGTGGCCCCTTCTGGCCGACCCGCAACGGGCCGTTTACCGTCAGTTCGGTCTGGAACGGGGCTCGTTCGCGGAGGTTTGGGGCCTCGACACACTCCGGCTCTACTACGAATTGCTTCGCCAGGGGCGCAAGCTCCGCCGACCCGCTCAGGACACCCGCCAGCTCGGTGGCGATTTCGTCATCGACCGTGACCGGCGTTTGGTGGCGGCGTTCCGGCCGCGCTCCCCCGATTCCCGTCCCAGCGTCGACGAGCTGCTCGCGGCGGTGAGCCGGGCGGGTTGACTTCTCAAGCGTAAGTCGAGCGCCGCCCGGGTCCAGCCCGCCAGTGCGACACTAGAAACCGCCGTAGAGGCTGAACCCGAGATCGTCGGTGCTGATCACCTGATCGGCAGGTGGCGGCTCGATGGCGACCGGCTCGCCGACATCGAAGATCTCGAACTCGATGAGCAACGAGGCGATCTCGTCCGCATCGGATGCGAGGCCGCCCAGAGCGTCGAGGTCGTCGAGTTCGACGACCAGGCGGCGCAGGAGTCCGTCGTCGCCGATCCACAGATCGATCGGCAGCTGGCCGTCGACCCCTCCCGGAAGCTCCGCCTGCTCCTCGGGTGACAGTTTGGCGGCCGCCGCCTCCAAGTCGATGCTGATCTGATAGTGGGTGGTCTCGGCCCCGCGAACCGTGTCCCGCCCCACCTCGACGACGGTGGCATCCATGTCGGCCAGTGTCTGCAGCAGGTCGGCTGCTGATCGAGGACTGTCGACCCCGAACTGGCCGGTCATGGAGGCCGCCTCATCGGCCGCGGCTTCGATCCAAGCCGTGTCGCCGTCGTCGGTCACTGCCCCGAACAGGCCGGCCAGAAGACCCCACCGCACCCAGGCGATGCCGCCGATGGATCGCACCTGCACCGGCTCGGCGAACATCGAGGCGAACATCTCCGCCTCGGCGGATGACGCCTCGCCAGCGACAAGTCCGGCCAGCCCGGAGAGGTCGACGCTGAGATCGAAGGCCTCGGCATCGAGATCGTACGACCCCTCCATGGTCAATTCGAAGCTGTTGCCCTGCTCGGCGCCCGGCGCGGCCTCAGCGGCCAACCGGCCCTCGAACCTGCCGGTCGAGGCCTCGACCGTGGCCTCCGACACCCGAGCCAGTAGGCCAGTGGCCGCTGAATCGACGCCGGTCCCGCTTCCAGGGTCATCGGTTGCGCCCACGGTTCCGTCGGTCTCATCGCCGAGCATGCCGAGGGAGTCGCCGACGGCACCATCCTGCCCGGTGACCGAGGCCGGTTCGGAGGTCACGGCCTCGTCTTGTTCGATCGCCGGGTCGGCCGATTCGTCGGACACCGAACCCGTCTCGCCTGACGACGATGCGGCGTCGGTCGACGAGATCAGAGTCGCCTCGTCGGCGGACGACCGGCAGCTGGCGGCCACCAGCATGACAACGATCGTGATGATTCGGACGGCTTTCACAGAGGACCTCGCCGGACTCGTCGACCCTTGGGCTTCACATCGGTCTATCGGCACCGGTCGCATCCTACCTTGAGTGAGTTCGCGGGATCGTCGGCCATATACCCCACGCCGGTCCCGGTTTGCCGGTGGCTGCTTCGAGCAACCGGCTTCCAGATCGGGCTTGGCATCGTTGCCGATCAGCGGACGTATGCCTATTCATCGTGGTCAGGCAACAAATCCTCAAACCGCAGACGCTTCTTCCGAAAGAGCCGTAGGACCCGAAGGTGCGTCGCCACGGCGACTCGAGACGGTCACCGTGAGGAGGAGACGGTTTGGTGTCGGACTTCGACGATGAGCCTGCCGGACCTGGCCTCGGTGGTCGAGTCCAGCCCCTCTGTGGCATTCAAGGTCGCCATCAAGGGCTACGGCGAGGGTCACGTCGGATTCTGGCTCAACGACTGATCGGGAACGGCCCCTGGGGCTGTTGCCGGCCACTGGCGCCATCTCCGACTGACCGCGCCGGGCCCTCCCGGCCGAACCTCATGCCCACCTGATGGGTGAACTCCTGCAGCGATCAACGCAGAAGGGGCCTCGCCGAAGCGAGACCCCTTCTGACCTGGCATTTCGTTGGTGGCGGGGGCAGGATTTGAACCTGCGACCTCCGGGTTATGAGCCCGACGAGCTACCTGGCTGCTCTACCCCGCGCTGTCCGTTCAACTCTACCGCGTCACGGCGTCGGCACCACCCGGAATCCGAGGCCAAAACCGAGAACTTCCCCGTACCCCGGTGGCATCGCCCCGATCAATAGGCGGTGGTTGGAAAACCGGAGGTAGGAGGAAGCCTCGGAGCTCACGCACTCTCAGGGAATGGAGGGATGAGCGGTGAGTACTGATGTGAAAACCAAGGGTGTAACCGTCGCAGCGCTAGGATTCTGCGACGGTCACACCCTGGTGCCCTGCTAACCGATGCCAGCAGGAAGATCCTTCTCAGCCACGGCGGAAGAGGACTGAGAAGGACCTCGAACGAGATCTTAGGCGAACTCCCAGGCCACAGTGCTCACGACCGGAAGAGCGGTGGCGGCGGCGAAGATGACCGGCGAAAGGAGGACAAGAAGGCGACGAGACATTACAATCACTCCAACACGTTTGTTGACGACTTGCGGAGCTTGTCGATGCAAGCTGATCTCACAAGTGTGTCCCCGCCGTGTCCGTCAGCTATCCCCTCATGGTGAAAGTCTGAGGCCAAACCATGGGGACAACGCGCTCGAATGGCCCCTGACCTGGTGATTTGCGGCTCCATCTGCTGTCGAAAAACTTCATGACGGCTTTGTCGAGTCAGACAGATCGGCGGGTCGTCGGCCTCTCTCCTTCGATTCTGAGTTCGGCCAGATCCCGCTTCACCGTTCGTTCGCTGACACCAAGCAGTTCGGCCAGATCGTGGACCCGGGCCAACGCACCCTGCTCCTGGGCCTCTCGACAGAGCCTCAGCACACGCCGCTGGCGCCGTTGCGCGGCGTTCTCGACTCTCCAGTCGGCCGGTTCCGATGCGGTCCAGGCGACAATCGTGTACTCGTCGGCTTTCAGCGGTCGACCCGTGGGAGCCGATTCGACCGGAAGTCGAACCTCGACCACCCGAGGGTGGTATCGCTCGTAATCCTCGATGATGGCGGCGAAACGCGTCCGCCCGCGAGCGGCGGTGGCTCGCTCATCGTCGACACCGTGGAGGTTTGACTCGAGCAGGTTGAAGGCAAGGGCGAACTGATCGGCTGCGTCCTCAGCGCGGCCTGCGATTCGATAGATGCGACCCGACCGCCAGGCTGTGAGGAACCCGAATTCCGATTCCGGCTTGTTGGCCTCTACGGACCGATCGGCGAACGCCACCGCGGCATCGAGCTCGCCAACGGCGGCGGCCACCTCCCCGCGCAGGGCCAAGAGACTTGGCACTGCGTAGGCCAGCGCGTTCTCCTCGATGAGTTCGAGCGCCCGGTCGAGGTGTGGGATGGCGTCGAGATAGTCGCCGTTTCCGCTCAAGCACTCGGCGACGACCCGTCTGGCCTCCAGTTCGACGAGAGGGTCGGAGAGCTGGTCCGCTCGTTCAATGATGCGCTGCAATCGCCGGCGGGCCAGCCGACGGCGCCCGCTCTCCCAATCGATGCCGGACAGGCGGCTCATGCAGCGCAGCTCACGTCGCTCATCGCCGAGAGTCCGGAAGTTGGCGGCTGCCTGGCTGTAAAGCTTGGCCGCCTCGTGGTACTCGCCGAGGAAGCCGGCGTAGATCTCGGCCAGATTGGTCCGCAGGATCGCCTTGGTCCGTGTTATCCCCAGCACGTCGAACACCTCGGCCGCCTCGTCCAACAGCTCCAAGGCGATTCCGGCCTGACCACGGATTGCCCGCAACGTCCCCAGGTTGACGAGCGACACACCTTCGCCGTACCGATAACCGATCGATCGACTCAGTGGGAGCGACTCCTCGGCCCGGGCCATGGCTTCATCGTTGTGTCCTCGGCGCAGCGCCGAGATTGCCTGATGAATGATGGACTCAACCTGACCTCGAACGTCTCCGATGTTCACAGCGGTTTCCAGCGCCTGCGCCACCAAGTCATTGCCCTCGTCGAACTCGGAGACGTCGATGAGGGCTCGACCCAGGTGGTTCTTGATCGTGACGTCGGCCTGATCGTCAGGCGCGGCCTTCAGGGCCAGCCGCAGCGCTTCGATCGCCTCGTAGAGGCTCCCGTTCCAGTAGCGGACGACCCCGAGCACTGTCAGGAGACGGTAGTTCGGCAGGCCGGCGTCGTAGGCACGTTCGGCCCATTCGGAGGCGAGACGGGCCGCCTCCTCGTGCCGATCGGTATGACCCATGAGCCATGCCTGGCGCTCGGCGAGATCGACCCGTTCCTCGAGGCCCAGATCGAGGTCGATCAGTCGCTTGAGCAGGATCTCCTGCTCTTGGCGGCGGCCGAGAACATCGAGAGCCCGCTCGTGACTCAGGAGATCACCAAAGCGGTCGACCTCGCTAAGCCCTGCAAGCTGTGCCGCTCTGTCGGCCTGGCTATAGTGTTCGGCCGCCACTCCGAGCGCATCGACCTCTTCGGCCGAGCGGGCGGCCACCGTGTGCCAGCGGACGGACTCCGCCCACAGAGCAGCCAGGTCGGCATGGTAGGCGACCTGCTCGGCCTGGGGTCGCTCCTCGGCGACGACCGCGTGGAAGATCTGACGGTGCCAGTCGACGATCTCGTCGTCGGTCATGGCGTGATAGACCGCCCGCCGGGTCTGATCGTGACAGAACCGGCAGATACCGGCCCCGATCTCGATCAGAAAGCCTCGATCGACCGCTTCGGTCAAACCCCCCAGGGTTCGTCGGCGATCAAGACCGGTGATCCTCGACACGAGCGCCGATGAACACGGCTCGGCCAGTACCGCCATGCCTCGCAGTACGGTCAGCACGTCAGCCGGTAACGAGTTCAACCGCTGCTGGAGGGCTCGGGCGACCGTACTCGGGAAGCGATCGGGATGTCCGTGCAGGTCCCGTTCCTGCCCATCGGTCATCAACAGCGCTTCGACATCCTGCAGCGCCTCGAGGACGAACAGCGGATTCCCGCCGGACTCGTCGACGAGGCGTTCCTGAATGCGGCTGGGCAGCACCCCCGGCCCGAGCTCCGCCGACACGAGTTCTCGGATTTCGGATCGGTTCAGCGCGGCCAGGACGACCCTCGTCGAGCCGGGGACACCCTCCAGACGGGAGATGGCCGACCAGATCCCCTCGTTCTGCTCGGCTTCGAACCGGCGGTAGGTGAGGCAGATGAGCACGCCACTGCGGCTCAGGCGCCTCCCGAGGTTCGTGAACACCCGGATGGAATCGTCGTCGCACCAGTGCACATCCTCGAGCACGACGAGGGTCGGACCCAGCCCGCCCTGGGCCAGCAGGACCCGGGCCAGGGCCTCGGTCATCCGACTCGATTCCTCCTCCGGCAGGAGGGCCCTCTCGGTGGACCCGGCAACGTACTGTCGAAGCTCGGGAAGCACTTCGGAGGCCTGCTGAAGCCAGATCTGATCGGTGACCTCGGCCAGGTGCTCACCCCGCAAGCCGGTGACGGCCGGTGAGAGAAGCGATCGGATGGCGTGGTAGGGCCGCAGTCGACTCACCTCGGTGTTGGCCGTCGACAAGAGCCGAACACCGCGCCAGTCGGCGGCGTCGGCCAGATCCTCGACGAGGCGCGACTTCCCGATGCCCGGATCCCCCTCGATCAACAGGAGACCGCCCTGGCCGTTGAGCAACTCGTCGATCCGGGCCAGCAGAACCGCCCGCTCCCGAGCCCGGCCGATGATCGGCGTGTCGATCTCGGCCAGGGCCGTCAGGGGCGCCGCGGCGCTGGAGGCCTCGTTCTGGATCCGTTCATGGAGTTCCGTGGTCTCCCACGACGGTTCGACACCCAGCTCCTCGGCCAACACCTGGCAGCAGCTCCGGTACTGGCGCTCGGCGGCCGCAGGCTGGCCGAGCAGCGCACAAAGACGCATCACCTCCCGGTGATTCTCGTCGGCCAGCGGATCGTAGCCGACGAGTTGGCGGGCGTAGCGGAGCGCGGTGACGTAGTCGGACCGGCCCTTGTACAGACGAATCGCCTGCCGGATGGCGTTCGTGTAGCGATCCTTCACCGCCGCCCGCTCCGCCTCGATCCAGTCGTCGTAGTGGCCGGCGAGGAGGTCGCCGGGATAGTCCGCAATCAGCGCGGTCAGCTTGTCGGCCAGCGGGACTCGAGCGGAGTGCTGAGCCCACTCACGATCGATGTCATCGAGCCGCCGCTCGAACTCCTCGACATCGATCTCGAGCGGCCATCCGGGCGCGAGTTGAATGGTCGACGAGGTGGAGACGATCAAGTCGTTGAGGCCAATGTCGGCCAGGGCGGTTCGGATTTGCCACAGCGTGTTGCTCAACCGTTTGCGAGCCTTGTCATCGGGCAGATCCGACCAGAATCGCCCGGCCAGCAGGTCGCGGGTCTGTGGCCGATGACGGTTCATGATCAGGTAGGCCAGCAGCGAGGCCGATTTGCGCGGCAACGAGTCGATCGTCCCAGCACGACAACGGAGGTTGAAACCACCGAGCAACTGCACGGAAACTGGTTCCCATTCCACACATCCACCGTAGTCAAAACTCGCCGAGCCGCCCATTGCTCCTTGGCGATGCATTATCGACCGCCGGTGCGGATCGAATCCGACCGGCGACCTCAGCCCTTGGGCGGGATCGCAACCAAGAGCGCGTCGACCTCGGAACCCGGTATTCCTTCGCCCAGTACGGCGAAGTCCCCTTCGTCGGCGAGGACGCGACGGGAAACGTCGATCAGGGTCCGGTGGGTGACACGGGCAAGTGCCGACCCGAGCGACAGACGAGCGACGCCGATCTCCGCGAAGTCTGCTCGGCTGTAGCCGACGAAGGGTCCGGCGACCAACGCGTTGACCGGCACGTCAACCGACTCACAGATCCGGGCCAGGTCGGCCATCGTCGGCGGGAGCGGCACATAGACGCAATCGGCCCCGACCGACTCAAAGGCCCGGATCCTGGCGATGGCCTCGTCGACGCCGTAGTGGCCCTTCATGACTCCGTCGGCTCGCGCGACCAGGACGAAGTCGTTCGGCAGAGCCCGCGCCGCGGTGACCGCGGCCTCGATTCGGGCCACGGCGTCGGGCATCGGGTAAGGCCGGGAATCCGGTAGCGCCGTGTCCTCGATGGAACAACCGGCCAGACCGGCTGCACCGGCCAGCCTCACCGTCTCGGCCACATCGGTCCCGGCGTGTCCGTAGCCGTTCTCCAGATCACCGGAAACCGGAACGGTCACTCCGCTGGCCACGGCAACGGCATGATCGAGAGCCTGCTCGCGACTCACGTGGCCCATGTCGGGTAGGCCGAGGGTGAAGGCGTGAGCCGCGGACGACGTTCCTATGGCTTCGGCTCCGAGGGCCTCCAGCACGCGGGCGGAGCCGAGGTCCCAGGCGTTGGCCAGGACGAACGGGTTGCCGGGTTCGTGGAGCTGACGGAAGGTGCGCCCGCTTGGAGCGGTCAACCGATCGGTTCCGTCTGGTAGCCGACCTGGCAGAATCCGTGGTTGCAGTAGCCACCGGGGTTCTTGGCCAGATACTGCTGGTGGTATTCCTCGGCGTAGTAGAACGGCCCGGCCATGGCGATCTCGGTGGTGATCCCGCCGAATCCGGCCTCGGCCAGCTGACGCTGGTACACGTCACGGCTCCTCTGTGCCGCCTCGAGCTGCTGGGGCGAGTTGGCGTAGATGGCCGATCGGTACTGGGTGCCGATGTCGTTGCCCTGGCCCATGTGCTGGGTCGGATCGTGATTCTCCCAGAAGATCTTGAACAGCGTCTCCAAACTCACCTGTTCGGGGAAGAACACGATCAGCACCGCCTCGGTGTGGCCGGTCATGCCGGTGCAGGTTTCCTGGTAGGTCGGGTTCGGCGTGGTCCCGCCGCTGTACCCGACCGCAGTCGTGTAGACGCCGGGCTGCTGCCAGTAGAACCGCTCGGCGCCCCAGAAGCAGCCCATGCCGACGATCAGGGTGTCGGTTCCCTCGGGAAACGGACCGACAAGCGGTTTACCGTTGACGTAGTGGGCATCGGGCACGGGCATCGGCTCCATTCGCCCGGGCAGGGTGTCCTCGGGGGCCGGAACCTCGAGCTTTCGTGGATCTACTCGGCGGAACATGGCGCAAACTCCGTTCGTCTGGGTCGGGGCCCGTCGATCGAGACGATCACTTCGACGGGCCCGGTTGTCACCATACTCAAACCGTGGTCGAGCCGACTTCGTTCCCGCCGGACGACCTGAATCTTGACACAAGACGGCCCGACCGCTGCCTGAGAAGCCTTCCGCCGCGAAGAACTCAAGCATCGATCGGGCCTTACCTTGTATGTTAGCGGCAAACTTGTCGATCCAGCTAGTCGGAATTGCCACAATTAATGCAAAACCGCCGGCCGACGAGCAGCTACTAGGTGTCGGACGACGCTGCGGGCAGTGCCGGGGCCACGCCACCGAGCTTGTTCTGCGCCTCGGTGAGGGCGATACGGGCCTGGTCCCGCAGCACGCCGGCCTCCTCGGGTGACGTCTCCTCGAGGCTGTCGGCCTGAACCAGAAGGGCGTCGGCCAAAGCCACCAGATCGACCACCGACATCTCGGCGATGTCGGCATCGGGCGGTGGTGCTGCGTCATCCTCGGTGGCTGCCGGTTGCTCCGGTCCGGCGACCGTCTGGGTGCCGACCACCCCTCTGATTGCACCTCCGATGGTCGAATCCATGAAGATCCGGTCACCGTTGACGGCAACGATCCGCTGCTGTTCGGGGATGGCGGTCTGACTGTTGGATTCGACGTAGACCGGACGGATGTAGACGATGGTGTCGTCGACCAGCACGATGCTCATCTCGCCGAACTCGACCTTCGCTCCCCGCTTCTCGAGGACGAACGCGGTCATGACCGGGCTCTGCCTGATCTGGGCGTGCACCAGATCGGGCGCGTCGATCTGGCCCGGTGGCAACGTCACCAGGATCAACTCGCCGTAGTTCTCCGGATCGGATCGAGCCATCATGAGGCCGGTCAGCTCCGGGCGGGTCGTGTTGCTGTCGACCCCCGATTGGGGCACGAAGGCCCGCTGGAGGACGAACTCGGCCTCGGTCGCCCCCGGTGGCCGTGCCATCAGGTACTGGGGCGCCATCGGCGGAGCCGCCACGGTGTCGCTCTCCTCGGCCTCGGCCTCGATCTGCGGTTGGGCGGCGACCGACCAGGCGAGGTTGCCCTGGATGAAGTCGACCGGGTCGTCGACGACATAGTCGGACCACATGTCGGTCTGGACGGTGAAGAGGTCGCTCGGGTAGCGGAAGTGGCTGCGGATCTCGTCGGGTACCTCCGACTGGTCCGTGAAGAGATCCGGGAATGCCCCCCGCCAGGCTCGGATCATCGGATCCGACTCGTCGGTCACGTACATGTCGACATCGCCGTTGTAGGCGTCGACGACGACCTTGACCGAGTTGCGCACGTAGTTGTAGCCCCGGGCCAGATCGGCTCCGACGAGTTCGGTCGACACCGACTGCGAGTACGGATAGTCGGACGTTGTGGTGTAGGCGTTGATGATCCAGAAGACGTGGCCGTCCGCCACAATCGGGTAGGGATCGCTGTCGAAGCGGAGGAAGGGGGCCATCTCCCGGACCCGGTCGATCACGTCACGGTTGTAGATCACCCGCGATCGCTCGGTGATGGTGTCGGAGATGAGCGGATCGAGCTGCCGGAATCGGAGGGAGAAGGCCACGCGCCGGAGCAGCGAATCGATCGGGACGCCACCGGTGCCGTCGTAGCTGAAGAACTGGGAGCCGCTGTCGGTCGGGTAGTCGACCTCTTCGCGGGCGTTGCCGACGATGGCGTAGCCGCCAAAGCCGTCGCCGTAGTAGATTCGGGGTTGATCGAGCTCCACGCCGAGTTCCTCGTCGACCTCGATGTTGGCCAGACCCCGGATGAGGAAGTCGAGGGCCCTGGTGTCGGTGGGGCCGAGGGTGACGCCGTCATCGTAGGCGGCGGCCATCGCGAGCCCGTAGCCGTGGGTGAAGATGACGTGTTGCTGCTCCCAGCCCTCCCCGACCTCGTTGACGTTGAGACCGCGCGCCGACAGAACCACCGGTCGCTTCGCGCCGTTGATCAGGTACCGGTCGACGTCGAGAGGCGACGTGAAGCTGAACAGCCGGCGGTCGGCCTCGGATCGGACCACCTCGTCGACGGCGAGGACCGGATCGACGACCGGGACGTTGTCGAGGACGTCGCGGTACGCCTCGATATCGTCGTTGCTCAGGCCGACCTCGTAATCGAGACTGATCCGAGTGACCCCATCTCCGTCGAGACCGTAGGCGAAGCGGGTGGCGTCGATATTGCGACCGACGAACTCCGCCTCCCGCGTCGACTGGACCGGCGCAACCCGGAGCCGCTGATAGGCGATCGGGAAGGCGTTGCCGATCACGAAATGAGACACCAGCCAGATCCCGAGTGCGACCATGGGAAGACCCCAGCCCGGTCGGCGGATGTTGTAGAGAATGAGGGCCGCACAGAACAGGGAGATCAGGGCCAGCAGCTTGAAAGCAGGCTCCTGGATGAGCACATCGGTGGCCAGCGCTCCGTCGAACGCTCCCCGGCTGGAGGTGACGAGATGGTACCGATCGAGCCAGTAGTCGACGGCACGCAGGACGGCCAGCAGCGCCAGCAGCACGGACACGTGCAACTTGACCGAGGTGCTGACCCGCTGGTCGAGCACCGAGGCCCGGATCCCACCGTTGAGGTAGTGGGCGATGAGCACGACGATGAGGGTCAGCACAAGCGCGGCGAAGAACCAGTCGACCAGGAACGTGTACAGCGGAAGATCGAAGACGTAGAACCCGGCGTCCCGGTTGAACAACGGATCGCTTCTGCCGAAATCCTGGGAGTTGCGGAAGAGCAACCACGTCTGCCATTGGGCCGACGTGTTTGCCCCGAAGATCAGCGCGAACAGAGCGGCGAGGCCGAGACGGACCCGTCCGGCCTGGGCACCGACCATCTCGTGATACCGCTCGACGAGCTCCTCCTCGGCCGAGCTGGGGCGGACCGCCGGTTTGAGGCGATCGGCCAGCACCAGGTTGCCCCAGAAGATTCCGAAGAACAGCAGTCCAAACAGCCCCGCCATGACAAACTGGGTGCCCAGGAAGGTGGTCCACACCGAGCCGACGCCCAGTTCGTCGAACCACAGCCAGTCGGTGTAGACGCTCGCGATCCCGTTGGCCGAGAGAAACAGGGCGAAGGCGGCACCGGCCGCAAGGGCGATGACCAAACGGAGACGAGACGACCCACGACGATCGCGAATTGTGCGCATTACTCCCCGAGGGTAGTGGGCCTCAGCGCCATGCGTGCGCGCGCGTCGGCCTCGCCGCAGGCAGAATCAGTCGGCGACGACGAGGCACCGGCAGTTCGGCAGCGCCAGGGGCCGCACATGGCCACTCGGGAATCTGTCGCCCTTGATCAGGCCGGTGCGACCCGCGTTGATCTCGCACACCGGATCGGGATCGTGGCGGGGATCGAGCAGCCAGATAACGTTCGCACCGGCGGGAATCGCTCCGTAGAGGCCGATGGCGAACGACTCGTACAGGGCGTCATCGGCGAGATCGAGCAGCCCGGCGTTGCGGAAATCGCGGTAGACGCTGCGGATCGGCTCGAACAGCTTTTCCCGGTCGTGATCGGTGGAGTGTTCGACCTCCCGGATGACGGGGATCCTCACCTTGTCGACGATGTACTTCGCCAGTTGTTTGACCAGGTTGTCGAGCACACCGGTTGGCACCTCCCGCCGACCGCCGGCCTTGGCGCCGGCCAGGGCCACGGGGGCTAGGCCATCCCGCAGCGGCTGGAGGTACCGTTCGATCTGATCGCTGAACTTCGGCAGCTCGGCCACCTCGACAGCCCCGCGACCGACACGTAACCGATCGAGCACCTCGCTCTGGTCATCGTTGAGCGCACGCCTCAGCGACCGGTGGAAGTCGTCGGCGCGGCCCAGAGCGGCGTCGCGGGCCGACACTTCCGACGGCAGCCGGCCCCGGTACTCCTCGTCGATCAGAAGATCGCCCCGGTTGCCTTCCATGTCGGTCCCGGTCTCCCGGGACGCCACCGTGACCAGGATCTGATCCGACAGGTCGTCGTCGACGTCCCCGCCGGCGACTCCGGCCGCTTCAGCCGCTTTTCGGGCGAATCCCAGGTCGGCTTCCGACAACTCGATCGTGTTGAAGCCCTCGATCAGGCTCAGCTCGACGGATTCGCCATCCTCGTCGACCGCAGCATCGCCCGGTTTCTCGTCTCGTGAGTGATCGTCGGCGTCGGCCTCGTCGGTGACGACGTCGTGCTCGGCAGCGGCTTCGTCTTCACGATCGGCTTTGGTGCTCGCCGTCCGCTCCGCTTCTGTTTCGACCTGGGTTTCGTCGGTCGAAGCGACCGGGTCGATTTCGGCGTCGGCGGCGTCGACCACGGCCGTGGCGGCCGCCCCCCGGGTCGACGCCGGGCGCGATCCGGTCGATCCCGGATTCCGACGCCGAGCGTTCTTCTTGTTCCGGCTCCGAGACCTCGAGTTCGACCGCTTCGATTTCGATGCGTTGCCGCCGGCCCCGGATCCGCCATCCTGGTCGGCGTCGGCCGACCGGTCCGAGCCGGCGTCGGAGCCGGAGTCGCCCGGACCGGCCGACGAACCGTCGTCGGCGGTGAGATCGATGACATCTTCGGTCTCGTCACCGTCGTCGGACGTGACCGTTGACGACTTCGACGGCCTCCGGCCCGATGGCCCGCCCTCGGGCTCGAGCTGCTGGTCGAGTTGTGCCACCAGTTCCTCGACCTGGGCGGAGGTGTCGGCGTCGTCGACATCGATGTCGGGGGTGCTGGGAGGCGACTTTACCGAGGCCTCGTCGAGACGGGACGACAGGTCGTCCATCTCCGACCGGGCGACCACGAGGGCCATCACCAGGCGGTCACGGGTCGACAGCATCTCCTCCAGATCGGTGCGGATCTTGGTGCGCTCGACAACCAGCTCCGACAGCAACTGCTGGCGCAACGCCTCGGCATCGGCCACGATCTGCTCGGCCCGATCCTGCGCCCACTTCTCGTCGGCGGCCGCCCGCTCCTCGGCGTCGGCCATGATCTTCTTCGACTCGGCCAGCACCATCTCGCGGTGCTGTTCGGCCTCGGATCGCAGGGTCGTCGCCGACTCCTCGGCCTCGGCCGCCACCTTGGCCACCAGCTCCTCGGCCTCCGCCTGCTTCTCGGCCACCAGGCGACGGGCCTTGCGACGGGCGTCGGCCAGGTCGGTCCGGGCGTCCTTTTCGATCTCCTTCGCCTGGCGTTCGGCCTTCTTCACGATGTCGGCGGCGGCGGAGCGGGCCGACTCGAGCACCCGGGCGGTCTCCTGACCCAGCAGCTCGATCGCCCGGTGCTCGTCGAACGTCGAATCGAGGTCGGCTTCGAACTCGTCGTCACCCTCGGACCGTTGCCGACCGGATCGTTCGGCCGATCGACCATCTGCGGGCCCGTCGACGGAACGCTGAACCAGTTCCAACTCCAGGTCGCGCACCTCGGACCGGAGGGTGTCGTTCTCCTCCTCCAGCTCCTCGATCCGATCGAGTGTGGTGGTCCGCGCCAGCGCGGCGAGTGCGTCACCGCCGTTTTCGGAGAGTGCGGCGGCCAGCCTGGTCAGGTAGTGGCGAACGGCGTCCTGGTCGTAACCGCGAAAGGCGGTGGGGAACTCAGCGGCGGCGATCTGCGTTGGAGCGAACTCGTGGTCACTCTGCATAGACATACCACGATGCTACGACGCCGGGAGCTTCGAGTGCTGGACCCTTGGCAAAGGCCGCTGGTCAGGCGTCAACCACGATTCGCGGCGGCGAATTCATCGATCGCGTCGACGTCTCCGCCCAGGCCGGCGAGGGCGTCGAGCGCCTCCTCGACCGTTGAAACCGGAACGATGTCTATCTCGCCGTCGGCCCGTTCGACCAGTTCGGCCAGCTCGTCCTCGCCGAGGGCTTCCGGCACGATGAACGTGTCAACGCCGAGGTCACGCACAACCGCCGTCTTCTGCAGCGCCCCACCGACCGGACCGACCTGACCGGCGGCATTGATGGTTCCGGTCACCGCCACCGCGCGGCCCCCGGTCAACTCGCCCTCGGTCAGTTGGTCGAGCACGGCGAGCGTGAAGGCCAGCCCGGCCGACGGACCGCCGACCGAACCGGAGTCGATCTCGACGAGGAAATCGAACTCTTCGTTGAACTTGAGGCGATCGGCTGGGCGGATGCCGAGAAAGCCGGTTCCGGGCTTCTCGGGATGATCGCCGAGGACGACGGTGACATCCCTTGTTTCCTCGGCGCCGAACGGCTGGACGAGCAGCTCGATCTCGTCACCGGGCGCATGGGATCCGAGGATCTCGACCAGGGTCGCCGTGTCCGGTGTTGGTCGACCGTCGATCTCGAGCACGGAATCACCAGGCTCGAGAATACCCTCGGCCGCCTCACCGGCTTCGATCTGCTGAACGACGACGGCGTCGGCCTGGACCGCGTCGTAGCCCAACTGCTCCAGCGCGACCGCCACCGCAACCCGTTTCGAGTCGTTCATCAGTTCGAGGTTGAATTCCCGATTCTCCTCCGGCGTGCGATCGCCGAAGATGTTCTCCTCGGGTACGACCTGGGCGTCGTCGTCCATCCGTAACCACAGGTACTCCCAGAGGTTCGGACGGGTCCGGAAGCGGACGGTCAGCAGGAGTAGTTCACCGTCACTGGGGTACTCGTCGATCCCCTCGATGGCCAGAAGCGGCTCGGTGTCCCGGGCCGATCCCGGTACGAGGGCAACGTAGGGAACGTCGAGCAGCAGGCCGCCGGCGACGGCGGCCGCGATGACGAAACCGACCATGCCGAACACCCAGCGACGAATGGATCGGCGGGCCTCGGCCGGCGTCTCCAGCTGCCGGGGTGCGATCAACGGCGGTGCCGGAGCGATGGGATCGCCGGCAGGCGATTCGGTTGCCTTGGACGGTGCGGGCGGTCTCGATTCGTACTCGGTCCGGGGTACACTGACCTCGTCGTTTTCCATCGTTCTCCTATCGGACCAGCCAGCCTAAAACTACCGGTGCGGACCGAAAGACCCGTGAAAATGACGTCAACTTTGCCAAGCGGGCGCGACCGGGCAGGCGTTCCTCGCCTCGTCCACGCCGAGATCAGGATCGAACCCCAGT
>JAOTVU010000289.1 GCA_029863385.1 Acidimicrobiia bacterium
CATCGCCGCGCTGGAGGCCGAGGGCAAACACGTGCACCGCAGCCCCTGCCTCGGCCAGTGCGAGCGACCCGTGGCCCAGTTCATCCAGGGCCGGGCCAAACCCGATCGGGTCGCCGCCGACGAGCATGTCGAGCCTTCGGCCGCCGTGCCGCAGGCGGGAGACCCGTCGCTGCGTCTGCTTCGCCGGGCCGGGGTGGTCGATCCCACCAGCCTCGAGAGCTACATCTCCTTCGGCGGCTACAAGGCGCTGGCCGAAGCGTTCCGTCGCGGCCCCGAGGGCGTCGTCGAGGAGGTCACCACGTCGGGCCTGATGGGCAGGGGTGGGGCCGCCTTCCCAACCGGGGTGAAGTGGAAGGCGGTGGCCGACGCGGACGGCGACACCAAGTACGTGGTGGTCAACGCGGACGAGTCCGAGCCCGGAACCTTCAAGGACCGGGTGCTCATCGAGAACGACCCCTTCGCCATGGTCGAGGCCGCCACGATCGCCGGCTTCGCCACCGGGGCCACCAAGGGCTGGATCTACATTCGGGGCGAGTACCCGCTGGCCACCCGCCGTCTCGAAACCGCCATCGAGGCGGCCCGGGCCGGCGGCTACCTCGGTGAGAGGATCGCCCGCTCCAGCTTCTCGTTCGATCTGGAGGTTCGCCGGGGCGCCGGGGCCTACATCTGCGGCGAGGAGACCGCTCTCTTCAACTCGCTGGAGGGCTACCGGGGCGAGCCAAGGCAGAAGCCGCCTTTCCCGACCACGAACGGCCTGTTCGACAGCCCGACGGCGATCAACAATCCCGAGACGCTGGTCAACGTGTTGGGCATTGTCATCGACGGAGGCGAGGCCTACGCCGCGCTGGGCACCGAGAACTCGTCGGGCACCAAACTCTTCTGCCTGAGCGGGCACGTGGCCCGGCCGGGCGTCTACGAGATCGAATTCGGGACCACCCTCGGTCAGCTGCTGGCGCTCGCCGGTGGCGTCACCGGTGGCGAGTTGGCCGCCGTCATGCTCGGCGGAGCGGCCGGCAGTTTCGTCGGCCCGGACTCGCTCGACATGCCGCTGTCGTTCGAGGGAGCTCGAGCCGCAGGAGCATCGCTCGGCTCCGGGGTGGTGATGGCGTTCAACGAAACGGTCGACTTCGGCCCGGTGATCACCCGCCTGGCCGAGTTCTTCCGCAACGAGTCGTGTGGTCAGTGTGTGCCCTGCCGGGTCGGCACCGTCCGCCAACACGAGGTGCTGGTTCGTTCCGGCGGCCGCCCCGCCAACGGCCAGACCGAACTGCTGGCCGAGATCGATCAGGCCATGAAGGACGCCTCGATCTGCGGACTCGGCCACACTGCGGCCACCGCCGTACGGTCGGCCATCAGCCTCGGCCTCGTCGGCTCGGTCGGCGGCCCGGAAGGAGCAAAGCCATGACGGTCACCGAAACCACGGTGCAACTCACGGTCGACGGCAAGTCCGTCGAGGTGCCAACGGGTGCGTCGGTGCTCGACGCCTGCAACGCCGCCGGGGTCGACACCCCCACGCTGTGCTACGCCGAGAACCTGACACCGGTGAACGCCTGCCGTGTCTGTGTGGTCGAACAGGAGGGCTCCCGTACCTTGATCCCGTCGTGCAGCCGCGAGGCGTCCGACGGAATGACGATCCAAACCGACACCGAGCGGGTCCGTCACAGCCGCAAGATGGTCCTCGAGTTCCTCGGCTCCGGTGTCGACCTGAGCCAAGCCGACGAGCTCGCCCCGTGGATCGACCACTACGGCGCCGATCCCGACCGGTACGGTGACGACCGCACCAGAGTCGACGAACCGGTGCGGATCCAGGACGACCTCTACATTCGTGACTACGACAAGTGCGTCCTCTGCTACAAGTGCGTCGAGGCCTGCGGCGACGACGCCCAGCACACCTTCGCCATCGCTGTCGCGGGTCGAGGATTCGGGGCCAGGATCAGCACGGAGTTCGACACGGAGCTACCGGACTCGGCCTGCGTCTACTGCGGCAACTGTGTGGCGGTGTGCCCCACCAATGCCCTCCAGTTCAAGACGGAGTTCGATCTGCGCCAGGCGGGGGAGTGGAAACCCGACGAGCAGTCGGTCACCCGCACCGTCTGCTCCTACTGCGGGGTCGGCTGCAATCTCGAACTCCACGTTCAGGACGAGACGATCGTCAAGGTCACGTCACCAAACGACCACAGTGTCACATCGGGACATCTTTGCATCAAGGGTCGTTTCGGCTGGACCTACGTTCACGGTCGCTAGAGAGGCCCCCACCCTTCCTCGGTTCGGCCGTGATCAAGGAGCAACGGTGATGGTGATGGCTGATCCGCCGTCGTCGAGGAGGTAGCTCGACGCCCCCGAGGCGTACATGCGCAGTTGCTCCGGCGCGACCCCGGCGGCGATCAACGCCTCGGTCAGGGAATCCCTGCGAGCCTCGCTCAGGGCCTGGTCGGCGGCGGCGTTGATCGACTCGTACGACCGGACGTCGACCACGATGGTGGCACCACCGGCGGTGAGGACGTCGGCCAGCGACCGCACCGCGGCCAGCCCGGCGACGTCGAGATCGGGCGAACCCGGTTCG
>JAOTVU010000119.1 GCA_029863385.1 Acidimicrobiia bacterium
GAGCTTGGCCTGCGTCCGTAGAATCGCCTCCCGCAGTCGCGCCACGATCAGATCGACCTCATCCCTCGTGATCACGAGGGTTGGCGACATCACGTTGAGGTTGTCGATCGGCCTCACGATCAGGCCGAGGGCGTCGGCCTCGTTGGACACCAGCTTGCCGATGCCGAGGCTGTCCGGGTACCTCTCCTTGGTCGCCTTGTCAGCCACGAACTCGACACAGGCCATCAGGTACGATCCCCGCACATCGCCGACCATCGGCAGGTCGCTCAACGTCTTCAACTGCTCGATGAAGTAGGGCCCCACTTCCTTGACATGATCCAGGATCTTCTCCCGTTCGAGGATCTCGATGTTCTTCAATGCGGCGGCACAGGAGACGGGATGGCCCGAGTAGGTGTAGCCGACGGCAAAGTACCGGCCGTGGCCGGGGTCCGAGATCACGTCGAAGATCTCGTCGCTCAGCAGCAGTGCGCCGAGAGGCAGGTAACCCGAAGTGAGCCCCTTGGCCGACGTGATCATGTCGGGCATGATGCCGAAGAGCTTCTCCGAAACGAACCACTCCCCCAGCCGGCCGAACCCGGTCACCACCTCGTCGGAGACGTAGACGATGTCGTTGTCCTGGCAGAAGCGCCAGATTCGCTGCAGGTAGTCGGCCGGCGGCAGGATCACGCCGCCGGAACCCATGATCGGTTCGGCGAAGAAGGCCGCGACGTGATCGGGGCCGCCGAGATCGGCCACCATCGTCTCGAACTCGGCAACCAGGTCGTCGGCGAACTCCTGCTCGGTTCGATCGCCTCCGTAGCGGTAGTAGTTCGGTGAGCTGAGATGGTGGATGACATCGTCGATGAAGTCGAAATCGGGAGGTCGGTCGCCCGGTTTGCCACCGATCGACACCGACGCGTAGGTCGAGCCGTGGTAGGCGTCGATGCGGCTGATGACGTGGTGTTTCTCGTGTTTGCCCCGGGCGTGCTGGTAGAGCTGGATGGTGCGGTAGGCGGCGTCGACGGCGGTCGATCCGCCGGTGGTGAAGAACACGTGGTTGACCGAGCCCGGGGCCAGCGACACGAGCTTCTTCGACAGCTCGACGGCCGGGAGGTTGGTCATGTCGACGAAGGGGTTGGCGTAGGCCAACTTGCGGATCTGATCGGCCACGGCGTCGGCCATCTCGTCACGACCGAGCCCGATGTTGGTGCACCACATGCCACCGACCGCGTCGATGTAGACGTTGCCCTCCGTGTCGATCAACTCGGCCCCTTGACCTCGGCCGATCGGCAGAACGGGGTCGGATAAATAGGTGTCGAACAGCTGGTAGGGGTGGATCAGGTAGCGCTGATCGGCGTCGACCACCGCTGCGGTGTCGATGCCGTCCAGCTCGGCCGCCACATCGGGTGGGAGCTTGTTGGTGCCGGTTTCGTTGCTCATCATTTTCGATTCTGCCAGGTTCTGTTCATCTTGAGGCGATACCGTTGCCATCTCCATGGACGAATTGGACGAATCGAACGAACAAGCATTGGGCGCCGGACCGCGGATCGAAGGGCACACTCCGGCGGTGTTGTTTCTGTGCGGGCACAACGCCGGCAGGTCCCAGATGGCCGCCGGTTGGGTCCGTGGCCTGGCCGGCGAGCGTGCCAGGGTGTTCTCGGGCGGGTCGAACCCGAGCGACGACGTCAATCCGACGGCGGTCGCGGCGATGGCGGAGGTCGGGATCGACATCAGCTCCTTCCAACCCCGGCGGTGGAGCATCAACCAGGTCGAGGCCGCTGATGTGGTGGTTTCCATGGGCTGCGGCGACACCTGCCCGGTCCTCCCCGGAAAGCGCTACGACGACTGGGATCTGACCGATCCGGCCGGCCAGCCGATCGAGGTGGTCCGCTCGGTTCGGGATGAGATTCGGGATCGGGTGGTGAACCTGCTCGGCGAACTCGGCGTGGGCGTCGACGTTTCGTGACCGACCGCTCTGCCCTGGCCCGCAGGCTGACCGCCGAATTCGTCGGTACTGCGTTTCTGCTTGCGGGGGTCGTCGGCTCGGGCATCATGGCCGAGCGGTTGTCCACCGATATCGGACTACAACTGTTCCAGAACGCGTTCGCAACGGCGGGCATCCTGGTGGCGCTCATCCTGGCCCTGCAGCCGGTGTCCGGGGCCCACTTCAATCCGGCGGTCACCGTGGCCGACCGGCTTCTGGGCGGAGTCGACACGAGAACCGGCCTGGCCTACGTGACCGTTCAGGTCCTGGGCGGCGCACTGGGGGTCATGCTCGCCAACCTGATGTTCGAGGTCGATGCCGTCAACTGGTCGACCAAGGAACGGGTAGGCGCCCACCTGGTCCTCGCCGAGGCCATCGCCACGTTCGGACTCGTCATGGTCATCTATGGCGTGGTGCGGGCCGGAAAGCCGACGCTGGCCGCCTACACGGTCGGCGGCTACATCGCCGCCGCCTATTACTTCACGTCGTCGACGAGCTTCGCGAACCCGGCGGTCACGCTGGCCCGCACGCTGTCCGACACCTTCGCCGGGATCAAACCCTCCGCCGCGCCTGCTTTCATCGCGGCCCAGATCGTTGGAGCGACGGCTGCCGCGCTGACCATGCGCTTCCTGTATCCGACATCGCAGTAGAACCAAGCCCGGGCGGTCACATTCGCCAGGCGGCGGGCCATCGACCGTGGACAGAACAGCGCCCCCGGACGGTTGGAGTCCAGGGGCGCTGTCAATCCGGCACGCCGGCCGGGGGTTTGTTGGGAGGAGGCGTCAGCTCGAGCCGGCGGCGACGTCGGTGTCGATGGCCGCCTGACGAGCCTTGATCTCGATCCGCTTGGGCTGGGCCCGCTCCGAGATGGGAATGCGGAGCGTGAGCACGCCGTTGGCGAAGTCGGCTTCGATGCCGTCGACGTCGAGGCTGTCACCGAGGTGAACCTGTCGGCGGAATGCGCCGGTCTGCCGTTCGTTCAGGTAGAGCTGGTCGCCCTCCTCGCGAGGCCAGGAGCGCTCGGCCGTGATGGTGAGCACGCCGCGCTCGACGTTGATGTCGACCTGATCGGCGCTGACGCCCGGCATATCCACGTGTACCCACACGTCGCTGCCACGACGGTAGGCGTCCATGGCCATGGTGTTGTCGGTTCCGACCGACCGGGTGCCGAGCCGACGGAACAGCATATCGAGGTCACGGAAGGGGTCGTTTTGAGTCAACAACATGGGTCTCCTTTGGGGGTGGCTAGCACTCTTGCTTGAGGATTCCGCGTTTCCGTCAGGGCCCGCGGCGGCCACTGACGGCTGCACGGTTATTCTGAAAGACATTCAGATTATATGACGGCGTGTTGGTAATTGCAACGTCTGGCATCAAAAAGTTGATACCCTGACACTCAACTTCTGCTCGCTGTACGATGTCGAGAGGGAGATTGCAGACACCATGGCCAAAATCCGGATCGAGGTACTCACCATGACCGCCGCGTCGTACGTCGACGATGCCGGTTATGACGCCCTCAGCGTGTCGGCCATTGCCGGCGCACTGGACGTGGCCCCCTCGGCGCTCTACACGCACTGCGAAGGACTCCGGGGTCTACGGTCGCTGGTCGCCGTCGCCGCCTCGGAGAACCTCGTCGATCGGATTCGCACGGCTGCCATCGGCACTTCCGGCGACAGCGCCGTGGTCGCAATGGGTCTCGCCTACCGACGGTTCGCGCTCGACCATCCCGGCCAGTTCGCCGCCCTCCTCCGCTCCCCTCGTTCCGACGAACCGGCTCTGCGATCGGCCGACCAATCCGTTGTCGATGTGTTCACGCTGGTGTTCACCGCCATGGGTCTGTCGCCCCGCCAGTCGACACTGGCGGCGCGGAGCACACACAGTGCGATTCATGGATTCCTCGCCCTCGAGCACGTCAGCGGCACCGGTGACGACCACGAGGACGAGTACCTCCACCTTCTCAAGACGCTGCAGCGGGTCGCCGAGCCGACGAATAGACCGAGTAGACCGACCGAGTAGACCCGACCGACGACCGGAGATTCGCCCGACACCATGGCCTGGGAGCCCGATCACTATTTGCGTTTTGCCGATCACCGCGCCCGGCCGGGCGTCGAGCTGATGGCCCGTATCCGGCACGACGATCCCGGGTTGGTCGTCGATTTGGGATGCGGTCCGGGCAACCTCACTGCACTGCTCGCCGAGCGGTGGCCACGAGCCCGGGTCGTGGGGATCGACTCGTCGGCCGAAATGATCGAGGCCGCCCGCAGCAACCATCCCGGGGTCGAATGGATCGCGGCCGACATCGAGAAGTGGGAACCAGAGCGACCGGTCGACGTGCTGTATTCGAACGCCACGCTCCACTGGCTCGACGACCACGCAACCATGTTCCCCCGTCTGCGGTCCTGGCTGACACCATCGAGCGGCGTCGTCGCGATCCAGATGCCGGACAATTGGAAGGCTCCGACACACCGGATACCGGCGGAGATACTCGACGACGGCACCTGGCCCGCCGGCGCAGCGGCAGCGCTGATGCGCGACCGGCTGAGCGCCCCGGAGGACTACCGCCGATGGCTCCAGCCCGCCGTCGTCGATCAGTGGCGAACCACCTACTACCAGGAGCTGACGGGCCCGGACGCCGTTTGGGGCTGGTTGACCGGGTCGGTGCTACGACCGGTGTTGGCCGCCCTCGACGCCGACGACGGAAATCGCTTCGCCGTCCAATGTAAGCAGCGCTACGCTGTGGCGTACCCCCACGATGCCGACGGCAACGTGCTGCTCCCGTTCTCCCGGCTGTTCATGGTGGCGACCGGCTGACCGGCCGGGCCGCGGCCGCCGGCTCGTCACCGTTCGAAACGCCACGAGGAGCCAGGAAGACCCGATGGCCGACACCGACCCGACCACGCAGTTCCTTCGGTCCTCGATGCGGCAACCCCAGACGATGGAACGGACGGCACGACGGGCCGACATCGAGCGGGTCACCAACGACGACGGCAGGGTCGGCAAGGTGGCCCAGACCCGGACGGTGCTGTGGCCGAGACCCTGACCGACCGCCCGGCGACCGAATCCGAGTCGACCGAACCACCCTCGAGCGCCGCCCTGGCCCGGGGTTCGCTGCGCCGTCTGCTTTTCGACAGCCTGTCCCCGTACCGTCGATCGATCCTGATCATCGTCAGCCTCCAGCTCGTCGGCACCATGGCCTCGCTGTACCTTCCGAGCCTCAACGCCGACATCATCGACAACGGGGTCATACCCACCGACACCGGCTACATCGTCCGGGTCGGCGCCGTGATGCTGGCGGTTTCCCTTCTGCAGATCGGCACGACGATCGCCGCGGTACGTTTCGCCGCCCGTACGGCAATGGGCGCCGGTCGTGACATCCGGGCGCAGGTTTTCGCCCGGGTCAACAGCTTCTCCGCTCGGGAGATGGCCCGCTTCGGCGCTCCGTCGCTCATCACCCGCAATACCAACGACGTCCAGCAAGTTCAAATGCTGGCGATGACCGCGCTGACGATGATGATCACCGCGCCGATTCTCGGCATCGGAGGCATCGTCATGGCGGTTCGGGAGGACATAGGGCTGTCGTGGCTGGTGGCGGTGGTCGTGCCGATCCTGGTCGTTGCGATCGGTGTGCTCGTCTCCCGCATGGTCCCCGGCTACCGGCTGATGCAGGCCAAACTCGACGACATCAACCGTATTCTGCGGGAACAGACAAGCGGGATCCGGGTCATCCGGGCGTTCGTTCGGGAGCCGTTCGAAACCGAGCGGTTCGAGCGGACCAACGACGAGCTGACCGACGTGTCGCTGTCGGTGGGTCGGTGGATGGCCGCCATGTTCCCAACGATGATGCTTGTGGTGAACGTGTCGAGCGTGGCGGTGCTGTGGTACGGAGGCATCCGTCTCGACAACGGGCAGATGCAGATCGGGTCGCTCACGGCCTACCTGACCTACCTGACCCAGATCCTGTTCGGGGTGATGATGTCGACCATGACGGTCATCATGGCCCCCCGGGCTTCGGTGGCGGCCGAACGGATCATCGAGGTGCTGGACACCGAGCCGTCCGTCGTGCCCCCGACCAGGGGGCGAACCGGTGACGGCAGCGAGGTTCGGTTCTCCTCGGTCGGATTCAGCTACGCCGGGGCGACCGATCCGGTGCTGTCCGACGTCGACCTCGTGGCTTCACCCGGGCAGACCACGGCCATCGTCGGTTCCACCGGAGCGGGTAAGACGACGCTGATCAACCTGATACCCCGACTGTTCGATGCCACGACCGGTGTGGTGTCGGTCGGTGGTGTCGACGTCGCCGGCTACGAACCGGAGGCGCTGTGGTCCAGGATCGGGCTCGTGCCCCAGAGGGCGTTCCTGTTCTCCGGCACCGTGGCCTCCAATCTGAGGTACGGGGCCGACGACGCAACGGAGGAGGACATGTGGGAGGCGCTCGAGATCGCCCAGGCCGCAGAGTTCGTCGCCGCCATGCCAGGGGGTCTGACCGCGAAGATCTCCCAAGGCGGGACCAACGTCTCCGGCGGACAACGGCAGCGGCTGGCGATCGCTCGAGCCGTCATCCGCCGTCCCGACATCTACCTGTTCGATGACTCGTTCTCCGCCCTCGATGTAGCCACCGACGCCAGAGTCCGTGCCGGCCTGGCACCGATCGTGGCCGAGGCCACCGTCATCACCGTCGCCCAGCGGGTCTTCACCATCACCGACGCCGACCAGATCATCGTGCTGGAGAACGGCCGGATCGTGGGGCGGGGCATCCACGACCAGCTGGTCGCGACGTGCCCGACCTACCGGGAGATCGTCGACTCCCAGCTCCGGGCGGCGGCCTGATGACCGACCCGATCACCACCAACGGCTCCGGACCCGAGTCGAACGGAGACGGCGAGGCGATGCAGGCGACCGAACGGATCCAACCCGACACCGGCGGTCCGATGCGAGGCCGATTCGGCGGGGGCATGGTCGGCCAGAAGGCGTCGGCCTTCGGACCGTCGGCCCGCCGACTCATGCAACGGCTCCGCCCGCAGCGGGCCATACTGATCGGCACGATGATCGCCGCTCTCTTGAGCGTGGCCGCGGCGTCCCAGGGCCCACGCGTCCTGGGTTGGGCAACCGACGTCATCTTCGACGGGGTGATCGGCGGGCTCGGAGATCAAGCCGGTACAGGAACCGGTATCGACTTCGACGAACTCCGCCGCGTGCTCGGCGTGGCGCTTGCGCTCTACGTCGGCTCGTCGGTCCTCGGCTTCCTGCAGGGCTACCTGCTCAACGAGGCCATTCAGCGCACGATGCTGTCGATGCGCTCCGACGTTGAGGCCAAACTCAACCTCCTACCGCTCGGCTACTTCGACCGCCAGCCGCGGGGTGAGCTGCTCAGCCGGGTCACCAACGACATGGACAACATCGCGCAGAGCCTCCAGCAGACGCTCAGCCAGGTCCTGCGGTCACTGCTGTCGGTGCTCTTCGTCCTGGTCATGATGTTCGTGATCTCCCCCGTGCTCGCTCTCGTGGCGCTGATCACGGTGCCGGTCAGTATGGCCCTGGCCGGCATGGTCATGCGGCGGTCCCGAACACGGTTCATCGACCAGTGGCGCTCGACCGGCGCCCTGAACTCGCAAATCGAGGAGGCGTTCTCCGGTCACACCCTGGTCAAGGTCTACGGACAGGGACCTCGGGCCCGGGCGACGTTCGCCGAGCAGAACGAGAAGCTCTACGACTCATCCCAGGAAGCACAGTTTCTCTCGGGTCTGATCATGCCCATCATGACCTTCATCGGGAATCTCAACTACGTGATCATCGCCGTGCTCGGCGGGCTGAGGATCGCGTCGGGGGCGATGTCGCTCGGCGACGTCCAGGCCTTCATCCAGTACTCGCGCCAGTTCGGTCACCCGATCTCGCAGCTGGCGTCGATGGTCAACGTGCTGCAGTCTGGGGTGGCGTCGGCCGAGCGGGTGTTCGAACTGCTCGACGCCACCGAGGAGATCTCGGACCGCGACTTCGGTATTGTGCCGGAACGGGCGGTCGGGCGGGTCGAGTTCGAGCACGTGTCGTTCCGCTACACCGATGACCAGCCGCTCATCGAGGATCTGTCGCTCACCGTGGAACCGGGCCAGACAGTGGCCATCGTCGGACCGACCGGCGCGGGCAAGACCACCCTGGTCAACCTCATCATGCGGTTCTACGAACTCAACGGTGGCCGCATCACGCTCGACGGTGTCGACGTGGCCGAGATGCAGCGCCACGACCTGCGTTCCCGCATCGGCATGGTGCTGCAGGACACCTGGCTGTTCGAGGGTACGATTCGCGACAACATCGCCTACGGTCGACCGGGGGCGACCGAGGCCGACATCCGTGAGGCCGCGACGGCCACCTTCGTCGACCGTTTCGTGCGAAGTCTGCCGGACGGCTACGACACGGTCGTCGACGATGAGGGCACCCGCATCTCGGCCGGAGAGAAGCAGCTCATCACGATCGCGCGGGCCTTCCTGGCCGACCCGGCGCTGCTGATCCTCGACGAGGCCACCAGCTCGGTCGACACCAGAACCGAGGCGCTGGTGCAGCATGCCATGGCGGCGCTGCGAACCGATCGGACGAGCTTCGTGATCGCGCATCGGCTGTCGACGATTGGTGACGCCGACGTGATCCTGGTCATGGAGGACGGCCGGATCGTCGAGCAGGGCGACCACGATGCCCTCATGGCCGCCGACGGCGCCTACGCCCGGCTCTACCGGGCCCAGTTCGCGTCGGCCGACGTGGCCGCCTAGTCCACCCCGTACCGACCGGTCAGTCGACCCACTTCGAGACGTAGTCGGGCGCCCGCCCGGCGGCAAGCCGAACGGCATGGGCCGCCTCGGCGGTTCGCTGGGCGAGCGCGCCGTGGTGATCCTTCATGAAGCCGGCGGCCACCGAACCGCTGATGAAGTGGAAAAGCGGTTCGTAGAAGTCGTCGACGTCGAGAAACACGACCGGAACGGCAATGATCCCGAGCTGATTCCAGGTCAGGATCTCGAAGGTCTCGTCCAGGGTGCCGAATCCGCCCGGCAGCACGACCACACCATCGGCCAGCTCGGCCATGCGGGCCTTGCGGCCGTGCATGTCGGCGACCACCTCGAGGTCGGTCAGTCCGGTGTGGGCGACCTCCAGGTCGAGGAGCTGCTCGGTGATGACGCCGACCACGTCGCCGCCACCGTTCAGGACGGCATCGGCCACGACCTTCATCAAACCGACGCTGCCACCGCCGTAGACGAGTCGGTGCCCATCGGCGGCCAGCGCGGCACCGACGGCGGCGGCCGCACGGCGAAACTCCGGGTCGCCGCCGCTGCTCGATCCGCAGAACACGGCAATGGAACGCTGCGAGGCTCTCACGTCAAGATTTGTAGCAGACTTCCGGATTGGGGGCCGTCTGCTAGCGTTTGGCGGACTTGCCGAACATGACCCCGGCCACTCGTCGGATCTGGATCTCCTCGGAGCCCTCGGTGATCCGGTAGCGCCGGTGGTGACGGTAGATGTGCTCGAACGGCATGTGGCGCGAGTAGCCCATGCCGCCACAGGTCTGCATGGCCTGGTCGGCGGCTTGGCAGACGAGGCGATTGGCCCGGTAGTTGCACATGCTCACCTGGTCGGTGACCTCCATGTGGTGCACGCGGTCCATCTGCCACGCCGTCTGACGGATCAGGGCCCGCAACATGGCCGCCTCCGTCTGCAGCTCGGCCAACGGAAACTGGATCGCCTGATTCAGCCACAGCGGTTTGCCGAACGGCGCCCGCTCCTTGGCGTAGGCCACCGCCTCGTTGATACAGAACTGAGCCGCCCCGAGCGAGCTGGCGGCCTGACGAATCCGGTTCTCGTGCACGAAGATCTGGGCCAGCGCCAGTCCACCACCCTCCTCACCCAGGATCGCCGAGTCGGGGACGCGGACATCGTTGAAGGCGACATCGGGGTGGTCGGTCGGCATGTTGAACGTCCACCAGAACGGCCCGATCTCCACCCCAGGGGAGTCGGTCGGCACCAGGAAACAGGTGATGCCGGTGCCGTCGCCGGCGTCGCCGCCGGTGCGGGCGAAGACTGCGTCGTGGGTGGCATGATGCATACCGGTGTTCCAGCGTTTGCGCCCGTTGATGACCCACTCGTCGCCGTCACGGCGGGCCGTTGTTTCCATGTGGGTGGCATCGCTGCCGTGATCGGGCTCGGTGAGCCCGAAGGCCACCCGGCGCTCGCCGGTGATCATCGCCTCGCAGAACTCCGCCTGCTGTTCGGCCGTACCCTTGGCCAGGACCATCAGCACGACCGGGAAGTTGCCGACGATCGACGACTCGTTCTGCAGGTCGTTGTGGAGGCCGAGACCCTTGGCGGCGAGATGCTCGCGGATAACCGCCATCGCCAGATTGGAGCCGTTCGCCCCACCGAGCTCGGCCGGCAGCCCGAACCGTAGATGGCCCGCCGCGTCGGCCCGCCGCCGCATCTCCGTCAGCAGTTCCTCCCACTCCCGCCGGGGCAGCCCACCGCCGTCCCAATCGGTTCGGGCGTGTTCCCGCCTGTGGTCGAAGTACTGGATGTTCTCCGCCTCGAGCGGCGCGATCTCGGCCTCGATGAAGGCGTCGAGTTCGGCCAGGTAGTCGGTGATCGCGGCGGGTAGGTCAAAATCCACGGTCGGTTCCTCGGGGTCGGGTTCGGTTCAGGTCGGGCGGACAGGGGCGGATTCGGGATCGAACTCAGCCGACTCGATCGGCCAGCAGGCCCAACAGATCGTATTCCAGCTCGACGACCCGACGCCCACTGGCGGCATGCACCAGCGAGTCCGAGCGGCCGTCGACGAATGCCGCGGCCTGGGCGGCCAGCCCGATCCCCCACCAAGCCGTCCGGGCGATGGTCCACCAGTCGAAGGCATCCTGTCGCCACCGACCCCCGTCTTCCACGTAGAAACGGCGCAGATCGTCAAGCGTGCCGAAGCCGCCGACCTCCCGGTCGTCGATCCCGAACCGCCAGGTCCGCAGGCACAACCAGGCCAGATCCTCCATGGGGTCGCCGAGGTGCACGAGCTCCCAGTCCAGCGCAGCCGCTAGTTCGGCGTCGGCGACGATGAGGTTCCCGTTGCGGAAGTCGCCGTGAACGACGCTCCGCGCTGGTGGATCCGACGGCAGATCGTGGCCGAGGCGGCCGATGGCGAACCGGAACGTCGGGTGCCGACCCGGGAGATCGTCGAGCCGCTGGGTGAGGTGATCGAGGTAGTCGCCCGCGGTGAACGCCGGCAACGGCTCGGCGACAACGTCAACCGCCGCGGGATCGATCGCATGGAGTCGGGCCAACGCCCGGCCGCAGGAACGAGTGAGCGTCCGGCCACCCCCGTCGACCTCGCCCACGGATCGGAGGACCCGGCGGGGTATCGTCTCGCCCACCACCTCACGGGTGATCAACACCTCGACCGGTTGCGATCCCACGGCCGGCAGTCTGGCTGCTGCGAGCACCTCGGCCACCGGGACGCCGTTCGCTCCGGCCAGGGACACGACGGCTCCTTCGTCGAGCACGGACCGTGTGGCACCGGCTCGCTCGACGTCACGTTCGATGAGCTGAGCCACAGCGGTGAACGGTGCGGCGTCGGCCTCCGCCGGAGCCGCCACGAGGCGGATCGTGCGCCGGTTGGCCCCGGCCGTCAGCTCCCGGTCGAAGGTCAACGACACCGATCCGTGGTCGGCGGAGTTCATCAGCTTCTCGAGCTCGACCAGCAGTCGCTCGTCGGTCACGACATCGATCCGCGGTCCGCATCGATCCTGTAGGACGGTCGGGCGATGGCCAGGCGCCGCTCCACATCGGCCGCCAGAACCCGATGGACCTGCCGCTGATCCAGATCGGCAGCGCCGCTGCGCAACAACTCGTCGAGCGCCTCGGTCAGCTCCTCCAGTGAACCGTCCTCCCGGCCGAGCAGAGCGCGGAGATCGGCGACCGTCGACGCCTCCGCTTCTGGTCCCGCCACCGCCTCCCGGGCCAGTATCCGGCACAGATTGGCCGCGATCCGGGCCGTGTACCGGGCCGCTCCCACCATGTCCGGATCCGACGGCGACGACAAAGCCGACACGACATCACCGGCCAACGCATCGGCCACGGCGTTCAGCAGGCGGTGGGCGTCGGGCCGGTCGATCACGGAAGCAGCGCAGGCGGTGGCTAGGGCCAGTCGGGTGGCGTGAAATCGGGTGGGAGGAACAGATCGTCGGGGCTCAACTCGGCGATCTGTGAGCGACCCATGCCCATCATGGTCGATTCGATGCCCATGCGAAGCACGTCGAGCACGTTCTCGACACCGCCCTGGCCGTTCACCGCCAGGCCCCACAGGTAGGCCCGCCCGATCATCACCGCCCGGGCGCCGAGCGCCAGGGCCTTCACCACGTCGCTGCCCCGCCGGATGCCGCCGTCCATCACCACCTCGACCTGCTCACCGACGGCGTCTGCGATGAGCGGCAGAACCCGGATGGGGGCCGGGGAGCCGTCGAGATTGTTCCCGCCGTGGTTGGAGACGGAAATCGCTGCAGCTCCGGCGTCGACCGCACGCCGGGCCTCGTCGACCCGCATCACGCCCTTGACCATGACGGGTCCGTCCCATTGGTCGCACAGCCAGGCCACGTCGTCCCAGGACGGCGCCGGTGTGCCCATCCAAGTCCCATAGGCCTCGAAAAACCCCGGGGAGGGTGAGCCGGCGGTGGCGAAGTTGGGGACCTCCAGGCTCGGCGGCTTCCCACCGGCCCGGGCCCAACGCAGGAGCCACTCGACCTTCGTGAAGCTCTCGGGCAGGTGCTTCAACACGGCCTTGACGTCGACCTGTTGTGGGATGTCGGGGCTGCCCCAGTCGCGGGAGTGCGAGAACGACCAGTCGGCGGTGAGGATCAAACCGACGGCGCCGGCCTGTTTGGCCCGATCGAGCCGTTCGACGATCGAGTCACGATCGCCTGCCCAGTACACCTGGAAAAGAGTCTGCGGATTGGCCTCTACCACCTCCTCGATCGGTTTGGACGCAAACGAGCTCAAGCCCATGACCACCCCTCGGGCGGCGGCCGCCCTGGCCACCGCGACCTCGCCGTCGGGGTGAACGGCTTGCACGCCTGTTGGCGAGATCAGCACCGGCATCGACATGGGCTGGCCCATGACCTGGGTGTCCATCACCCGCTCGGATGGTTGGCCGACCGTGACCGGGGCCAACCGGATCTCGTCGAAGGCCGCCGTGTTGTCGTCGAGGGTCGCGCCCCGCTCCGAGCCGGCGATCAGAGCCCCGTAGACCGAACGGGGCAACACCTTCCGAGCCCGACGCTTCGCCACCGCCACCGACTCGAACCACGGGTTTGCCACTGTCTTCTTCTCCTGCCGTCATCTCCGCCCGGTGACCAACCGTGGCGGTGTTGTGGCTTACGCCAGCACGTCCTTGCTGATGATCGTCTTCATGATCTCCGACGTTCCACCATAGATCCGGGTGACCCGGGCGTCGGCGTGGGCCCGTCCGATCGGGTACTCGGTCGTGAAACCGTAGCCGCCGTGGAGCTGGAGGCAGCGGTCGATCGTGCGACCCTGCAACTCGGTCGCCCACAGCTTGATCATGGCGGCCTCGGCCGGAGTGAGCTCACCCTGGTTGTGTTTGAGCACACAGTCGTACAGGAACGAGCGGGTGACCCGCACCTCGGTGGCGATCTCGGCCAGCACGAACTTCGTGTTCTGAAACGCGGAGATCGGCTGACCGAACGCGGTGCGTTCCTTCACGTAGTCGACGGTCCAGTCGAGCGCCGATTTGGCGGCCGCCCAGCCGTAGGCCGCGATCGACAGCCGCTCCTGAGCCAGGTTGAACCCGAGATACTCGAACCCCTTCCCCTCCTCGCCCAACACGTTGGCGGCCGGAACCCGAACATCGGTAAAGAACAGCTCGGCCGTATCGGCCGAATGCTGGCCGATCTTGTCGAGGTTGCGTCCCCGCTCGAAGCCCTCCATGCCGCGCTCGACCATCAGCAACGAGAAGCCGTGGCGGCCGGCATCGGGATCGGTGCGGCACACCACGATCACCAGGTCGGAGTTGATGCCGTTGGTGATGAAGGTCTTGGCCCCGTTCACGATCCACTCATCGCCATCGCGCACGGCGGTGGTGCGGATACCGGCCAGATCAGACCCGGTGCCCGGTTCGGTCATGGCGATCGCCGTGATGATCTCGCCCGCGGCGACACCGGGAAGCCACCGGTCGGCCTGTTCGTCGGTGCAGTATTCGACGAGATAGGGCGTGGTCACGTCGTTGTGCAACGTGAGACCCAAACCCCCGCCGCCCATGTTGGCGGCGGCCAGCTCCTCGGCGATCACGCAGTTGAAGCGGAAGTCGTCGGTTCCACCACCGCCGTGGCTCTCGGGGATGGCCATGCCGATGAACCCGTGCTTGCCCGCCTTGGCGTAGACCTCTCGGTCCATGATTCCGTCGCGTTCCCACTGGTCGTAGTAGGGGGCCATTTCCGACGCGATGAAGGCCCGAAAACTTTCGCGGAACATCTCGTGGGTGTCGTCGTAGATCGTCGTCATACGGTCCGGTGCATCACCGTGGGTCCATCGGCGGACGGATGTCGTCCCCGTGTCCCGAACGTAGCGCACCGGCGGGCTCGGATCCCACTCCGGGCCGTCACTCGGAGTCCAGGTGTCAGGCGTCCTCGACGTCGGTCAGGACGCCTCGCAGGACCGACTGGCCGGAGTGGGTCGGATCGCCGTCGAGCGGTTCCACCGAGATGTCGATGACCGGGAATGCGGTGTGGTCGATCGTGTCGGGCAGGTCGATCCGGGTCGTCTCCCCGCCGGTGGAGGTCAGGTTGCCCAGTGAGATCATGCCGACGACGTCGGTGTCGATCATCCAGACCTCGTAGATCGAGTTCGGGTCGCCCGGTTCCAGATCGGGAAGATCCAGCTCGAGGAACTGGTCGTCGCCATGCTGCTTCAGCACGGCGGTGCCGGAGCCGGAGATCGGTACGGGCAAACCGTCGTTGGCGATGGCGGCCTGAGCCACCGTCACATCGGCGTTTGTGGTCCGGACGATCAACGCCGCACCCGTGGCGAGGACAACCGCCAGCGCGGCGGCGACGGCCAGCGCGGCGGGAATACCGTACATGCCCGATCGGGAACGG
>JAOTVU010000113.1 GCA_029863385.1 Acidimicrobiia bacterium
TGGGCGGGATGGGACCGAGGTACCGGACAGGGCGTCGAGGCCCCTTGGAGCGCCGATTCTCGAGGTGCGGAGACGAGCACCGCCGACCTCTCGGAGCGCTCTTGGAGCCGAGGGCTTGTCGGGGGCGGCTTCGGCGGCAGGTTCGGCCGCGATCTCGGCTTCGATCCTCGACCAGAGATCGATCGGTGGCGCCTCGAGGTGCATGTCTCGAGGAGTCAGCTCCCGGGCCAGTCGGCCGAGTTCGTCCTCCAGGCGGAGCAGATCGCTCTCGGGCGTGCCGCCGCCGGAAACAGGAGTGAGTCCGTCAGCCACGGCCCGCCTCCTCCGGTTCGAGAGTGTCTTCGAGATTGCGACGGAGCTTCAGCAGGCTGCGGCGGATGTCGCTCTTGACGGTACCGAGGGGGATGCCGGTCCGGGTGGCGATTTCCTCGTGCGTCAGCTGATCGTAGAACGAAAGCTCGACGGCTTTGCGGGCCCGCTCGGGGAGTTCGGTCATTGCCTGAGCGAGCACCATCCGGTCGGCGATGCGGCCGATCGAGATCTCCGCCTGAGCCGGGTCGGGCGGCGGCTCACCGTCGTATACCGAGACGGTTTCGGGGCGCCGAGACCGGTGTCGGTAGGTGTCGACCACCCGGTTCTTGGTGATGGACATCAGCCAGCCCCGCAACGAGCCCTTGTCGGGATCGTAGCGGTGGTGGGAACGCCAGGCCGACACGAAGACCTCCTGGGTCACATCGCGAGCCGTTTCGGCGTCGAGGCGGCGACGGCAAAACGAGTAGACGAGCGAACCGTGGGCATCATAGGCCTCTGCCAGGGCACCTGGTCCACCGTCACGGAAGCGCTCTTCCAGACTAGACACGCGGACAGGTCCCCTTCTCGGCGAGCCGACGATACCGAACGGAGTCGGTTGACGGAGTTGGAGCGCTGCTGTCACACAAGCTGAAACGCTGATCAGCGTGGTTTGGATGCATCGACCACCACCATTTTTCTCCCCGAGCCGGCGAAATTTTCAAACTTTGTCGATCCTGGTGCATCCACGCACCACCCCTCTCCGTAGCAGGGGACGTCAAGGCACACTCGAAAAGCCTTGTCCCACAAACCTTCAACCTGGAGAGAGTAACCATGAAGAAATCGATCTTTGCCGCTCTGGCGGCTATTTTAAGCCTGCTCTTGCTTGCCGCACCGTCAAGCGCTCAGAGCGACGGAGCCCGGATACACCTTATACACGGTATCCCCGGGGTCGACGTCGACGTCTTCGTTGACGGAGCCGCCGTGTTCGAGGGCTTTTCCTTCTCCGACACCCAGGATCTGTCGAGCTTCGCCGGACAGACCCTGGCGGCTGTCGAAGTAAAGGCTGCAGGTGCTGATGACGTACTCATCGACGCCGGCGACCTCGCCCTTCCGGCGTCGGGCAACTACACGGTCTTCGCCCACCTGGATGCCGATGGCAACCCGGCGATCGCTGTGTTCGAGAACGACGTCTCCACCATCGAGGCCGGTAACGGTCGACTGGTTGTCCGTCACGCTGCAACCGCTCCGGCTGTCGACGTGAAGGCCAACGGTGAGGTCGCCTTCACCAATCTGGCCAACGGCGGCGAGGCTTCGGCCGACCTGCCTGCCGGCACCATCAGCGCCGAGGTCGTTCCGACCGGAGCGGATGAGCCTGTCGTCATCGGCCCGGCCGACCTGCCCGTCACCGAGGGTGCCTCGCTGATCGTGTACGCCACCGGCTCGCTCGACGATGGCCTCGAGGTCATCACCGAGTCGATCACCGACCTCGGTCCGACCCCCACCGTCGTCAACACTGGTGACTCCCCCGTCGACCAGGGTCTGCCCATGGGTCTCGCCCTCGCCGCAGTCGCCGGCGCCGTCGCCCTCCTGGGTGGTGGCTCGGTTGCCCGCCGTCTGCTCACCACGCAGGCCTGATCCGGTGCCGTTGGTGTTCGACCACTACGGCCCGACGGCATGAACTCCCTCCGCTGGGTGGCATTGGCGGTCGTCGTCTTACTCATGACGGCGACCGCCTGCCAGCGGGGTGACGACACCGGGTCGACCTCCGCCGATCCCGCCACGGCAGCACAAGCCGGGTCCTCCTCGGCTGATTCAGAGCCCGCCCCGCAAACCGGCTCAGTGGCGACCGACGAAACACCGGCTCGTCTTGCGCTGGCGGATGAGGACCTCTCGCTTCCGCCGGCCCGGGGCATTGACGAACTGGCTGCGGCATCGGCCGCAACCGAACCCGTCCCGACCACCATCTCCATCGAACGCCTCGGACTCAACGGCACCACCGTCCGGGCCGTCGGTGTCGAGGAGAACGGTGAGATGACCGTACCGCCGCCGCTGGATGTCGGCTGGTACCGATTCGGCCCGACTCCCGGTGAGGCCGGCTCGGCCGTCCTGGCGGGGCACATCGCCTCCCAGGGCATCCCCGGGGCCTTCCGGTACCTTGATCGACTCGAACCGGGTGATGCCATCACGATCGGGTTCGACGATGGATCCTCACAGACGTTCGTCGTCGACGAGCTGTTTCAAGTCGACAAGACCGATCTCCCCTTCGACGATCTGTTCGCCCGATCGGGCCCGTCGAAGTTGGCCCTCATAACCTGTGGCGGCGAGTTCGACTACGACGCCCGAAGCTATGAGGACAACATCGTCGTGACGGCGTCTCCGGTCACCGGGTAGCCGGAGCCCGGCACCGCCTACCCGCCGTCAGCCTGGAGAGCGGCATGAGCCGCCGCAAGGCGGGCCACGGGGACCCGGTAGGCCGAGCAGCTGACGTAGGCCAGGCCGAGTCGTTGGCACAAGGCGATGGAGGCCGGCTCGCCTCCGTGCTCGCCACAGATGCCGACGACGAGATCGGGTCGGGTGGCTCGACCCTCGTCGGTTGCCAAGGCCATGAGCCGCCCCACTCCCCGCTCGTCGAGTGTGCGGAACGGGTTGTCGTCGATGAGCTGATCGGCGAGGTACTCCAGCAGGAACTTGGCCTCGGCATCATCGCGGCTGATGGCCATGGTCGTCTGCGTGAGGTCGTTGGTCCCGAACGAGAAGAACTCGGCATGGGCGGCGATCTCGGCGGCGGTGAGCGCCGCCCGCGGCACCTCGATCATCGTACCGATGGAGATGTGATCGATCGAGTCGTCCCGTTCGGCGAACACCTCCTCCATCTCGTCGCTGATCAGCGCCCGGGCCGCCTGCATCTCGGTGGCGTGGCTCACCAGGGGAACCATGATCTCCGGCTGCACGTCGATGTCCTCGGACTTCGCCTCGAGGGCCGCCTCGACGATGGCCCGGGTCTGCATCCTGATCAGGTCGGGAATCTGCAGCCCGAGCCGAACGCCCCGCAGCCCGAGCATGGGGTTGGCCTCCCGCAGGTCCTCCACCCGGTTCCGAAGCCGGCGGGTGGCGGTCATCTGATCGACGAGGTCGTCCATCTGGGCCAGATCCGACGCCTTCAACAGGCGGATACGGAGATCGGCGATCCGTTCGCTCAACTCGTCGAAGCTGGGCAGGAACTCGTGCAACGGCGGATCGAGCAGGCGGATGATCACGGGCAGGCCGTCCATGACCTTGAACATGCCGAGGAAGTCGGCCCGCTGCAGGGGTAGAAGATCGGCGATGGCCTCCCTCCGCTCAGCGGAGGTCGGGGCGGTGATCATGGCATGCATGATCGGCAGGCGGTCGGCGGCGAAGAACATGTGCTCGGTTCGGCACAGCCCGATTCCGGCTGCGCCGTAGCGGCGGGCCCGGGCGGCCTCGACGGGATCGTCGGCGTTGGCCCGAACGCCGAGTGTACGGAACTCATCGGCCCACTCGAGCAGCGTCGTCAGCCACGGGTTGTCGATATCGGGATCAACGGTCTCGATTCGCCCCTGGTAGACGTGGCCGGTGGTTCCGTCGACCGAGATCGGATCGCCCTCGTTGATCTGGGTACGGCCGACCCACAGGGTTCGAGCGGAGAGGTCGATCTCGATCTCCGACGCACCGACGACCGCCGGTTTGCCGAACTGACGAGCCACCAGGGCGGCGTGGCTGGTTCGCCCACCACTGGAGGTGAGGATGCCTGCGGCGGCCAGCATGCCGTGAACATCGTCGGGTTTCGTGTCGGGCCGGACCAGGACGACCTCCCTGCCCTCCGACGCCCACCGTTCCGCCAGATCCGGGTCGAACGCCGCGACACCCACGGCAGCACCGGGCGAGACGTTCAGGCCCGTGGTCAGCGGCTCGGCGGACTCGATCGCAGCCGCCGCGAACTGGGGGTGGAGGAAGATGTCGATCTGGTCGGGACTGACCCGGAGCACCGCCTCCTGGCGGGAGATCAGGCCCTCGTCGGCCAAATCGACGGCGATCCGGACGGCGGCCTGCGCCGTGCGCTTTCCGGTTCTCGTCTGCAACAGCCACAGCTTCCCCCGCTCGACCGTGAACTCCATGTCCTGCATGTCGCGGTAATGACGTTCGAGGCGTTTGGCGATCTCGGCAAACTGTCGGGCGGCATCCGGCAGCTCGCTCTCGAGCTGGGAGATCCGCTTGGTGGGACGAATGCCGGCCACGACGTCCTCCCCCTGGGCGTTGAGGAGGTAGTCGCCCTCGAGGCGATCCTCGCCGGTGGTGGCGTCGCGGCTCATCGCCACGCCGGTGGCGCAGCCCTCGCCCATGTTGCCGAACACCATCGTGACGACGTTGACCGCCGTTCCCAGGTCATGGGCGATACCGGCCGCCTCCCGGTAGTCGTGGGCCCGCTTGCCGGCCCAGCTCTCGAAGACCGCGGTCGTGGCCAGCTTGAGCTGCTCGAACGGCTCGTCGGGAAACGGTTCCCCCGCCCGCCTGCTGATCACCGACTTGAACGACGATATGACGTCGCGCCAATCGGCGGCGGTCAACTCCTCATCGCTCGCCACGTTGCGGGCCCGCCGCTTCGACCGCAGGACGGACTCGAACGCCTCGTCGGGAACACCGAGCACCACACCGCCGAACATCTGCAGCAGTCGCCGGTAGGAGTCGAGGACGAACCGCTCGTCGCCGGTGGCGGCGATCATGCCCTCGACGACCTTGTCGTTCAGGCCGATGTCGAGGACGGTGTCCATCATGCCCGGCATCGAGAACCGGGCACCGGATCGGCAGGCGACGAGCAGGGGCCGGTCGGGGTCGCCGAATCGTTTGCCGGTGGCCTCCTCCAGGCGTTCCAGGGCCTCCATGACCTGATCCCAGAGTCCGGCCGGCACCTGGCCGCCGCCATCGGTATAGGCGTTGCATGCCTCCGTGGTGATCACAAAGCCTGGAGGCACCGGAATCCCGAGACGCGTCATGTCGGCCAGGTTGGCGCCCTTGCCGCCGAGCAGGCCGCGAACGGCCTCCCAGTCGCCGCCGACGTGGCGCTGAGCCTCTTCGATCTCGTCAAAGGCATACAGCCACTTCTTTGCGGACATCACGACCCCTCTCGTTGCGGCGATTGTCATTGCCTCGTTTGCCGGGTCCACACTAGACGTCGATCGGCGCGGGGAGGAAACCGCCCGCGGGCCCATGCCACCGCCCGGATCGACTTGTCGTCGAAGCAGCCGACTACCGTCGATTGCATGCTCGTCGAATCGCTCCTACCGTTGGGCAAGTTGGACCCGGGCCTGCGGGAACCGGCCAACCCGTTGCGAATCGAGGAGGTTGCGACGCTGGCTCCCGTGGCCGAGGCGGCAGGGCTCGATGCCATCCTCGTCGAGGAGACCAAGGACGACCCGTATCAGCTCCTGGCGCTGGCCGCCGGCGCCACCTCGTCGGTCGGTCTCGGCACGTCGGTGGCCATGGCCTTCCCCCGCAGCCCGACGATCACGGCCATGTCGGCGTGGTCGCTGCAGAAGTTGTCGGACGGTCGGTTCAATCTGGGCCTCGGCACACAGGTCCGGGCCCACGTCGAGCGACGCTTCGGCCAGAAGTGGTCGGCTCCGGCTCCGTGGATGCGCGACTACATCCGGGCCGTTCGGGCCGTTTGGGACTGCTGGCAGAACGGCACCCGCCTCGATGTCGACACCGAGCACTACCGGCTCGACCTCATGGTGCCGCTGTTCAACCCGGGTCCGATCGAACATCCGGAGATTCCGATCACCGTGGCCGCCATCGGCCCCAACATGTGCGCCGTGGCCGGCGAGGTGGCCGACGGTGTGCGACTCCACCCGGTTTGCACGGCGGCCTACATCGACGCCGAGGTCCTGCCTGCGGTGACGAAAGGAGCGGCCCGCGCCGGACGCGATGTCGGGGAGGTCGAGATCTGCCTCAAACCTCTCATCGGAACAGCCCCCGACGCCGAGACCCTCGAACGGGTCAAAACCACCGTGCGGGAGCGGGTGGCGTTCTATCTGTCCACGCCGACCTATCGACGGGCCTTCGCGGTCCACGGCTGGACCGACGTCGCGCGGGAGGCGTCGACCCTCGCCCGGGATCAGCGCTGGGACGACCTTCCGAGCCTCGTCGACGACGACATGCTGCACACGGTGGCCACGATCGGGACCTACGACGAGATCGGGGCGAGACTGCGCCAACGGTTCGGCGGACTCGTCGACCGTGTCGAGTTCTCGATTCCAGTGAACGACGAGAACGACGGCGCCAGGCTCCGGGCGCTCATCGCCGAACTCCGCTGAGGCCGGCTCCCCCACCGGCGGGCGCGAAATCACCGTGGCGACGGTCAGGCGGTTTCGACGATGCGAAGAACAGGAAGAACAGGCCGGCCGCCCCGACCAGAGCGGCGTTCATGGCGATGGCGAACGGAATCGACACGAGGTCGGCCACCGCACCGCCGACAACCGGTGCGGCGACGACCCCGAAATCGCCGGCCGTTCGGTACAGGCCCATGGCCTGACCCCGCCGATCCTCCGAAACCAGGTCGGCCACATAGGCCGCCGGAGCCGGACCGGTGATGCTCGACCCGACTGCGGAGATGGTGAGTCCGGCGATGAACACCGTCAGGGTGTCGGCGATGGACACGACACCGATTCCAACCGCCATCAGCAGGGCGGTCGGGACGATGATGACCTTCCGGTTGAACCGGTCGGCGGCCCAACCAGCCGGACCGATGAGCACGATCCCGATGAAACCGAGCGCGGTGAACAGAGCGCCCAGGTCGTCGACACCGAGTCCGAACTCCTGGTTGAGTTGCAGCGGGACCAGTGTCTGGCGAACCCCGGCACGGATCGAGAACACGGCGAAGGAGACCAGGCCGACCGCGATGAAGTCGATCGATCCCAGGACCGACCAGCGTGATACCGTCGTAGGGCCCCCCGACGACTCCGAGCCGGCCAGGGGCCCCGCGGCGAACTCGTCGCCGGACTCCGCACCTCGCTCCACCAGCGTCTCGGGCAGGCGGATGTAGCCGTAGACGGCGGTCAGCAGCGCAGCGGCTGCCACGACGAGAAACGGTGAGGCCAACCCGTATCGGTCGGCCAGAACCCCGCCGATGGCCGGCCCGATGCTGACGCCGACCAGCAGCGCCGCCTGGTTGATGGCGATGAACCGGGCCGTCTGGTGCGGTTCGGCGATATCGAGCACGTAGATCTGGGCGCCGGTCATGTAGAGACCGGAACCGAGTCCGGCGACAAACCGGAAGGCGAGCAGCAGCCAGATCGATCCGGACAGACCTGATCCCAGCATTCCGATCGCCGTGACAAGCGGACCGCCGACGAGCAGCAGCCGGCGGCCGTTGCGGTCTGCGAACAGCCCGGCCGGTACGTTGGTGATCAACCTGGCCAGACCGAAGGCCGTCACCGTGGCGCCGACCATTGCGGTGGACACGCCGAAACTGTCGGCGAACAGCGGCAACACCGGCGAGACCACGCCCTGGCCGGCCATGACCATCACGGTGGAGATGCAGATGGCGATCAGCCGCTCGTAGGCTCTCACCGGCCGGGGTCGTTCGTCATCAGCCCATGGTGGCCATCTGGAGCGCCCGAACGCCAATCGGCTCGCCAGGGCATCGGGTCAGCCCTGATGGGCCTCCCGCCTGGCCTGTTGCATGGCCGATCGATAGCTTTGGGCCAGATCGGTCTTCTGTTCCTCGCTGAGCACCTTCCCGGCCAGCTGGAAGACCTCACGCTCCTCCTCCTCGAGGTGATGGAGCAGCCGGTGTTCGAGCTCCCGGGTCAGATCGTCCTGCAGCAGCGGCACGTAGAAATGGCGTTCCTCATGGTCGGCGTGCGGCAAACTCATAGACGACCAAGCGTTTTCGGACCCAGGGGTAGATCGGTTGACCAACAGCAACGCCTCGGGTGACGACTGCCGGCGCAGGGCCCTGGAGACCGACGTTCTCCCGGGCCCATGGCCACCGGCATACTTCGCCTCATGAGCGCTCCCGACAGCGACGTCGCCACCCTGTTTCGCTTCGAGTCGTCGACGGTGTCGTGGATCCGCCGTTCCGGGTTCGTGGTCGCCGTTCTCGTCGTCGTCCTGAGTTGGTGGGCCAACCGTGCCGGCTGGTTTGAATACCGACCGGGGGGAACCCAGTTCACGGTCTCGATCCTCCCCATCGTGACGGCCGTCTTCGTGGTCGGCGCGCTGATCGCACTTCGCTTCGAGATGGCCGGCGGCATCATCTGCGGATTCTCCGCCGCAGCCCTGTTGGCCTTCGCCCAACATCAGCTCATCACCAGTCATGCAGTGATCGTCGTGGGCGCCCTCGCCGTGCCCGCCGTGCTGTGGTTCGTCGTCGATCTCAACACCCGTCAACGCACGACGGCCCTTGTCGTTCTGGGCCTTGCTGCCGCCGCCGTGGCCGCCGGGTTCGGTGTCGGCCTGTACGTCTACGAGAACATCTGGGGTCCGACCCATCCGGAGTCGGCGCTCACCGAACTCCCGGAGTCGGAGGTCGAGTGGGCGTGGTCGGGCGCCGTCTCCGAGTCGAGCGCCCGGGTGACGATCAAGACGACCGGAGATGACCGCGTCCGTCTGATCGTCTCCGAGGACCCCGCTCTCGAGGCCGGCCGGACCGTCGAGCCCGAATCGGTCGAGGCCAGCGTCGCCACCTTCTCGATCGGTGGGCTGACGCCGGCGACCGGGTATCACTACGCCGTCGAGGTCGACGGTCGCGTCGACTCCGGTCGCAGGGGACGCTTTGCGACCTTCCCAACAGGTCCAACGTCGTTCCGTATCGCCGTCGGTTCCTGCGCCCGGGTCGGCTCGAACGGCGCCGTGTTCGACGCCATCGCCGCCACCGATCCCCTCCTCTACGTCATCACCGGCGACCTTCACTACGGCGACATTGCGGTCGAGGACAGGGGCCGCTTCGAGGAGGTACTCGACCTGACGCTGACCCGACCGGCCCAGTCGGAGCTGTACCGTTCGGTGCCCATCGCCTACGTATGGGACGATCACGACTACGGATTCGACAACGGAAGCGCGCTCTCAGCGGGACGGGCAGCGGCGATGGACGTCTACCGGACCTACGTTCCGTCCTACCCGTTGGCCGGTCCCCGGTCGTCGGTCCATCAGAGCTTCACCGTTGGACGGGTTCGGGTGATTCTGACCGACGCCCGATCGGCACGGGTCCCCGGCGTCACGATGCTCGGCACCGAGCAGAAGGAGTGGCTCATCAACGAACTCGAGACGTCGTCGAAAACCCATGCGCTCGTACTGTGGTTCAATCCTGTCCCCTGGGTCGGCGATACGGGCGACGACATGTGGTCCGGTTTTCCCGACGAACGAGCCGAGATCGCCGAGGTCATCGCCGACAACGACATCGAGAACCTGGTGATGATCGCCGGTGACGCCCACATGGTGGCCTACGACGACGGCTCCAACACCAACTACTCCTCAGAGCCCGGTCCGGGTTTCCCGCTGCTGCACGCGGCGGCGCTCGACCGGCCTGGAAGTATCAAGGGCGGACCCTACAGCGGCGAGGTGGTCGAAGGCGGCGGCCAATTCGGCCTGGTCGACATAACCGACGACGGCAACTCGGTCTCGGTCACGCTCGAAGCCCGCAACTGGAGAAACGAGACGATCTTCAGCCACGACTTCACGCCTCGTTTGCCGGCCGCGCCGGCCGGGTAGGACGGGTAGGCCGAGTCACTCGACGTGCGGTCCCCACCCGATCAGGGCAGCGACGTTGATCGGGATCGTCAGCCGAAGGCAAGGCTTCCGTTTTGCCCGATGAACAGGGAAGCGGCGAACAACCCGACCATCAAGGCTGCGGCCACGGCGGTAGCGGCCCGATCGGCCACTCCGGCCCGCTCCGGCAGCCAGGACACGGCCAGGCCCGCCAGGAAGCCGCCGATGATGCCGCCGAAATGGCCCCAGAACGAGATCCGAGGTACCAGAATGGGCAGCGCCAGGTTGATCAGGAAGATCGCCCCGAGCGACGTCTGGAACAGGTTGATGCCCCGGGTCATCAGCACGGCTGCCAGCCCGCCGGCCAGGCCCAGGACAGCACCCGACGCGCCGAGAGTTTGCTGGTTGAAGTCGAACAGGAGCACGGCCAACGAGGAACCGAACAGGCCGGCCGCGTAGATCAGCGAAAACCGAACCGCTCCAACGCCCTTCTCCAGGGTGGGGCCGAAGATCCACAGCGCATACATGTTGAAGCCGATATGGAGGAGACTGGCGTGGAGGAAACCACCGGTCACGACGCGCCACCACTCGCCGAATTCGATCGCGGGACCGAGCAATAGACCCCATCGGGTGAGAGCGCCGTTGGTTCCGAGCTGGAAGACGAAGGCGATCACGTTGGCGACGACGAGCGCCGTGGTCACCGGAGGGCGTTGATTCATCAGGCTCCGAGCGGAGTAGACCTGTTGGCCCTGGCCGGACACGCATTCCGGACAGTGGTGCCCCACGGAGGCCTGGTGCATGCACTGGGGGCAGATCGGACGTCCACAACGTTGGCATTCGACCGCGGCCTTCGACTGCGGGTGGCGGTAGCAACTGGTCGACTCGTCGAGCACTGCTCCACCCTACAGCCGCCCACCGAGGGTCGATGGTCGCGACGGGCGGCGCCCGGCTCCACGGCCCGATCCCGCCCGACGCTCCGACCGTCGACGGCCGCGGGCATACTCAGGCGATGGCAAACAGTCCCGGCGCGGTGACCCGACATCTGCGCTCGCCATATGACCGCGACATCGCCCGGCTGGCCGTGCCGGCACTGGGCACGCTGGTGGCCGAGCCCCTCTATGTCCTGGCCGACACGGCCATCGTCGGGCGGCTTGGCACCAACGAGCTGGCCGGTCTGGCTCTGGCCTCGACGGTGCTCTTGTCGACACACGCACTCGTCATCTTCCTCGCCTACGGCACGACGGCGAGTGTCGCCCGTCTGGTCGGAGCCCGAAGAGACGACGATGCCGCCTACCAATCGCTGCAGGGACTGTGGCTGGCCGCCCTGTTGGGTTTGGCCTTCACACTCGTCATCGGCCTCACCGATCAGTGGCTGCTGCGCATCCTCGGCGGGGCGGGGGAGCCAATGGTTGCGGCGACGCGGTACCTGCGCATCAGCCTTGTCGGCCTCCCGTTCATGTTCCTCGTGCTGGCCGGGTCCGGGGCGTTCAACGGTCGCCAGGACACCCGGACGCCGCTGGTCATCGCCGTGGCCGGTGCGGTGGCCAACCTGGTCATCGAGGTGGTGCTCGTCGCGTTTCTCGGTTACGGGATCGGCGCGTCGGCCCTGGCGACGGTCATCGCCCAGGTGGCCACCGGGTCGATCTTCGTGCACCGCATCGTGCGGTGGTGCCGTTCGGCCGGTGTCGGGCTGCGTCCCGATCCCGGTGCCATCCGAGCGCTCGCCTGGCTCGGTCGGGCCCTCGTCCTGCGGTCGATCGGCCTGCGAGGATCGTTCACGCTGGCCGCGGCGGTTGCCGCCCGCATCGGCACCGCGCCGCTCGCCGCCTACCAGGTCGGAATTCAGATCTGGTCGACGCTGGCCCTGGCCCTCGACGCGGTGGCAATCGCCGGTCAGGCACTGACCGGAAAGTGGTTGGGCGCTGGGTCGGCGGCGAAGGCCAGGGCAGCCGCCCGACGGATGATCCAGCTCGACATCGCGGTCGCCGCGGTCATGGCCGTGATCGTGATGGTCGGCCGGGAACCGTTGGCCCGGATCTTCAGCGCGGATCCGGAGGTCGTGGCGGCCACGACCGCGGTCTTGGTGTGGGTTGCACTCACCCAGCCGCTCAACGGCTACGTGTTCGCCCTCGACGGCATTCTCATCGGTGCCGGTGACATGTCCTATCTCGGCCGGACGATGATGGTATCGGCCGCTGTGTTCGCGCTGGAAGCGTGGTGGCTGCTCGAGTCTGGGCGCGACCTGAACTGGTTGTGGGCGGCGATCACGGTGTTCATGACAACCCGGGCCTTCTTCCTGTGGTGGCGGTGGCGATCGGACCGCTGGCTCGTTCTCGGTGTGTGAGGCGCGACGCCGCTATTCGTCGGTGCCGGCCCGGGACGCCGTTGCCGGCTCCGCTGATGCCTCCGCTGAATCCCGCAGTGGTTCCGCCTCCACCACCATGCCGACCAGGGTCGGCCGGTCGCCGTTGCGGCTGACGAACAGGTGCACCCGCTCCCAGCCACCGGTGGCGGGATTCAACGATCGGATGACCACCGACGGCAGATCACCGAAGAAGGCGTGGGCTCGCTCGGCGGCGCCGTCCTCCCGATAGCCCTTCGGAACGAACACCTCGGCATCACTCCAGCGGTCGAAACCGTAGAAGTCGGCGAGTGTGCTGCGATCACCGCCACCGTTGACCACCCGTCGCCTCGTCGCCAGGAGAGCCTGGACGTCGGCCGGACCGGAGATCGGGCGGGGGTCGACGATCGAGCCGACGAAGACCGGCCGGCTCAGCCCGATACCTTCGGCCGCCGTGAGGTCACCCTCGGTGACCGCCGCGATCACCGCTCGGGCCAACTCCACCATCGTTGTCTCGGCCGGGGACTCGTCGACGGCAAGATAGCGAGCCGCCGCCCAGCCCTCGAGACCAGTCGAATCGCCGACCGCCCACCAGGTGAGACCGTCGACCGTTCGCGGCGGCACCGGCCGCCGGCGGACACCGGTCGAACCAAGCTCGATGATCCCGACGGCCTGACCGTTCGGAGCCGAGCGGACGACCAGGCCACCGTCGGGGTCGTCGGGCGGGAGCCCGACGACGGTGTAGCTGGCGGGGTCGCGGCGGGCGCTGTAGAGGACGGACCGGGCGGCCAGAGAGCGGGCACCGTCGTCCGGACTCGTGGTGGTGGCCACCACCCAAACCCGTTCGGCGCCGGTGACCGGTATGGTCAACCGATAGTCGGCGCGGTCATCGCCGCCCGGTTCGGGTGATGCCGACGACGCGCCCAGCAACGAACCGTCGATGACCGACCGGAGGGCGACCGTCACGTCGGCCGTCGGGTACTCCGTCGTGCCGCTCACCTCGACCGGTCCTGCCACCACGGCGCCGTCCACGATGTCGTCCGCCGTCGGATCGATGGTGGTTGTGCTGTCGATCGACAGCTCGAGCCGGTCGGATCGGGCATCGACCACCATGAACCCGTCGCCCTTGGCCTCGATGGTCAGCGTCGTGAGGATCGACGCATCGGTGTCGGATGAGGCGTCGGTCGAGCGGACGATCACACGATCGTTTCGCTCTTCCAGCTCGACATCCTCGGTACCGTCGATGGCGTCGACGGCGAGCAGATCGAGGAAGGCCCGAGCGGCCTCCAGTCCGGTGACGCGAACAGGCGAGTAGGTGAGGCCAGCGTACTGCTCGACCGGGCTGATGGCTGCGGCGGAAGCCGTTCCGGCCCTGGCCGAAACCGACGGCACCGACGAGCGGGGAGAACCTTCGGTGCTGTCGGCCATGCGGGCGTCGGACGATGTCGACTCGGCGTCTTCGACCCGGTCCGCTTCGATCGCCGCCGCCTCGGCTTCCGTGGAGGGCTCGTCCCGACCAACGAGATCCGATACATCGGCCGTGGCGGGGGCGGCGGTGGCGGTCTCGGCCGGTGACGACGCCAGGCTGAGCAGGCTGTAGCCGCCGAGGCCCGAGACGGCGAGCATTGCGGTCACGAACACAAGAGGTCGAAGGGAGTCGCCCGACAGGGCGGTCGCACGTGGGGCCAGGAGGCCTCCGATCCATCGGGACCGGGCGGGGGTTTCGTCGACCATCCGGGCCAAACGGCTGTACGCGTCCGGGGACGGCTCGACCGAGTCGCCGTGGGCCCGCAGGGCCCTCGTCAGTTGCTGCTCCAGGTTGCGGAAGTCATCAGGTGAGGCCATCGCTCACCTCCTGTTGCTCGTCTTGTTGCTCGCTGTCCGCGGCGTCTCGTTTCGGTTGCCGGCCCGCCTGGGGGCCGAGGATCTTCTGCAGTCTGGCCAGACCGCGATGGGCGTGCGATTTGACCGAGCCGCGGGCGATTCCCAGGGTCTCGGCGATCTCGGCCTCGGACAGATCGAGGTAGTACCGCAACACGATCACGGCCGCTTGGTTCTTTGGGAGTTGGCGTATTCCATGGAGGATCCGTTCACGTTCGCTGCGGTCGACGCCCTCGTCCTCGGCCGCGGCGACGGGCTTCACCTCGTCAACTGCATGGCGCCGACGAACCCGTCGCTTGCGGAGGGCCGAGTGGGCACCGTTGACGACCATCCGCCTGAGATAGGCCGCCTCGGCTCCCTGGGCGATCCGGTACTTGCCTTTCAGGAGTTTCACGAAAGCGTCCTGGACGACTTCCTCAGCGGCTTCCCGCTGGTCGAGGTACATGGACGCCAGTCTGACCATGTTCTTGTAGTGACTGTCGTAGAGCGCTGACAACGATGGTTCGGCACGAGGCGCAGCGGCACCACCTTGCCTTCCTTCCATCGTCACCACCCTCATCAAGTCCCTAGACGCCCAACCGCCACTCCCGGTTTACCAGAACGTCGGAAAAATGTACCGTCGGGCGTCGGCGCCGCCGGGCGCCGAGGCGATGGCGGGCGAGGCCGTCGCCGTCAACCGTTGGCTTTGGCCGACAGGAGCTGGTTGACGATCCTGCCGTCGGCCTGGCCTCTGGTGGCCTTCATGACTTGGCCGGTGAAGAAACCCTGCATCTTCTTGCGGTCGCCGTCGTCGCCGGTCCTGAAGCGGGCCCACTCGTCAGGATGGTCGGCGATGAGCTGATCGACGAGGCCCTCCAGTTCGCCCGTGTCCATGGCCTCGAAGCCACGGGCGGAGGCGATCGACGCCGGGTCGTTGCCGGTCTCGACCATCTCGGCCAGCACCTGCTTGGCCTGGGTGGCGGTGAGCGCTCCGCCGGTCTCCATCGTCACCAACTCGGCGAAATGGGCCGCGTCGAGAGTCTCGGCGCCGTCGACGGCCAGGTTGTTGCGGACGTGGGTGAGCACCCGCTCGGCGTCGGCTCCGGCTTCGATGGCGGCCAGCGCCAGCCCATCGAGCCCCCGGCCGACGGCGATGGCGGCCTCGTCGTGGCCGCCGCCCCGCTCGATCAGGGCGTCGCGTCGCTGCTTGGGCAGCGCCGGGAGCGCAGCCGCGATCTCGGCGATCCACTCGGGCGACGGGTCGATGGGAACCAGATCGGGGTCGGCGAAATAGCGGTAGTCCTCCGCCTCCTCCTTGGACCGTCCGGGGCGAGTGCGGCCGGCCTCCTCGTCCCAGTGCCTGGTCTCCTGGATCGGCGCCTCGCCTGACTCGTAGAGTTGGACGTGACGCTGCGCCTCGTACGTGATGGCCCGGCCGATGGAACGCAACGAGTTGACGTTCTTGATCTCGCACCGGGTGCGCAACTCGTCGGAGCCCGCAGGGCGGACAGACACGTTGGCGTCGACCCGCAGCGAACCCTCCTCCATCTTGCCATCGGAGGCGCCGATGGCGACGAGAATCGACCGCAGCTCCTCCACGTACTCCTTGGCCTGCTCCGGGCCCCGGATGTCGGGACGGCTCACGATCTCCATGAGTGGGACGCCGGCCCGGTTGTAGTCGACGAGCGAATACCCGGCCGAGTTGATCCGGCCGTCATCACCGACGTGCACCGTCTTGCCGGCGTCCTCCTCCATGTGGGCCCGCTCGATACCGATCACGGCACCGGACGGAAGCTCGAGCTGACCATCGGTGTTGAGCGGCTGGTCGTACTGGCTGATCTGGTAGTCCTTGGCCATGTCCGGGTAGAAGTAGTTCTTCCGGGCCCAGATGCAGCGGTTGACCGTGCAGTTCAGGGCGAGGCCGATGCGGATCGACAGCTCGACCGCTTTGCGGTTGACCACCGGCAGGGTTCCGGGCAGACCGAGGCAGACCGGGTGGACGTTGGTGTTCGGTTCG
>JAOTVU010000156.1 GCA_029863385.1 Acidimicrobiia bacterium
GCGGGCGAGAACATCTTCGACTCCGTGGCCAACTCGGCGTGGACCTCCAGCCCGATGACCATCTCCCACCCCTCGGGCAACAGGTCGGGTTCATGGCCGAGGGCCCTGCCCGCCGACGTCTCGGCGTCGACGGTCGTGTCGGTGCTCACGGTGCCACTCCTTCCAGTGCGGCCGCCACCCGGTACATCGTCGGCTCGCCTAGCATCGGGGCCAGGACCTGGACGCCGACGGGGAGGCCGTGGGCACCGGTTCCGAAGGGCACCGACATCGCCGGCTGACCGGTGAGGTTCGACGGGATGGTGCAGACGTCGTTGTAGTACATGGTCACCGGGTCGGCTTTGGCGCCGAACTCGAAGGCCACGCAGGGCGATGTGGGTGACAGCAGCACATCGAAGTTTTCGTAGATGCGGTCGAACTCCTGGATCATCAGTGTGCGGATTCGCTGGGCCTTGCCGTAGAAGGCGTCGTAGTAGCCGGCCGAGAGGGCGTAGGTGCCGAGCATGATCCGCCGCTTGACCTCGTCACCAAAACCGGCGGTGCGGGAGGCGGCCATCATCGAGGCGGTGTTCGGGCCGGGTTTGCGCAGTCCGTAGCGGACACCGTCGTAGCGGGCAAGATTCGACGACGCCTCGGCGGGGGCGATCATGTAGTAGGCCGAGAGACCGGCCACGGCCGTCGGGATCGAGACGTCCTCGACCTTGGCCCCGGCGGCCGACAGCGCGTCGGCGGCGGACAGGGCCGCTTCGATGACACCGGGTTCGAAGGCATCGTTGCCGCGACCGCTCAACTCGGTGATGACCCCGACGCGCAGTCCGTCGATCCCGTCGTCGAGAACGCCCGAAACCGGCACGTGTTCCCGGGGGATCGACGTCGAGTCCCTCGGGTCGTGGCCGGCGATGACATCGTAGACGGCGGCCGACTCGGCCACGGTGCGGGTGAAGGGGCCGATCTGATCGAGCGAGGAGGCGAAGGCCACGAGACCGTAGCGGCTGACCGCACCGTAGGTCGGCTTCATGCCGACGAGCCCACAGAGGGCGGCCGGCTGGCGGATCGAACCGCCGGTGTCGGAACCGAGGGAGGCGGCGGCGAACCCGGCGGCGACGGCGGCGGCCGACCCGCCCGACGAGCCTCCCGGTACCCGGCCGGTGTCGAGCGGATTGCGAGTCGGACCGAAGGCGGAGTTCTCGGTGGAGGAGCCCATGGCGAACTCGTCGAGATTCGTCTTGCCGACGACGACGGCACCGGCGGCGGCCAGCCGTTCGACCACCGTGGCGTCGTAGGGCGGAACCCAGTGCTCGAGGATGCGCGACGAGCAGGTTGTGGTTACGCCCCGGGTGCACAGGTTGTCCTTCAGCGCGATCGGCACCCCGGCCAGCGGGCCGACGGTTTCCCCGGCGGCCACGGCGGCGTCGACGGCGGCCGCCTGCTCGCGGGCCGCGGTGTCGGTCACGGTGTTGAAAGCATGGATGTCCTCGTCGCGCTCGGCGATGCGGGCGAGGTGCTGATCGAGCACATCGACGGCCGACCGCTCCCCCGCTCGGACGGCTGCGGCGATCTCGAGAACCGATCCGGCGTCGTGGGATCGGGATGTGCTCATGGCGCTTCTCCGAGCGCCGGTGGGACCTTGAACTGGTGGGCCTCGATCTCCGGGCCGGCGGCCAGCGCCTCCTCGCGGAGCACCTCGGCATCGTGCCCGACCGCGGCGACGTCGTCACGGAACACGTTGACCAGGCCGAACGGGTGGGCGGTGGGTGGGACGTCGCCTATGTCGAACTCATTGAGCTGGTCGGCCAGGTCGAGGACGGCGTCGAGCTGACCGGTGAACGTGACCAGTTCGTCATCCGACAACTCGAGGAGAGCGAGTCTGGCCACCTTGGCCACGTCATCGGTGGTCAGGTGGGCCCGTGGTGTCGGTGCGGGCGCACCGGAGGATTCGTGGTGGGAGGACACGGCTCCAGGCTAATTGGTTTCGAGACGATCCTGACGACGGTTCGAACCGGGGAGACACCCCGGTCGCGTCTCCGACCCGGGTCGTTCGCGGCGCTCAGCGTTCCCGCGAAGCGTTGCGCATGTACTCCGACAGCGAGTTGAGGTCGTCGCGGAGTGTGACGAGATCCCGGCGGTCGAGGCCGGTCATCGCCTCCACTTCGGCCTGGACCTTCTTGGCCTGGGCCCGGAGGTCGCGACCTTCGTCGGTCAGCGACACACGCAGCACCCGTTCATCGTCATGGTCACGACGTCGGGTGACGAAGCCCTGCCTCTCCAGCCGCTTGAGCAGCGGTGACAAGGTTCCCGAGTCGAGATGCAGCAGCTCGCCGAGATCCCGGAGGGCGACCTGATCCGTTTCCCACAGCACCAGCATGACCGTGTACTGGCTGTAGGTGAGGCCGATTCGGTCGAGGAGCGGCCGGTAGCAGCTGGTCATTGCCCGTGACGCGTTGTAGATGGCCACACACAACTGATCGTCGAGGGTGAACCCATTGCTGTACCCCACGTTCCCAGAGTACAGGCACCGAAGCCCCAAGACCGGTTTCTGGTCATCAACGACGCCCGACCACAGTAGCCTCACGGAGGTGGCCGAACACCCCTTCCTGTCGCCCGAATGGATCACCGCCGCTCGCGAACTTCGGGCCGAATACGCCGACCGGCTACCCGAACCGGTGGTCGCCGCTCGCATCAACGTCGTCATCACCGCCATCCCTCACGGTGGGTCCGACGTCATGGAGGGTCACATCGACACGACCGAGGGTCAGACCATCATCGACTACGATCACCTCGACGATCCCGATTTGACGGTCACGGTCGACTACGACACCGCCAAGGCCGCCTTCGTGACCCGGGATCAGGAGGCGTTGATGCAGGCGTTCTTCGGCGGAAGGATTCTCGTCGAGGGCGACGTCTCGAAGCTGCTCGCCCTGCAGTCGACCCCGCCGGGTGAGATCGATCCGCTGGTCATCGAGATGTACGGCAGGCTCAACGCCTTCACCGCCGGCTAGGGCCGCACCGCAGGAGAACCAGGCGGACGCCGCGAGCGGTCAGCCGAGGCTGACGAAGATGCGGATGCTCGTGCCTTTCCGGTGGCTCGTGCCCTCGGCCGGATCGGTATTGATGACCGGTCCGTTGGGTGGGCCCTCGGTGTCGACGACGACGAAGCCCGCGGCCTCCAGGATGTCGGCCGCCTCGGCGGCCCGGAGCCCGACGACCTCGGGAACCGTGATGAACGGCAGCCCCTGGGAAATGACGACCGTGACGGTGGTGCCCCGGGCGATCTCGGCACCGGCCGCCGGGTTGGTGCTGATGATGTCCCCCTCAGGCACGGTTTCCGAGTAGTCCTGGGCGATGTTGATGGCCAAACCTCGTTCGCTGAGCTGAGTTTCGGCTTGGCCCTGGGTCAATCCGACCAGGTTCGGAACGGTTCGGGCCTCGGGACCGCTCGACACGACGAGATCGATCACGGTGCCCGTCACGTACTCGTCGGCCACCTGCACCGGCCGGCCGTCGACGGTGGCCTCCATGACAACGGCGGCGGGAACATCCTCGTCGTTGATCTCCTCGACGGTGCCCACCACGAGATCCATGGCCTCGATGGTGGCGGTGGCGTCGGCGAGTGTACGCCCGGTGATCTCCGGGACCGCATGCAGGACCGGGCCCAGCGAGACCTCGATCGACACCGACTCGCCGGCCTGGAGTTTGAATCCGGGCACCGGCTGCTGCGAGAGGATCTGCCCGGCTTCGGTGCCGTCCTGGTACCGCTCGCTCACGTTGACGGTCCAGGCGTAGCGGGCCGCCGACTCCTGGACCTCGGCGACCGACATACCCAGGTAGTCACCGACCGAGAACGTGGGAAGCGTGTTGTTGATCACCGTGGTCTCGGGCTGAGCCCGGCTGACCAGCATCCCGCCGTAGAGCGCCCCGACGGCCAGCACGGCGAACACGATCAGGCCGACGATCCACTTCCAGCGGCCGCGCCTTCGGCCCGCCCGCTGGTGGCCGACGGACGACTCGTCGGGACCGAGCGTCGGCGCTTCCGGATCGATGGGGGCCGACAGCGAGCCGTTGCCCGTGGCCTGAGGCGGACCGGCCAGACGAAGGTCGGAATTGCCCTCGCCGTCGATGACCACTTCGCCGTTCGGGCCGAAATGCACGTTGGGCTGAACCGCGGCCTCGCCATAGCCGGTCAGGTCGTCGAGCGGCAGCGGCGCCGGATCGGGCAGTTCCTGGACCGCCCGCAGGAGGCCGTCGAGCAGTTCCGCTGCATCGGACCGATGCTCGGGAAGCGCCTGCCCGGCCAGCGCCAGCGGTTCGATCAGCGGGGAATGGAGTTCGCGCTGGGCCGGATCGGTGACGAACTCGCCGAGGATACGAGCCACCGGCACGTCGTCGGTCTGGCGGAGCATCATCGTGGACAGTGCGTTCTCCCGTTCGAGGGGAACCTCTCCGGTGAGCGCCTCCATCAAACACAGGGAGAGCGAGTAGACGTCGGCCAGACCGTCGATCTGGCCTTCCTTCGCCTGTTCGGGGGCGGCGTATCGGGCCGTGCCGATGAGCACGCCCTCGGGTTCGGTCCACGCCGCCTGGGCAACGGCCCGGGCGATGCCGAAGTCGGCGATGTTGACGCGCCCGTCGTGGCCGAACAGCAGGTTCGCCGGCTTGATGTCACGGTGGACGAGGCCCTGCTCGTGGGCGAACGCCAAACCCTGTGCGGCCTGCAGACCGATGAACGCCACCTGCGGCGCGGTGAGGATGCCGGTGCGGTTGAGCACGCTGCGGAGCGTGCCGCCGCCCAGCATCTCGGTGACGATGAAAGGACCGGTTTCGGGATCATCGCTCCAGTCGAAGACGGTCAGCAGGTTGGGGTGGCTGAGCTGGGCCGCCAGCTGGGCCTCGGCCCGGAACAGCTTGAGAAACCGGGGGTCATTGGCGTAGCCGCTACGGAGGCGCTTCACCGCGACATCACGACCGAGCCGAATGTCTGTTGCGTGAAAGACCTCCGCCGACGAACCTGACCCGATCAGGGCCCGCAATTCGTATCGGTCCCCGAGCACATGCCCGGAAACTGGGGCTCTCGACATGTGACGAGACTACTCGATGCGGCGTCGGAGATGGTGGTGGCGTAGTAGATGGTGGTGGCTCCTTGGCACACTGGCGAGGTGAACGCACCGGCCAAACCTCCAGGCTCCTCGTCTGTGATCTCGCAACGCCGCCAACGATGGATCTCGGCCGGGATTCTGCTGCTTGCGCTCGGGGCGCTGATACTGGCGGCCGTCTACGGTGAGGACGATTCGACCGGTAGTGGCCGAGCCGCCGGACTGGGCGCCTCGGCCAGCGACACCACGCTGGCCCCGACCGCCGACGCAGTTCCGCCGGCCACCCAGATCATCGAGGGCTTCCTTCCTCAAGGTGGGGAGGCCAGTGCCTGTTCCGAGCCGGTGGGGGTCGACCTGACCGGAGGCTACGGGGCCCGCCTCACGATCAACGGCATCGAGATCGCGCCCGAGGAGATGAACGTCAACCTCGACGCCAACGGCGAGATCACCAACGTGCTCACTCCGACCCGCACGCTGGGCCACTTCACTTTCCAGCCGACCGACGAGTGTCCGAACGGCAAGTGGCTGCGGCCCATCGACAATGTGCTCGACGTCTGTGTCTACCGCTTCGACGACCCGTCGGCCAGTTGCGCCCTCCGCACCGAATACCGCTTCGACGCCCTCTGATCTCGGCCTCGGATGGCCGATGCGGGATCCCGATGTCGGGCGCGAAGGCACAGGTGCTCGAAAGGGGGGATCGGCAATGGCCTGCCGGCCCCGCTCTCAGCGGGTCCGGATGGTCACGATGACGACGGCAGCTCGCCGGTCTCGAGCAGCGTGACGAAGGCCTCCTCGTCGAGGATCGGCACGCCGAGTTCCTCAGCCTTCGACAGTTTGGAGGCGCCCGGCTCGTTGCCGACAACCAGCGCCGTGGTCTTCTTCGACACCGACCCGGGACTCTTCCCACCTCGTGCTTTGATGGAGTCGGCCACGCCGTTGCGACTGAACCCCTCCAGCGAACCGGTGACCACGATGGCCATGCCTTCCAGCGTCTGTGGTTCCGACGACGCCTCCGGACCGGTCAGGTTCACGCCGGCGGCCCGGAACTTCTCCACCAGGGCGCGGGCCTCGTCGGTGGCGAAGTAGGCGGCGACACTACCGGCGATGGTGGGCCCGACCCCGTCGACCGCCGCCATCTCGTCGGCCGAGGCGGCCATGATCGCATCGATGTGGCCGAAGTGGCCGGCCAGCAGCTCGGCACCGGTCGGGCCGAGGTGACGTATGCCGAGGCCGACGAGCAGGTTGGCGAGTGGGCGGTCCTTCGACGCCTCGATGGCGGAGGCCAGGTTGTCGATCGACGTCTGCCCGAAGCCGTCGAGCGCGGCGATGTCGTCCCACGGCAGGTCGTAGATGTCGCCCGGGTCTTCGATGAAGCCGTGCTCCAGGAACAGCGCCACCCGGCTCTCGCCAAGCCCCTCGATGTCCGTGCCACCGCGGGAGGCGAAATGGCTGATTCTGGCGTGCCGTTGGGCCGGACAGGCCGGGTTCACACAGAACGTGTGGGCCTCGTCTTCCGGACGGACCAGTTCGGTGTTGCACGTGGGGCAGCGGGTCGGGAACTTCCAACGGCGCAGGCCTTTGGGCCGCTCGGACAGAACCGGCCCGAGGACCTCGGGAATCACGTCACCGGCTTTGCGGACAATCACCGTGTCGCCGGGGCGGACGTCCTTCAGCCGGACCTGGTCGTCGTTGTGGAGCGTGGCCATCTGAACGGTCGATCCGCCGACGAACACCGGCTCGAGCACGGCGAACGGGGTGGCTTTCCCGGTCCGCCCGATCGACACCTCGATGGCTTTCAACTTCGTGGTCCGCTCCTCGGGCGGAAACTTGTAGGCGATCGCCCATCGGGGCGCCTTGGCCGTGGAGCCGAGCGCTCGCTGGCGGGTCAGGCGGTCGACTTTGACCACGGCCCCATCGATCTCGTAGTCCAGATCATGGCGATGCTCGAGCCAGTGATCGGCGAACACGGCAACGTCGTCGATCGTCGCCGCCTTCCGGCGCTCGGGATTGACCGGCACACCGAGCTCGTCGAGCCAGTCGAGCGCCTCGGAGTGGGCGGCCAGGTTCGGGCCACCCTCGACGGCGCCGAGCTGGTAGGCCCAGAACGCCAGCCCCCGATCGGCGGTGATCGAGGGATCCTTCTGCCGCAGGCTGCCGGCTGCGGTGTTGCGAGGGTTCGCGTAACGGGGTAACCCCGCTTCGGTCTGTGCCTCGTTCAGCGCTTCGAACGTTGCGATCGGCATGTAGATCTCGCCTCGGACCTCGACCACCGAGGGCGGTTTGGCCGCCAGCACATTGGGGATGATCTCGATCCCAGCCACATTGGCGGTGATGTCCTCCCCCACCCTGCCGTTGCCCCGGGTGGCCGCCTGGACGAGGCGACCGTTCTCATAGCGCAACGAGCAGGCCACGCCGTCGATCTTCAACTCACACGTATAGCCAACGGGGGCGGCTGCCGAGTCGAGGTCGAGACCACGGGCCACCCGGTCGGCCCAGCCCTGCAGCTCCTCGCGGTCGAAGGCGTTGTCGAGGCTCATCATCGGAACGGTGTGGGTTACCGGGGCGAACGCCGTGCTCGGCGCGTCACCCACCGTGCGGGTCGGGGAGTCCTCGGTGACGAGTTCGGGATGCTCGGCCTCGAGCCGCTGCAGCTCCCGGACGAGCATGTCGTACTCGACATCGGGGATCTCTGGATCGTCCTGGCGGTAGTAGCGATCGTTGTGGTAACGAATCTCGGCCCGCAGCGCCTCGATGCGAGCGGCCGGATCGTCCGCCGACCTCTCCGATGACTCGATGCCCTGATCGTTGCTGCCGGCAGCCATTCCACGATGGTAGCGAGCCCCCACCGAACTCTGGGGCCACGACGACCCGCCGGCGGGTCGTGGCCGGCTCGAAGTCCGGTGGGATTCGGGCACACTGTGTGCGTGAATCGCGACCAGGCGCAGTTGTGGGCTCTCAGGGTGCTGTGGCTCATCGCTCCCCTGCCGGCCGGCACCCAGCTTCGACGTTCGCTCGACGGCGTCGACACGCCGGGCCGGTGGCTGTTCGAGGGAGCGCTGTGGCTCGGCTGGTTCGTCGGCTCGGTGGCCACGCTGACCCCTCACCCGGTGAGCCTCACGGCCATACGCTGCCTGGCGCCGACGCTGGCCGGGGTCGGTGTGCTCTTCGCCGTCTCCGTCGGTTGGACGGCGGGCCTGGCGGTGGCCATCGGCTACAGCGCACTCCTGACGGCCGTCTCCCTGCTGCCCACCATCGGCGACGTGATGGTCAACGGCTCGGCCTACGGCTCGGAGCGACGAATGGCGCTGCGTACCCCGGCCGTCGCCTATCTCGGCCCGATTCCGGTCGCCTGGTTGGCGGTCTTCGTCGGCCTGACCGGATGGGCGCTCGCTTTCAACGGTCTGCATCCCGTCGCCGGGATCGCCATTGCCGTCGTCGGCGCCGCGCTCGTCTGGTTCGGAGGCCGGGTCCTCCACCAGCTGGCGCGACGCTGGATCGTGTTCGTGCCGGCCGGGTTCGTCGTCCACGACCCGTTTCAGCTGGCCGAACCCGTGCTGCTCCCCCGGGCTTCGATCAGCCGGCTCGGACCGGCCGAGATCGGATCCGATGCCGACGGCCTCGACCTGTCGGCCGGATCGCTCGGATTGGCGCTGGAGGTGGAGATCGAGGAGCCGACGACCTTCGGTGTGTTACGAAACCGGAACGTCGAGACGACGAACTCGAAAAAACTGGTGTTTTCGCCCAGCCTTCCGGGCGCGCTTCTTTCCGAAGCCCGAATCCGAGGCATTAAGATCAAGGGGTCGTCGGGCGCCGATCAGTGACTCAGCGACATCCGCCGAAACCGAAAGAGCCGCACATGGAAGTCCTCGTCGACAACGAGACCCTGATCATCGACGGCAACGAAATGGGATGCGACGATTCCGCTGCACTGCTGTCGTGGTCGCTTCGCCGCTCCCCTGAACGCCGCCTGGCCCAAGTCGAAACACCCAACGGTGGGTCCGACGCCTCGATCATCGCTTTCGACCTCCGTATCGACCTGCTGGCCGACACCGTCTGGCTCGAGTTGACCCGAGGCATGGAAATCGACATCGCCGGCTACGAGCCGCTCGCCGGATCCAGGGTTCCGCTGCGGGCGAGCATTGCCCGACTCCTTCGTTCGAGGGTGCTCGATCACGCCTATCGCCTGCCACACTAGACGGCTTCGGCGCGGGGCTGCCTCCGTGCTTCGCCTCCGGCGAGCCCTCGAGTTTTGGCCAGGGGCCAAAACTCCTGTGAACCGCAAGATTCCGTAACTCAAACCCCATTAGGATCCAGTTGCATGACCGTGCTTCATGATCTCGTGGCCGAGAAGGGTTTCCTCGTCCTCGACGGTGCCACCGGAACAGAGCTCTTCCGCCGGGGCCTCCAGTCGGGAGACCCGCCCGAGGCATGGAACGTCGACAGGCCCGACGTGATCATCGATGCCTACCGGGCCTATGCCAACGCCGGGTCGGACCTGATCCTCACCAATACGTTCGGGGGCACCCGCTATCGACTCGCCCTCCACAAGCTGGAGGAGCGGGTCGTCGAATTGAACACGGAGGCCGCCCGCCTGGCCCGAAAGGTTGCCGACGAGGTGTTGGCCGAGACCGGTCGCACGATACTCGTCGCCGGGTCGATGGGCCCCACGGGCGAGTTGATGGAGCCCATGGGATCCATGTCGCCCGGGTCCTGCGCCGCGGCCTTCGCCGAGCAGGCCGAGGGGCTCGCCGCCGGTGGCGCCGATGTGCTGTGGATCGAGACCATCAGCTCCCTGGAGGAGGGCGAGGCCGCAGTCACCGGCGCCCGCAAGGCCTGCGATCTTCCCATCTGTCTCACCATGAGCTTCGACACGGCGGGCCGCACGATGATGGGTGTGACCGGCACGTCGGCGGCCGAGCTGGCCACCAGACTCGGCATCGACGCCATCGGCGCCAACTGCGGCAACAACCTGGCCGACACCGAGGCGGCGATCATCCAGATGCGGGAGGTCAACCCCGACATCCTGATCATCTCGAAGGGCAATGCCGGCATCCCCGAGTGGCGGGGCACGGAGCTGCATTACGACGGCACCCCCGAGGTGATGGCGGCCTACGCCGCCCGGGCCCGCGACGCTGGTGCTCAGCTCATCGGCGCCTGCTGCGGCAGCACCCCCGAGCACATAGCGCTGATGCGGGCCGTGCTCGACGGCGAGGAGCCGGTGCCCGAGGTCGAGGTCGTCGCTGCGACCACCACGTTGGTGGCCAAGCCGCGAGGCGGTCGCTCCGGCCGGCGGGGCCGGCGCAGCCGGGACTGACTCAGGGGCGTTCGACGGCCGCCTTGGCCAGGCGGTCCATCACGGCGCCCAGCAGCTCACCTCGGCTCGGGACGACGACGTACAACCTCGTGACCCCGGCGGCATCGGCGGCTCGTAGCGTCGCGTAGAGACCCGCCGCGTAGCCGGCTGCTTCGCCGGGCAGCGACCAGTGTCGACGGCCGTCGACGGGCGGAGCGCCGGCCGGGCGGGCACCGGCGCTGATCAGACCGTCGTCGGGTCCGAGGTCGACCGGCGCCGGCTTCTCGCCGTCGAGCAGGATGACCTCGGCGTCGGGTGCGTAGTGGGACTCGAGCATACCGGAGGCCCGCGACCGGCCACCACGCCCGTCGAGCACCGTCCGGCCCAAGACCGCTTCCAGCTCCACCGCCGAGATACCGCCCGGTCGTAGGAGCACCGGTTCGGGGCCCGTCAGCTCGACGATGGTCGACTCCACCCCGACCCGGCATGGTCCACCGTCGAGTATCAACTCGACCTCGGTGCCGAGATCGGCGGCGACGTGGGCAGCGGTGGTGGGGCTCACCCCGCCGAACCGATTGGCCGACGGTGCCGCCACGGCACCGGATCCGATGGCTGCAAACGCATCGAGGAGCTCGAGCGCCACCGAATGATCGGGCATCCGCAGGCCGACCGTGTCACGCCCGCCGGTGGTCTCGGGCACGATTTCGGATCCGCGGCCGACGATCAGCGTGAGTGGTCCCGGCCAGAAGGCATCGACCAGTCTGGCCGCTTCGGGCGGAACGTCGGCGCCGAAACGTTCGAGGTCGTCACGGGACCCGATGTGGACGATGAGCGGGTGATCGGCCGGCCGACCCTTGGCGGCGAAAATGCGGGTCACGGCCTCGGCGCTCGTTGCGTCGGC
>JAOTVU010000024.1 GCA_029863385.1 Acidimicrobiia bacterium
AGAACCTCTCCGAGGCGGCGTCGGTGGCCCCGTTGCAGTTCGTTGTCTCCAACGCTCGTGGCGGTGACGGAGCCGGCGACGCCGACCGGGACCGTCCTGACGTGGTCAGTCTGGAGGGCTTGGCCGCCACCGAGGCGGTGCGTCAGGCGATCGACAACGCCGAGTACGAAGGCACCCGGCTGTCCGATCTTCTCGTCGACCAACCCGGCTCGGGGCCGATCGTGACCTTCCTCAACCCCGTCGAGCAGGCGATCGAAGCCGGGGCGCCGAGGCCTGCGACCGACGAGGAGGTCAAGACGCTGTTCGCCACCGGACTCGAACAGGCACCCCCTCAAGTAGTGGGATTCGTCGAGGCATTGTTGTCGAACGACGCCGACGTCGACGCCACGTCCGGCACCGCCTCGTCCGGCCTGATCGTCGCCTTCTTCCAGTCCCCGGCCGACAACGTCGAAACCGATCGACTGGTCGAGCTCCAGGCCCAGGTCCTCGACGAGCTGCGGGTTCAACGATTCGGGCAACTGTCGGCCATCCCGTTTTCGGCCGAGCTGATCGGCGTCGCCTCCGACGAGGCGGCGATCGAGATACCACTGTTGTTGCTGGCGGCGCTGCTGATCATCGCCCTCCTGCTTCTCGTCGCCTACTTCCCCGGACGGCCCCTCGGCGCCGGTCGCCGCGTCCGGCGCACACTGGCCGACACCGGACTCACGCTGCTTTGTGTGCTGCTGGCCATCATGTTCTCCCAGGGCATGGCGTTCCTGCTCGGGCCGGAGCGTCTTGGTGTGATCGGCAACCTGGGCGGCCCGTCGTCGATCGTGCCGATCCTGGTTGTGGGCCTCGGCGTCGACTACGCCATCCACCTCAACGCCAACTACCGCAAGGGTCTGTCGGAAGCCCGGGCCGTGGAGGCGGCAATGAGGCGTTCGGTTCGAGTCGTCGGCGGGGCGCTGGTGCTGTCGTCGATCACCACGATCGTCGGCTTCCTCACCAACCTCTTCTCCGGGATCTCCGGGCTCGTCGACTTCGGCATCTACGCCTCGGTCGGGATTGCCTCCGCGTTTCTGTTCACCGTGACTCTTTTCCCGGCAGCCCGACTGTGGCTCGATCGGCGGGCACCCGAACGGCTGGCCGAGACGAGCGAAGCGTTCGGCCGCTCGGACCGCAGCCTCCTCGACCGGATCGTGGGCCTGTCGGCCGTCCTGGCCCGGCGGGTTCCGGGTCCGACCATGGTGGTGTTCTCCTTGCTGGTCGCCGGCTCCGCGGTGATCGCCTTCAACCTCGAATCGAAGTTCAGCTTCGTCGACTTCGTGCCCGAGGACTCGATCGTCCGCGAGGCCTTCTCCACGCTCGTGTCCGACTTCGGCGGCACGGTCGGTGAGACGACCCAGGTGCTGGTTCGGGCCGATCTGTCCGACCCGTCGGTCTGGAATGCCGCCGCCGACGCAAGCGGCCGTCTCGGCGACGTCGACGGTGTCCTCAACAGCAACGGAGTCGTCCAGGTCACCTCGCCACTGACCGTTGTCAGCGGGCTGATCACGCCCGACGCGCCGACGTTCGACCCGGCGGTGGCCGAGGCTGCGGAGGTCGCGGGCCTGGGCAATGACCTGGTCGCCCCGGACGGTGCGGATCTCGACGCGGTGGTCGCCGCGGCGGCTCCTGCCCTGGCCGATGTGTGGACCGATGAGGCGTTCGTGGTTTCGGTCGGCACCCAGACGGCGTCATCGACGGCGACCATGCAGTTGGCCGACGATCTCGAGGCTCTCTTCGGCGACGACGCCACGGCGACGTCCCGTGAGATCGTCGACGCCAACGTCGTCGAGGCCATCTCGAACCTGCAGGTGCAGTCGGTGGTCTTCGTGATCATCGCCGCAGGTGCGTTCGTGGCACTCAGCTTCTTCGTTTCCGATCGACGACCGGTCTTCGGGTTGATCACCGTGTTGCCGGTGGCGGCCGTGGTGGTCTTCCTGTTTGCGTTCATGGTGCTGGTAGGAATCCCGCTCGGTCCGGTCACCGCCACCCTGGCCGCCGTTGTCATCGGTGTTGGTGTCGACTACACGATTCACATCACCCACCGGTTCCTCGACTTCCGCCGGGAGGGTCACGAGATCGCCGAGGCCATCACCGGCACGCTCTCGACGACCGGAGCGGCGCTCGTGGTCTCGGCGCTGACCACCGGGATCGGGTTCGCCGTGTTGCTGTTGTCGTCGTTGATCCCGTTCCAGCAGTTCGGCGCTCTGTTGATCGTGGCCGTCATGGGCTCGGCGCTCGTGTCGGTGCTGGTGTTACCGTCGATGCTGGTGCTGTGGGAACGCTGGATCGTGACCCGGCGGGCGAAGTCAACCGCCCCGATGCCGGTTCAGGTCGGCGGGAGCGGCAGCTGAAGCCACGACGGGCGATCGACCACGGACACGTCGATCACCCATTTGACCCACTGCGGGCCTCGCCGGTTCGGGGCAACCAGCCGTACGGGAGCACCGTGGCCCCGACGCAGCCTGCGTCCGTCATAGCGGACGGCGAGGAAGAGCTCGGCGGCGTCGACCAGGGGGAACAGCCGGCGGTACCCGGTGCTCGAGGTCACCATGATGCTTCGCCCGGTGGCCGTCGCCGCCGGGGGAAGCAGCTCATCCAACGCAACCGCGTCCCAGCTCTGATCGGCGAACCAGCCGCCGGTACAGTCGAGCCGGGCCACCATCGGCCGGGATCGAGCCCACAGATCGTCGACGGTGACCGCGTCGCCGGCGATCGTCAGAGCCCAGGCGTCGGCCGATGTGTCCGCAGGCACCCGGTCGTCGAGCCACTGAACCGTGGGCATGGCGTCGGGCTCGAACGATCCGGCATCGTGCGAGCCGGTGCCGACCCGGTCGACGGCGGCCGTGCCCAGCAAGCGGGCCACCGACTCCTGGACGACGATCACCCCGAGCGCGGCCGCGCCGGCTGCTCCGGTCGCGAGGACGGCCCGCCGGTCGACATCGGCGGTCGACGGCCGTACGGGTCGGGTGGCCACGTGCCACAGGAGTAACGGCGCAAGCAGAAACCCGATCAGCTGGTGGGTCCAGAGGGCACTCCAGTAGCCGACCCCGAACCACAGGGCGGTGGCGTGGGCCGCCCCGAGCGCAATCGTCGCCAGTACCAGCACACCGAAGGCGCTCGACAGCCAGCGACTGGGTCGCCCCCGTTTGAAGCCGGCTCTCACAGACCCCCGCAGCTTCAGCGGCGTGACCACCAGGATCATCAGCCCGGCGGCTGCGTGGAAGACGACGACCGGGCGGGCGGCCGACAGCGGTACGACCCACGAGATCAGCCCGCTCACGAGCGCGGCGACGATCAGAACCTCCAGGAGGAGATTGACCTGGCGGCCGGTCAGACGGACTACACGATCTGTACGGATGGCTCCCCTCCGAGGTTCGGACGGCTACGCCTCATTATCGCCCGGTAATGTCCGAACGTCCGGTCGGAACAGGTGTCGCTGCGGCCCTCGACGTCGATCCCCATCTCGGCGGCCGGTGTCGGCGCTCGGGGCCTGTCCGGCTGAGCCGCTCACGTTCGGGTGGCAACCGACCGAGGTTTCGATCAGAATGGACCGTCGCCTGACACAAGCGGCGGGGAGGCGGAGCTTCGGCTCACAGGTGAGAGGACGGCGGCGCGACACCATCTCTCGAGGGGAGCTCAACGATGGATACGCCGCCCACCATGGATCTGACGGTTGACCTGAGTCTCTGGAAAGACGGAGCGGAGGTGACGGTCGAGGTACCGGCGGCGGTCACCGTCGGGCATGTCGCCGATCAGCTGGCACTCTTCGTCGGCCTACCGTTGCACGACCAGGACGAGAAGCGTGTGCCCTACACGCTCCTCCCGATTGCAAACGGCGACGGAGCCGAACCCGAAGACCGCGAAACAGGCGAGACGGGTGACCGTGCGACGGCCGGCGACGGCGGGGATTTGGAGCTGCCCGACGCATCGGAGGTAATCGGCGGGGTCGTCGACGAGCTGCAGCGGATTCGAGCCCGGGAGCAGGCGATGATCGACCGGGAGCTGACCGTTGTCGGCGCCGGAATCGCCGGGCCCGTGTCGCTCGCCGCCACGTCGGTCCCGATGGTCCGACAGTTGCTGTCGACGTACGAGCAGAAGATCAAGGACGCAATCGATACCGAGGTCGAACGGTGGTTGGAGAAGGGACGAACGCTTGTCGTCGGAGCCCTCTCCGACGCCATGAACGAGATCAGGGACAACCTGCGGGAGCGGATCGCCCCGATGATTCCGTCCGGGATCCGCGGTGTCATCGCCCAGTACAAGTCCGGTCGGGCGCTACGGAACTTCGGACAGTTGCGGGCCGAGGTGGCCTACACGGATGCCGTACGCAGCGGTCTGCGCCTGGCGAGCAAGTCGGCCGGGTCGGTGCTCGGATTCGTCGGGAAGGCCGCCGCATCGGCCGCCGCCGGAGGGCTGGCCGGAGCGGGCGCAGGGGCGGCCGCCGCGGCCGTGGTGGCCGCAACGATCATCCTGGTCGGAGATGGGCTCGGCGTGTTCGGCGCCGACGGCGATCCGGGTCCTGCGGGGCGGGACGGCGCCATGGGTGAGCAGGGTCCTGAGGGGGTGGCGGGCGAGCCGGGGGTACCCGGCCCGCAGGGGGAACCGGGCGAAGCCGGGACCATGTGGAGTGTCGGCCTCGACGCGCCGACCGACGACATCGAGAGCGACTTCCATCTCGATCGATGCACCGGGGTCATCTCCAACCGGGGCGACGACGGGTGGGAGGAAGTCGTCGATCTGGCGGCAACGCAGGGGCGGGCGGTGGCCAGTGCGTGTGACAACCTCGAGATCGTGGCTCCCGGGCAGTCACTCTGGACGGTGGTCAGCCGCCGCTGCCGTGATGACGACGGCGGCCGACTCACCAACTCCGAGATCGCCAGAGCCGTCTCCCAGACCTGGGTGGCGAACCTCGACATCGTCGGACCAAGCGCCGACTCGATCGATACGAGTCAACCGTTGGTGCTCCGCTGCCTCTAGCGGGTGGCGACAAGCTCGCGCGACACCATCTGCAGGTCCGACGAGGCGGGCACGGCGCCGTCGGCGTGTACTTGTCGGGCAATCTTGGTTCACGCATCGGACGGACCCAGCGACGGTGGAATAAGGTGGGTGCACCAGACCCCGGGGGCTTTGGAGATGACACCATGAGGCGTACGAAGATCGTGGCGACGGTAGGTCCGGCGTCGTTCGACCCGACCGTGATCAAGAAGATGATCCGGGCCGGCATGAACGTCACCCGGATCGGGCTGGCCCACGGATCACTCGACGATCACCTCGTCACCTACCATCGGGTCCGTGAGGCGGCGGCCGATGCCGGGGCCGACCTGTCGATCATGGTCGATCTGCCGGGCCCGAAGATCCGGTGTGCGCCGTTTCCCGACGGCGGGGTCGATCTCCTGGCCGGCCACGAGGTACTGATCACGTCGGGCCGGGATGGGAGCACCGCCGAGGTGATCTCGGTCGACTACCCCGACCTGATCACCAGCATGCAGTCCGGCGACCGGATTGCGCTCGGCGACGGCAACATCGCCATGTCGGTCGAGGGGGTCGGTGGCGACGAGGTGGTCACCCGCGTGGTTCGCGGCGGGCTGGTCCAGGGCCGACCGGGCCTCCAGGTTCCATCGGAACGGCTGCGACTCCCGACCCCGACACCGGAGGACCTGCGACTGGCCGACGCCTTCATCGAGGTCGGCGTCGACATGATCGCCGTGTCGTTCGTACGTTCGGCCCACGACATTCGCCGTGTCGGGGTCGAGGCGGCGCCGGCCGGTCCATTACTCGTGGCCAAGGTCGAGACGGCGGCCGCGGTGGAGCACCTCGATGGCATCGTCGAAGCCAGCGGTGCCGTGATGGTGGCCCGAGGTGATCTCGGTACCGACTACGCCCTCTCGGAACTGCCGCATCTGCAGAAACACATCATCCGCCGCTGTATCGCGATGGGGCGGCCGGTCATCACCGCCACCCAGATGCTCGAGTCGATGGTCTACGCCGCATTTCCCACCAGGGCCGAGGCCTCCGACGTCGCCAACGCGGTGTTCGACGGATCGAGCGCCCTGATGTTGTCGGGTGAGAGCGCCATCGGTGTCGACCCGGTGAACGCGGTGGCCACGATGGCCGAGATCATCAAGCGGGCCGACGAGGAGTTCGATCACGAGGCCTGGGCCGACGTGATCGATGACCTGCGCTTTGACGACAAGCAGAAAGATGCAGCGGCGATCACGACCGATGCGTTGACCATGGCGGCCTGCAAGGTCGCCGAGCGGGTCGATGCCAAGGCCATCGTGTGTTTGTCCCGTACCGGGTTCACGGCCCGATCGGTCACCCGCTTCCGGCCCTCGGTACCGATTTTGGCCTTCAGCCCCAGCGAGGCCGCGGTCCGCCAGCTTGCGGTGAGTTGGGGAACCCGGGCCACCTTGACCGAGGAGCGTTCCACCGCCGCCGAGGTCCGGGACGATGCACTGCGACTGGCCCGAGACCGGCTCGGCATGGCGAGCGGTGATCGGGTGGTGGTGATCTCCGGACAGTCGGTCAAGACCCGGGCCACGGACACCCTGCGGGTGATGCCGATCCCGTGACGACGCACTTGGCACCGAGCCGTTCGAGGCGACGCTCCCTCACGGTCAACATGACGACTGCAGGGAACTGATGGCAGACGCGACGCCGAAGCTGCTGTCGGGGGGCAACCCGCAGATACCCAAGGGCGAGGGCGACGGTCCGGTTCAGGCCTACATCGCGGCCATGCCCGAGTGGAAGCGCGACCTCGGGGCGTACCTCGACGATCTGATCGTGCGCACGGTCCCCAACGTCCACAAGGCGGTGAAGTGGAATCAACCCTTCTACGGCATCGAGGGTGAGGGCTGGTTCATCGCGTTTCGTTGCTTCACGAAGTATGTGCAACTGCAGTTCTTCCGGGGCACATCGCTCGACCCCGAACCGCCGAAGGCGGCCAAGCATCCGGAGGTCCGCTATCTCGACGTCCACGAGGACGACGAGATCGACGAGGCCCGGCTCGTGTCGTGGATCGACCAGGCAAGCAGGCTGCCGGGAGAGAGGCTGTAGGAGACCAAAGCAACCGAATCCATCGGTTACGATGTCGCCGTGGTGCTCTGGGACGCGGTCAGTCAACTGGGAACGACCGTCGAGTTCGCACCCGGTTCCCCCCTCGTCCACCACGGTGACAACGGCAGCCACTGCTATGCAATCCTGGAGGGCGAGGTTCTGGTCACCACGACCACCCGCCAGGGCACGCGGGTGGTGCTGGGCCGCCGGGGCCCGGGCACGATCATCGGGGAACTCTCGGCCCTCGATCCCGGCGGTCGCTCGGCAACGGTTGAAGCTCGAAATGCGGTTCGGGCTGTGGTGTTGACCGCCCGCGAACTCGAACAGCTGCTTCGGGACGACCCGGATCTGGCGCTTCACGAGCTTCGACGTCTCGCCCGCGAAGTCCGGTCGTTGACCGAACGCTACACCGTGCGGGGTGATGAGCTTCGGGGCCGGGTGGCCCAACTGCTGTCGACACACGCCGGCGAGACGGGCGAGCCGCGGCTGCGATCAACCCGCCAGGAGCTGGCCGACTGGGTAGGAGCCACCCGTGAGGCGGTCATCCGCACGTTGAAGGAACTGGAGCGGAGTGGCGTCATCCGGCTGTCCCGCGGCGCGGTGGAGATAGTGGAACCGGAAAGCCTTCGTCGCCTAGGCTGAACCCGACCCGTGGTATCACCATTTTTCGCCGAGGCCGCTCCACCGACCGGCACGGTCACCTACCTCTTCACCGACATCGAAGGCTCGACTCCGCTGTGGGATAGCCGCCCAACGGAGATGGGCCAGGCTCTCGCCGGGCACGATCAGATACTGGCCGAGGCCTTTCGAGCCAATGGCGGCTACGTCTTCTCGGTTGCCGGTGACGGCTACGGCGCAGCGTTCGCCACTGCGACGGCGGCGTTCGACGCGGCTATTACGATCCAGCGGCTGCTGCGGGCCGAGCCACGGATCGGCGAGATCCAACTGAGCGTTCGGATGGGACTGCACACCGGTGAGGCCGAGGAACGCGACGGCAACTACTTCGGCACTGCGGTCAACCAGGCCGCTCGCATCATGAGCGCAGCCAACGGCCAACAGATCCTCCTGTCGGCCGTGACGGCCGAGCCGTTGGCGGGCCGCAGCGGGATCGGACTGATCGACCTTGGATCGTTCACCTTGACCGGGCTCGTCGAACCCGTGCAGCTGTTTGGTGTCTCGACCGCCGACTACGCCTGGCCCGACTTGCCGTTGCGGGTCGATCGACCCCTCACCGGGAACCTGCCCGTGGTGTCGAGCGACTACGTCGGCGACATCGAACAGCTTCGCCGGGTCGTCGACGAGCTGTCCGCCGACGGCATCGTGACCATCACCGGACCCGGCGGGATCGGGAAGACCAGAGCGGCGATCGAGATCGGCCATCACCGTCGAGACGACTTCGTCGACGGTATCTGGCTGGCCGAGCTGGCCACCGTCACCGATCCCGACGACGCCGTCGATGCCGTCGCCTCCATACTCGCGGTCCAACCGCAGCCCGGTCTGACCACCGGCGAGGCGATCGTCGACTGGTGCGTCGGTCGGACGATGCTGTTGATCCTCGACAACTGTGAACACGTGGCCGGCCCGATCGCCGGGCTGGCCTCGGCCCTGATGGCATGCTGTCCCACCGTCACGGTCCTGGCCACCAGCCAGGAACCACTTCGTGTGCCCGGCGAGAACGTTCTGAACCTTCCGGCTCTCCGATCGGAGGAAGCGGCGACGCTGTTCGTCAATCGAGCTCGAGCTCACGACAACCGATTCGATCCGTCACCGTCGGACCGGGAATCGATCGACGACATCTGCCGGCGCCTCGACGGGATACCGCTGGCGGTCGAGCTGGCGGCGGCTCGAACCCGCAGCATGGCCCCGCTCGAGATTGCGCAGCGGCTCGACGACCGCTTCCGGCTGCTGCGGAGCACGGATCGGCAGCCGGTGGAACGGCACCGCACCTTGTGGACGACCGTGGACTGGTCGTACCGTCTCCTGTCGGATGAGGCGCGGGACCTGTTCGACCGGCTCGCTGTCTTCGTCGGGAGCTTCGACCTCGGCGCCGTGGTCGCCGTGCTCGAACTCGACGACTATCGAGCCCTGGACCTCCTGGCCGAACTCGTCGACAAGTCGATGGTCGTCGCCGACATGTCGACCGGCTCGACTCGCTACCGGATGCTCGAGACCATCCGGCAGTACGGTCTCGAGCAGCTCGCCGCCCGGGGTGAACTCGACGAGCTACGCAATCGCCATCTCCGCCACTTCACCGATCGGTCGATCGATCTGCACGATCGGTGGCTTGGCACCGATCAGGCCCGCGCCGACATCGGGTTCGATCTCGAGTGGGACAACCTCCGGACCGCTCACCGGTGGGCGCTTTCCACCAGACGACCGGACGAAGCGCAGACGATCGTGTTCGCCACCGCCTGGCACGCCATGGAACGCCTCCGCAACGAGCATCGGCAGTGGACCGCCGACGCACTGGAGCTTGGCGTCGAGCTCGAGGCCACCCGATCGACCACCTATTCGGTCGCCGCGGGCTGGGCCTACTTCGCGGCCGAGCCGGAGCGTACGATCGAGATGGCCCGGGAGGGCCTGCTCCGGCACCCCGACGACCCCTATGTCGGCGGGTGCCTGGCCTGGATGATCTACGGGCTGCTCGGCGCGGACCGGCCCGAGGAGATCGAGGCGCTGGTGCCCGCCATTGCGTCCGAACTCGAACACGACCGTCCGATCGATGCCGAGTTCATGATGCAGATGGCGTTGACCACGGCTCTGCTTCTCGATCCCTCGGATGAGCAGGAGCAACGGTTCACCGACTTCTGCCGCCGGCTGAGCAGTCCGATGGCGCTGGCTCGGGCGGCTCTCCTCCGGGGTGAACGCCGGGCATCGATCGACCCACCCGATCTCGACGGTGCCATCGTCGCCTATCAGGAGGGGATTCGACTGGGCGAAACACATGCCCCCTCGGAGTACGTGTGGTCCCTGAACGGACTGGCCACCTGTCTGGCCGCCCGAGACGACGACCAGGCGGCGCCTGCGTTGCGTGACGCCATCGCCCGGAGCTACGACGTGCGCCTCTGGTTCGGTCTCGACCTGGCCCTCGGCACCTGTGCAGCCCACCTGCTGACCCGGTCGCCGCAGGTGGCGGCCGTCATCATCGGCCATCTGTCGATGCGGGCGCCATCGGCGGTCGGGGCGACCACCAGAGCGCGCCGGCAGTCGATGGCCGCCGTGGAGGCGATGGACAACGGCGAGCAGTGGATGGCGCAGGGACGGGCGATGAACCGACACGAGATCGTGGCCTATGCGCTCGACGCGCTGGCGGACGTTTGAACCTTGCCTCGGTTCCGCTCCCGGGACGGTGTCCGTCCGACGTGGATCAACAGAACCAGCAGGGCGACCAGCACGGCCATGACCTTCGGTTGACCGAGCCAGGTCATCACGAAAGCGGCCTTCGGGACGCTGCCGATCTGACGGCCCTTGATCCAGCTCTCGTCCAGGATCCATGGATCCCGGAAGTCCCGATTGTCGCCGAGGAACTCATAGCCGTCGGGATGGATCTCGACGACCCGGTGGATGACGGTTCCACCTTCGGGGATTTCGAAGGCGACGATGTCACCCACCTCGTACCGGTCGGACCGGTGAAGGATGGAGAGGTCGCCGGTGTAGAGCGTCGGCTCCATGCTCTGGCCGCTGACCCAGATCATGCTCAACGGCCCACCCAGACTGCGGGGGGCGAGGTAGGTGTGCCAGGCGGCGACGAGGATCAGGCCGACCACAACCCTGGCCAGGGTGGCCCTACCGACGGAGGTGGCGGCCATGGTGACGGCGGCCGTGACCGCCCGGTGGCGGGGCGGCATCGACCGCCCCACCACCCGGTGGGAACTGCGGTCAGCCCGCAATGGTGATGCCCACTTCGCCGATGTCGGCGGCATAGAGTTCGTTCCCGACTCCGAACGGGACGTCCTGGGTGGCCGAGGTGACGGCCACGCTGCCGCTGTTCATGACGGCGCTGGACGTGTCCTCGATGGCCCAGTGGATGGTCTGACCGATGCAGTTGGCATCGATGCCGTCGACCACGATGCCGATGACGTAGGCCTTGTTCGGAGCCAGCGTGTAACCGACCTCGACGCCGTCGGTGTCGCAGGAGACGACGCCGACGCCGCCGCTGCCCAGGTTCTGGGAGCTGACGGGCAGTGATGCCGCGGCACCGAAGGTGAGCGCTCCGGCGACGGTTGCGAACAACAGGGACAGGGCAAGTTTCTTCATGGGATTCCTCCACATTCGAGTGATGCTCCGGGGAGCAGACCGATCGATGTTCGGCCGGTCGAGGATCAGTCTCCGGGAATCGGGGGATTCGGTCTGTGATCTGGATCACTGTCGGGAGAAAACCCCAGGCTGCTGGCATCGGGCGTCCAATGCGCCCGCGGGCCACGGGCGGACGACGTGGCGTCGTAGGATTGAAACCATGGTGGGAATCCATCGACGACCCGAGCCTCACGCCACGTGGGAGGCCGCGGGAACGGAGCTGGAGGCCCGTTTCGACGAGCTGAGCGGTGAGGAACTCGAGCTGCTGGCCGATGCCCGGTTCTGGACCGATCGGATCGAGGAGTCGAACAGCGCACGGCGGGCCGCCTACCGGAGTTTCGTCGCCGCCGGTGACGACGAGTCGGCGGCCCGGTGCACCTGGCGGTTGTTCTACGAGCACTACCTGGTGGGGGAGACGGCGGTGGCCAACGGCTGGCTGGAACGGTGCCGGCGTCATGTCGATTCCGGGCCGGACGGATCACTGTCGGCGGGCTGGTTGGCGGCGGCCGAAGCCGATATCGCCCTCCACCGCGGCGATCCCGAAACCGCTCTCGCCCGGGCGGGGCGCGCCCGTCGCCTGGCAACCACCCACGGAGACGCCGATCTGTCGGCGATGGCACTGGTGGCGGAAGGGTGTGCACAACTCGACCTCGGCCGGGAACAGGTCGGTTTCGGCCTGCTCGACGAGGCCATGGTGGCCGTCATCAACTCCGAACTCGAACCGCTGTTCACCGGATGGGTATTCTGCAACGTGATCGCCACCTGCTACGGCCGCTGTGACCTCCGCCGAGCAGCCGAGTGGAGCTCGGCGGCCATGAAATGGTGCGACACCCTCCGGGAAGGACTGCTGTGGCCCGGGTTGTGCCGGGTCTACTCGGTGGAGTTGGCCTGCCTGCGCGGTGACTGGCGGGCGGCCGAGGCCGAGGCCCGCCGGGCGTGCCACGAGCTGACCAGCCATGATGCCCGCTACGCGGCCAACGCCTTCTATCTGGTCGGCGAGTTGTGCCGGCTCACCGGCGCCTGGTCCGAGGCGCTCGACGCCTACATGAGGGCCCATGAACTCGGCTATCTCCCCCAGCCCGGGTTGGCCCTGCTACGGCTGGGACAGGGTCGTGCGGCCGATGCGGCGGCCGCTCTGCGTTCCGCGCTCGCCACCGGGTCCTCAGCGCCGCTACCCCGAGCCCAGCTGCTCGTGGCCCTCGTCGAGGCCGCGGTCGCCGCGGCAGGGATCGGGCCGGGCGACGCCGACGAGGAGTGGCTTGATCTGGCCCGGGAGGCGGTCGACGAACTCGACGGCCTGCACCGGTCCACCGGGAGCCGCCTGATCGGTGCCTTGGCCGCCGGGTCACGCGGTCGGGTGCTCTTGGCCACGGGCGACCCCAGGGAAGCACTCGGGGGTTGCCGGGAGGCGGCTGACCGGCTGCGTCAACTCGACGTGCCCTACGAGCGCGCTCGCCAGCAGGAGCTGGCGGGGCTGGCCGCCCAGCGGTTGGGAGACGCCGAGACCGCCAAGCTCGAGCTGACGTCGGCCATTGCCGACTTCGAGCGACTGGGGGCCGAACCGGATGTGGTTCGGGCGACGGCACTTCTGGCCAGGCTTGACGCGAATCCCACACCGACGACCGGCGATGCAGGGGACCGCTCCGCCGTCGACGACGACCTCGACGACGCGTCGGATTCGCTGGAAGACGAGACGACGCCGCTGACCGAGCGGGAGGTCGAGGTGCTCCGTCTGGTGGCGGAGGGGTGCACCAACCGTGACATCGCCGACCGGCTGACCCTGAGCCCCCACACGGTCGCCCGCCACGTGAGCAACATCCGGGCCAAACTCGGTGCGTCGTCACGGGCGGCGGCAACCGCGGTCGCCTACGGCAGGGGCCTGATCGACTGACCAGGGTCCGGCGTGGTCGAATCCGGCGTGGTCGAATCCGGCGTGGTCAAATCCGACCATCGAACCCGCCCGCAGTGATTGCGTGCCGTGCGACAATGGCCGATTCGGGCGATGACGGCGGTCCCGCCGGCGGCTCAGACTCGAACCATGAGCACCGCAGAAGCATTCCAGATCCCGTTGGCGGTGGCCGAGTCCTACGAGGCCACCTTCGTCCCCCGCATGTTCCAGGAGTGGGCACCCCACGTCCTCGACGCCGCCCATGTCGGCCCCGGTACGTCGTTGCTCGACGTCGCCTGTGGAACCGGCATCGTGGCCAGAACCGCAGTCGATCGGGTCGGTGACGACGGCACGATCATCGGCGTCGACCTCAACGGGGCCATGCTCACCGTGGCCCGGCGGGTCGCCCCCGATGTCGACTGGCGCCAGGGTGATGTCGCCGACCTTCCCTTCGAAGACGGCACGTTCGACGCGGTCACCTGCCAGATGGCGATGATGTTCTTTCCCGACCGCGACCGGGCCGTGGCGGAGATGATCCGGGTGACCCGACCGGGTGGGTGGATCGGGCTCGCCGTCCCGGCGTCGCTCGACGCCCAGCCGGCCTACCGCCCCTTCGTGGACATCGCCGCCCGCCACTCAGGACCGGAGGCCCGAGCGCTGCTTGGCAGCTACTGGAACTGTGGCGACGCCGACGAGCTGGTGGCCGGCCTCGAGCAGGCCGGCCTCGGGCCGGTCGACCGCAGGACCCGGACCGGCACCGCCACCTTCGACTCCTCCGACGCTCTGGTCGCCACCGAGGTGGAGAGCACCCCGCTCATCGAGCGGATCGACGAACAGACCTATGCCCGAATCCGGAGCGATGTGGGCGAAGCGCTCGCCCACTACACAACGCCGGACGGGTTGTTCGAGATACCGTTCGTCGGTCACGTCGTCGGCGCTCAGGTGCCCAGCGCATCCTGAGACCGCTGCGTTCCTACTTCTCATGAATGGCGGCAAGCTCCTCGGCCAGCAGCTCCCGGGACAAACCCGACCCGATCGAGGCATCGGTCGAAACGCCACGCGACGCCGTGGTGCGCCTGATAGCCGCCAGCTCCTCGTTCAGCAGCTCCCCGGACAAACCCGACTCGGTCTGCTCGGTCGTCGAGCCGGTCCCCGACACCCGGGAACTGCGGATCGCCGACAACTCGTCGGCCAGCAGCTCCTGCGACAGGCCTGCGGTCACGGCCGCCGGGTCGGTGTGGTCGTCGGTTGCGACCGGCGATCCGCTCCGACCGCCGGTCCACACAGCGAGACCGCTGGCGAGGATGGCGACTGCGGCCAGGATTCGGAGCTCGCGCCTGCTGCTCCAGCGCACATGACGAACGTCGGTTGTGGTGGTTGTAGTGGTGGCCATTGGGAATCTTCCTCCTCGGTTCGGCGGCGGTCGAACACCGGCTTGTCACCCTGACCGGCGTCGGGGGCTGCGGCAAGACCCGGCTCGCCATCGAGGTGGCGTCCCAGGAGCTGGAGAGCCACGCCGATGGCGCCCACTTCGCCGACCTCAGCCCCTTCGTCGACCCCGACGAGGTGATCACCGCCGTCACCGAAGCGCTCCAGCTCCAGGCCGGATCGCTGGATCCCAGCGAACGTGTCCTGACCTATCTGGCCGACAAGGATGTGGTGCTCGTGCTGGACAACTGCGAACATCTCATCGACGGAGGCGCAGCCTTTGCCGACGCCGCCCTGCGACATCCAACGAGCTCCGCGAACAGCTCTGGCTGCCTGAGATAGTAATCCTCACTGGCACGGGGGACGAAGCTCGACTCCTGACCACGGCTCGGCAGGCCACGTCATCCTCCAATGAACTGACGAGGCAGACGGCCAACTTCATCCTCTGCGGGATGCTTACCGAAACCGACCCGCAAGCGGCAGCGCACATCGCGAAACGGCTTACGCTGACCATCCACAAGAAGCGAGCTCTAGCCGACATGCGCCTCTTGGCCGGCGACTATGATGGCGCGCTCGACCTCATGGTGCCCACCCGACGTGGCTTCGGCTTCGGCTATCTCCTCGACGCCAGGATCGCAGCCGCCCTGCTCATGAGCGGTGATCCATCCGCCGCTCTCGAGCTCATCGAAAATCACCCGGATGCCGACATCAGCGTCCGTCCGTTCGCGGTACTGCGGGGGCTCTGCCACCTGGAACTCGGTCACCGGGCTGCCGCCGAGGCCGAGATTCTGGCCGAGGCGCGCCTGGGTGCGTCGGGTCGCCTCCAGCACGGAGTCGACGCAGCAGCGCTCATCGGCATGGCCGCCCTCGCCCACGATGCCGGCGACGACGATTGGGCGGCGGACATCCTGTTGAACCTCGGTCCGGTTTTCCTGATTGCCCATCAGACCCTCGCCCGCTGGATTGCGCGCCGGATCGGGGTCCTGGACCAGTACCACCAGACGCGCGTCGAGAACTTCGGGAAGACGCTTCCGTCGGCGGCGCCACACCCGCGGCAGGTCCTGGCCCGCTGGGACGAGACCCACGCCTGACAGCGTCGCCGCAGACCAGCGGCACCGCCGACGGCGCGATCAGCCGGGGAGGAAGCCGCTGACCACCAGCTCGACCCGGCGATCGAGTTGGGCCTCGGCCTCATCGGCGTCGGCGTCGGCGCCCTCCTCGCCCCGGGGGTCGAGGATGATCTGCTCGGCGTTGCCGCCGTTGGCCAGCCAGAAATCACGCACGGCCTCAGCTCGGCGGGTGGCCAGCTCGAGATTGTAGTCGGATGGTCCCTGGGCGTCGGTGTAGGCCACGACCGTCACGGTGGCATCGGCGTTGTTCATCATGAAGAACAGCGGGTAGCCGAGGAACTCGTAGAAGTCCGGGGCGACCTCCGCACTGTCGCTCTCGAAGAGCACGTAGTTCTCGAAGTAGACGGCGTAGGTCTCCGGTTGGATCTCGACCCGGGGATCGATCTGGGTCTCATCGACGACGTTTTCGGGCCCGCCCATGATCACGGCGGCATCGGCGACGGCGCCCTGAGCCAGCTCCGCAGTCGGATACCAGCCCCGCATGTAGGCCTTGTTGCCGGCCATCACCGTGTACTGGGCGGCCCCCGAGGGATTGTCGGGCGTCTCCGGTACGACGAATTCACCGGTGTTGTCGCGCCGGTTGGCGGTGTCGCCCGAATCGGCCGGGTCGGCGGTCGGACTTGCCGGACCGGCGTCGTCACCGCTGTCCACGCCTTCGGACGCTACGGCCGGATCGCCGCTGTCCGTGGCGGCGGCACTGGCGACGTTGGAACCATCGGTTTCCGATGCCGCACCGGTCGCAGTGGCGTTCGGCGAGTTGGCGAGCCAGGCGATCGACCAGCCGATCCCCCCGGCTGCCGCCAGGAGGGCCAGAACCACCAGGCCGACCTTCAGCCCCCGTCGACGCTGATCGGCTTCGCCCTGCGCGACGTGCTTCATCGCGACCGCCGGGGGAACGACCACCTCGCCTGTCTCGACCGCTTCGGCAGCGACCGGGGCGGTGGTGGTGTCACCGAGATCGGGTTTGATCGCCGGAGGGACCGGCACCGGTGCCACGGCCCAATCAGGGAACGGGAACGGGTCGTCGCTCGTCGGACCGGCGCCTCGTCGCTCCGGTTCGCGGAAATCTTCGTCGGGACCGGTCGAAACGGGGTCTCCGACCCACTCCTCGCCATTCCAGAAGCGGTTGGTGTCGGGGGGATCACCTTGAGCGTGATACCAACCTTCGGGCACTCGTCTGCTACTCGTGGTCAACTTCGGACCTCCGGCTTTGCGGCGTTCGCCAGACTCCTACGACATGCGACCTCATGGACGCAATCGGTTACACTACCACGGCCAATCGGCTACCACTCCCGCAACGGCGACCGATCGAGCGGGCCGAGCCGCCTGCATCCCGCCGGGTGACCGACACGTAGAACAAAGGCGAAGCCGTAGATTTCGAAACCAGGTCCAACGGAGACGCCAGTGTCAGCACTCGAACACAACATCGCCCGTGTCACACCGCCGAGGGCCCTGCAGGTCGAGGCACCGACGGTGCTGAGCCGTGAACGGCTCGATGCTCCCCTGGACGGGCACCAGCTCCAAGGCTCCACCCTGGCCGAGGTGGTCGGCGGCGGCACCACGCTGCTGGTGTTCCTGCGTCACTTTGGTTGACTGTTCTACCGCCAACTGGTCGGCGAGTTCGCCGACGCCGTAGCCTCCAACCCCGACTACCCGAAGGTCGTCTTCGTGTATCAGGGCACCGTTGACGAGGGTCCCATGTTCTTCGAGAAACTGTTCTCCCAAGCCCAAGCCATCGCCGACCCGACCGGGTCCCTCTACGCCGATTTCGGTGTCGAGCGGGGCGGCGTGCGTGAGATGTTCGGCGCCCGGGCGTGGGTCTGTGGTCTGAAGGCCGTGGGTCAGGGCCATTTCATCAACCGCAAGGTCGGCGACCCCTGGACGTTGCCCACCGTGTTCGCCATCGAGCCGTCGGTCGACGGCTCCGAGCACGCCCGGATCACCTGGGTTCACCGGGGCGAACACGCCGGCGACCACCCCGACGTCCACGACATCCCCGCCCTGATCGAACGGACGCGGGTATGAACCGGCCGAGCGTGCGCATCGTGGGCGTCCACGGAAACGGCGGAGGCGCCTCCCGCTTCGCCCGCATGGCGGCGCACGTCCCCGATGATGTGGAGCTGCACGCCGTGACGCTGCCGGGGTTCTCCACCGTCCCCCGCGACCCTGCGCTTCGGACACTGGCCGACTACGCCGACCGTCTGGGCGAGATGCTCGACGCCGGCGTCGAGGCCGCAGGACACACGGTTCTCCTCGGTCACGGCATCGGCGGCTCCATCGCCCTCGATCTGGTGTCGCGCCGCCCCGATCTCGTCGACGGTCTGATTCTCCACGCACCGGTCGGCGCCAGCCTCGACACCCGGCTGTTTCCGCGGATCATGAGCAGCCCGACGGTCCGGGCGCTGGTCAAGCGCGTGATCTCATCGCCACTCCCCCGACCCCTGCTGCGCCGGGTGTTCTTCCCCCAGGGTGCACCGAAGGACATCCTCGACCGGTTCTTCGACGAATACCGGCACTGCGCCGCCTTCGGCGACATGTTCGAGCTGATCAACCGGCCCTGGTTCGACGGTGTGCAGCCGATTCTCGACGTCCCCGCTGTTCTGTTGTGGGGAGCCGACGACCGGGTCCTGCGGTCGGGTCAGGCCGACGAGTTCAAGGTCAAGGTACCCGGGGCCGAGACGGTGGTCCGTGACGGCTGGGACCATTTCCCGATGATCGAACAACCCGGTGAATACGCCGATGAGATCGTGGCCATGGCCAGGCGGCTCGTGTCTGCAAAGCGGAGCGCATGAACCTCACGTACCCGACGAGCGTGGCGCCCCGGACGACCGCCGGCGTGCCGACAACCGGCAAAGCCGGGCGGCTGATCGCGGCCGCCGCGGCCGGACTGCCGGTACCTGCCCTGCTCGTGGTGCCCGACGGGCAGCCGGCTCCGTCGCTTGGCGAGCTGCGCCGCTGGGCCGACGATGCCGTTCGCTCGCCGGCCTCGACCAACGGGACGGGCGCCCGCCTCGCCGACGCACCGACGATCGTTGCGGTCCGTTCGGCCTTCTCCGCCGAGGATCACGAGGACTCGAGCCTGGCCGGGTGGTTCCGAACCGAGCTCCGGGTTCCCCTCGACGAGGTGCCGGCGGCAATCGAGCGGGTCCGGGCGTCGGCCGCCGACCGGACCGACGGCCTCTCGGGCGGCGAGCTGCGCCGTGATGTCATGGTGATGGCCATGGTGGACGCGGCGCGGTCCGGGGTCGCCTTCAGCGAGCCTGGAACCTATGACGACATCGTCAACGTGGTGGGCGGAACCGCCGAGCGACTGGTTGGCGGTGAGGAACGGGGCGAGACCGTCCACCTGGCCCGCCTCGAACAGGAGCCCGCCGGATGGCGTCGCCGGCTCCAGGCGCTGCTCGACCGGGTTCGTCGCCATGCCGGTGATCGGCCCTGGGATATCGAGTGGGCGGACGACGGCACAACCTGCTGGCTCATCCAGCTTCGCCCCATCACCGCGCCGACCAGACGCAACGAGACGTTCACCATCGCCAACCATGCCGAGATCCTGCCGCCGCTGCCGTCGCACCTGATGACCAGCGTGATCGAGCGGGCCGGCGACGAGCTGTTCGGCTGGTATCGCCGGTTCGACAGCAGCCTGCCCGACAACCGTCCGTTCCTCGAGGTGATCGCCGGGCGCCCGTTCATCAACCTCACGCTGCTGGAGGACCTCCTTCGCCACCTCGGCCTGCCGACCCGGCTGGTGGCCGATTCGATCGGCGGTCCGCCGAGCAAGGACCGGTCGGCCGACCTAGCCCGCCTCGTGAAAAAGTTGCCGGTGTTGACCGGTCTCGGGCTGGCTCAGGTCGTGGCCGTCGTGAGGGCCGAGAGGAACCAGCGTCGGCTGGCCACCGCCGGCGACGGTCCGGCCGCAACGTTCGGCGAGGCGTTGGATCAACTCCATGAGGCGTACGTCGGTCTCGTCACCGGCATGTTCCCGTTGTCTTCGGCCATCGGACCGCCGCTGGCTTTGTTGCGGCGAGCCGGAACGTTGGCCGATCATGCCGGCCGCCACCGCACGATCACCGCGGAGCTGGCCGAGGCGCTCGACGAGGTGCGCCACGGGGCCATGGCCGTCGACGAGTTCTTGACCAGGTTCGGGCATCGGGGAGTCTACGAGTCCGACATCGCCCGGCCGCGGTTCGCCGACGCCCCGGAGCTGCTGGGCGATCTCTCGGCGCGGGCATCGGCGACCGTCGGCTCCACCGCCGAGGTCTCGGACCCCGATGGAGACAACGGCGCCGGCGACAGCCGCAACAGGCGTCGTCGGATTCGCACCGCCGTGACCTGGCCGGTCTGGGCCGCGGCCCGCAAACCACTTGCAGCCCGCGAGGCGCTGCGCGACCGGGCGATGATCGGCTTCGCCACCATCCGGCGATCCCTGGTGTCCCTGGCGGAGCAGGCCGTCGAACGGCAGCAGTTGCGATCCGTCGATGACCTGTGGCTGCTGACCGTTGACGAGGCCCTGGCTGTCGACGACGGCTGGGTTCCCGAGCCGGCGTTCTGGGCCGCCCGAGCGAAGGAACGTACCGAACTGGCGGCGCTCGATCCGCCTCCCATCGTGAGACGCTTCGACGATCCGGCAACGTGGCGCCACGACGCACCGTCGGGCCGGCGTCTGTCGGGCTTGCCGCTGACCGGCGGCACGGTCCGGGGTCGGGCGTGGGTTCTCCGTGAACCATCGGTCGACCTGCCGGACGGATTCGACCCGGCGACGACGGTGCTGATCGCCCGCTCGGTCGATGCCGGATGGATACCGACCTTCACCCGGGTGGCCGCGGTCGTGGTCGAGACCGGCGGCGACCTGTCGCATGGCTCGATCCTGCTGCGGGAACGCGGCGTTCCGTCCGTCACCAACGTCTCGGGTGTGACCCGGTTCGTGGGGACCGGCGACGACGTTGAGGTCCGGGTCGGCGCCGGTGTCATCGAGAAGCTCGACCCGAACCGAGCCGCCGGAACAGCAGAGAGACCTAGAGGAGACAAGGGAGATAGCAATGGCTGACATCACGTTTGAGGTCCACTACTCGTTCGATGCGTCACCCCGCATCGTGTGGGACGAGTTGGTCGACTGGAAGGGTCATGAGAAGTGGATCCCGTTGACGAGGGTCGACGTCGAACCCGGAGATCCCACCGCCGTCGGCGCCGAGTTCACGGCGTGGACCGGGATCGGGCCGGCCAGCCTCGAGGATCGCATGCGGGTCAAGGCGTGCGACTGGGATGGCGGCACCGCCACCGGCCGGTGCGAGGTCGAAAAGCTCGGTCCCGTCCTGCGAGGCACCGCCGGCTTCACCGTCGAACCGGGCCGTTCGGGAGGAGGGGCTGATCTTGTGTGGTTCGAGGACGTGTCCATCCGCTACGTCCCGCAGTTCCTGGCGCCCGTCCTGGGCGCCATCGGCGCCGGCGGATTCAAGCAGGGCATGCGGCGACTCGACAAGCTCGTCACCGGCCGCGGCTCGGCCGCTTCCTGAGATGAAGGTCTGGATCGATCAAGACCTCTGTACCGGCGACGGACTCTGTGTCGACCGGTGCCCGGATGTGTTCGTCATGCTCGAGGATGGCATCGCCTACGTGCGGGACGAGCACGGTGTCCACAACGAACCCGGTGGGTCGAGAGACCCGGCGGACGTACACCCTGACAACGAGGATGCCGTCATCGATGCCGCCGTGATCTGTCCCGGCGAGTGCATCTTCATCGAGGTTGATGCGCCGCAGCACGATCAGCCGGTACTGGCCGGATCGAGTCATGGCTGAACCGCAAAACCATCCCTCGGGAAGGACTGAGAGAATGAGAAAGAACCCAATTCACTCCTGTACCGCCGAGGCCAGATCGCTGGTCGACGGCGAGTTCGTCTCCACCAGCCGGGTCGTCGACTCGCTGCTCGACCTCCGTTCGCTGGCATCGGCCGATCGGGATCTGGTCGAGCTGATCGACCGCACCCTCGGTTCCATCCCCGGCCGCTCGATCGCCCCCAACTCGTGGTGGCTCGAGGCGCTCGACACGATCGACCGCCATGCCGGTGCCGACGGGCAGGGTCTCCAGGGGTGCGGGTTCGCCTCGGCCACGATCGCTTCGTGATCCGAACCGAGTCCACGACCACGGCAACGGCGGCCACCGTGCACGAGCTGCTGGTCGACGTCGACGCCTGGAGCCTGTGGTCCCCCCACGTGGCCTCCGTCTCGTCTGACCGGGATCGGGTCGAAGCCGGATGGGTCGGCGAAACCCGGGCCCTCTTCGCCCCGACCACAACCACCATGGTCGTTGACGAGGTCCGTCCCGAGGGCGGCTATCGCTGGCACTCCACCGTCGGGCCCTGGCGGCTCGACTACGACAACCTGGTCCTCGCAACGCCGCAAGGCTGCACGGTTCGGTTCACCGCCGAGCTGGCAGGCCCCGCCGCCACCGTCCTGGAACGGCTGGTCGCCCCGTTCTCCGCGCTCGGGCAACGGCGCCGGATCGCACGGCTGATCAAACTCGCCGAACTCGTTGAAGGCAAAGCCCGAACGAAGAGGCCGGCCACGGGAGACGCCCCGCCTTCCCCTGGCGCGACCGGCGCCCGTCAACCCTCGACCATGGTTCCACGCAACCGCAAGCCGCCTTCCAACTGATTCGCCGGCGTCCCGCTCAGAGTGCGGTAGTGGGCGCCGGCTGCGTCCCATGACTGATAGGAGTTTCCCAGCAGCGTGATTCCGGCCTGGAAGTCCTCGGGGCAGGTGGTACAGACGATGGTGAGGCTGAGCCCACCCGATGCGACCGAGTAGAAGTCTTCGTCGAGGCTGAATCTCACGGAGATGTCGAAGTCCCGGTCGAGGTTGACCCCGTGGAAGAGATCGACCCGCTTCTCCCCTAAGACAGATGCCAGACCCTCCGTCAGACGGACGACGAGTTGACCATCCTCGATTGCAACGTCCGCCCCCGCCGATTTGGCCGTAGCACCCTGAACAAGTCCATCTACGCCTTGTTTGTTCACCTGCCAGATCGTGGACAGAGGATCGGTGTCGAAGCTGTCGCCTGAGCTCGACGACATGAAATCGTCGAATCGGACAGTGACCGCCGGATAGTCTGGCGCCCAATTCCACGCCGAGAGAACGGCAACGAACGAGTTGTCGGTCGTACCGCTCACCCACGACGCATGTTCGGTCCATCCCGCATCGTCATCCCAGACGAAACTCGTGAGTTGAAGCTCGGCGGCCGTTTCGGTTCCGGTCGAACCCGCGGTTTCTCCGCCGGTGGCCTCGCTGGCGGTTGCCGCCGTCTGGTCATCGGTTGCCGCCGTCTGGTCATCGGTTGCCGCCGTCTGGTCATCGGTTGCCGCCGTCTGGTCGTCGGCGGCGACCGTGGCCGGTTCACCGGCGACTGTGGCGGTGTCACCGTCTCCTCCACCCGTCATGGCGACGAGGCCCACGACCCCGGCCAGTAACACCGCCAGCACCGTCCCCGTGATTACGATCAGGGTACGACGGCCGGGCCGCGCCGCAGTGGGGGTCGGTACCGTGGCCGGCGCCGGGGGTGGTACGGCGTCGGATTCGACAGTGCCCAACAACGCCCCAATTGACGACGCCAGACGTCCAATGTGCGCCTCCAGGGGCGGTGTCAACGCATCCAGCCAATGCTCGGTAGCCAGGTAGTAGGCCATCGCCCCCGACGGGTCGATCTCCTCGATGCGGAACGGCACGATGATGGTGTTGGTGGCAACGGCCCGCTCCACCTCCCTCAACACCTGGGGCGACCCGTTCGAGTGCGCCGACAGGATCAACACCATCACCGGAGCCGACTCGATCGCCTCGATGATCGCCGCCCCCCACAGCGACCCCGGAATCACGTCACGAGGAGCAACCCAACAACGCAACGACTCCCGTTCGAGCCCCGCCACCACCGCATCGGCAACGACCTTGTCCCTCGAGGAATGACTGACAAACACGTCATGACTCATCGTCGCTCCCTGACAGGCACCAGTTTTCCCCACAACAATCCTCCCGACAAGAGTCCGAAGTCCTCAACTTCACCGGATTCAGCGACGATCACGAACCGATGCGATACCAGGTCCAAGGTCCCTGGGCATCGGCCTCCAACAGTTCGACAATGACGGGGTGCGAGGAGTTTCACCGCTGGAGGCTGGATCGTGGTCGCTGATCGCGCCCAACCAACCGTGGTGGTCACCGGCGACATCACATTCGATTGGAACGTGGCAGACACGACTCCTGCCTCGAGAAGCGAGGCAAGGTCACAGGAGCAGCATGCTTCGATCAGTGTCGAACCGGGCGGAGCGTGCCTGTCCGAAGGCTTGGCCGCCGCCGTCATGGAGATCTGCGGTCGATTCGAACGGGCCCGGTACCGCGCCCGGACGATCGGCGATTTCATCACTCGACTGCGTCCTGGGCCCCCGAGTTCGCCATCGACGACGGGGTCCTCCCGACCTCGTGCCCTGGGACCCGATGACGGCGGCAGAGCGCATCGAGCAGTACCATTCGTACTGCGGCGCCACCTCGGACCGGGATCGCTTGCGGGCAACGAATCGGCGCGAGACAAGGACAGGCTCATCGTGCGGGCAATCCCGGAGCTACTAGCATCTGCGGGCCTCCGTATTGTCCCGATCCACGGGTGAGCTCGGCGAACCGTGAGTAGGCCTCCCCCGACCAGATCGAGCAAACGGACTTCGTCCGTTGGGACGCGCCTGGTCCGCTTCGGGCTGTCGTGGTGGCAGGCGGTCAAATGGCCTCTGCTCGGACTTGCCACCCTCGTTACGTTCGCCTTCGGCGTTGTCGGATTTCGCGAGTACTTCGATGGTCGGAACGTCGACAAGTCGATGCTCGATCTCGTCTACCTCAGTCTGCAGTTGTTCACACTGGAGTCCGGCAGCGTGCCCGAAGCCAATCCCCCCTGGCAACTGGAAGTAGCTCGTCTCGCTGCCCCAACGGTCTCGGCCGTGGCCGTCCTGGCCGCGGTTGCCGTTGCCTTCCAGGACCAGCTCAGGGAGTGGCGACTCCGCCGCGAGCGGGGACATGTCGTGGTGTGCGGCCTCGGCGCTTCTGGAGCCAGACTCGTTGCCGGACTGCTCGAAGCCGGACATCGGGTAGTGGGGATAGACGTCGACGAGGCGAACCGGGCCGCCACCTCCTTACGCCGGCAAGGCGCGGTCATCGTCTTCGGCGACGCTCGCCATCGCGCCGTGCTCGAACGGGTCCGCCTGGACCGAGCCGCCTATCTCATCTCGACGATCGGAGCCGACGACACCAACGCCGACGTCGTACTCGGCGCGTCCGAAGTCGTGTCCCGAAGGCAGGGTCCGGCTCTGGTGTGTCTCGCCAGGGTTCGCGATCCCGACCTCTGCGCACTCCTCCGCGCCGAGGAACTCGCCGCCCCCTCGCGCCCCGGCTCCCGCCTCGACTTCTTCAACACCGACGAATTGGGGGCCCGGCTGCTGCTCAGGGCACACCCACCGTTCCTGTCCGATCAGCGCGGCGACGACCCCAACGTGATGGTGGTCGGTCTGAACCGACTCGGCCGGAGTGTGGTCGTCGAGCTGGCCCGTCAATGGCGGGCGAGGCCCGACGCAGACGGGAATCTCGTCGTCACGGTCCTCGATCCGCAGGCCGTGACCACGCTCAATCGGCTGCGCAGCCACTATCCACACCTCGACCACGCAGCGAAACTCGTTGTCGTCGAGACCGAGATCGAGCCGCTCGACAGTGGGGTACTGGTCGGTACCAGCGCCTCCGTGGCCTACGTCTGTATCGACGATGACTCGGCCTCACTCCAAGCCGCTTTTGCGATCCACGATCGACTGAACAATCCGAAGCCGCTGGTGGTGGCGGAGCTGGATCATGCCCGTAGTCTCGGCCGGCTCATCGACGGTCCGGGCCACGTCGACCGGATCCGTTCGTTCAACGTGGTGGATCAGACGATGGCACCGAGCCTCCTCCTCGGCGGCACCTACGAGATCCTGGCCCGGGCGATCCACGACGAGTACCTGGCAAACGAGCGGCGAAGAGGGAACACCCCCGCCACCAATCCCTCGATGGTGCCCTGGGAACAGCTCCCCGAGGGGCTGAAGGAGTCGAGCCGCGATCAGGCCGCCCACATCGGGACCAAGCTTGCCGCGATCGGAAAAGCCATCGCTCCGTTGACCGATTTGGATGCCAGTGACGTGGTCTTCACTCCTGATGAGGTCGAAGTGATGGCGAAGATGGAGCACGAACGGTTCATCGAGGATCGGCTCCGCTCCGGATGGACGCCCGGGCCCAAGGACATCGAGGCCAAGACCACGCCGTTTCTGATCCCGTGGGACGAGTTGAGCGAGGATGTCAAGGACAAGGATCGTGAGGCGGTCCGGGGCATGCCTACGTTCCTCTCACGCGCCGGCTACCAGATCGTGTCGTCGCCGACATGAACCAGGACGGTGCCGGTCGGGGACGGCGTCAGCGCTTCGCGAAATCCGCTTGACGGCGGTTCACTGCCGCCCAAAAGTGGTGAACGACGCTGGCGGGAGCAGGAGATCGAGCGTGCAGGTACGGAAGGTGGCGATTCCCGCCGACGGATCGTGGGGTAGCTTCGCTGGGGGGAACCAGTGACGGTCTCTGCCGAAGCCTCGTTCGAGCGATCCACACTTCCGAACGCGATCCTCGACGGCGTGTGGGGCGACGACCCAGGCGGTCGGTCAAGCAGTCGCTCCACACCTACATCTCGAATCTGCGTGACAGGAACCGAGCGATGAGCATCGGGAGACCGAATACGGAGATCAAAGCCTTCGCGAACCGCCACTGCGACCGACTTCGATCCCGATCTCGGATTCCCGGACTTCTCGACCAACGGTGAAGAAATCTGTTTCGGCCTGCTTCGCAGCAACAGCACCCAACGAGGTGCAGGGATTCAAACAAGCCACGCGTTCGACAACTTCGAGGTCGAGGTCACCCCGGTTCGGTAGCCGTCCGGTAACCGGCATCGAGCCTCACCGAGCTGCGGCTGACCCCGCCAGGTATGTTGAGGGTGTGCAGCGGACAGGACTCGGCAGCAAACCCGTGCTCGTTGCCCGCCGCTGATGGCGGACCGGGGTTCGGCACCCGGCCGGCGCCTCCTCCTGCTTGTCTCACTGGCGGCATTCGTGGGCGGCTCGGCCGGCGGAGCCGCCTACCTGCTGGTCCGCACCATCGGACTCATCACCGGGGTTGCACTCCTCGGGCAGTGGGGTTGGGGCGAGATCCCCGAGATCTCCGCACTCGACCCGTCACCCCGCTTGCCGATCGCTGCCGCGATCGGGGCAATCGTCATCGCCGCCATGGCCCGGTATGCGCCGATCATCCGAGGTCACGGCATCCCCGAAGCCATGGAGGCGGTACTGCGTGGACAGAGTCGTATCGCACCGCGGGCCGCGCTGGCCAAGCCTCTGTCGGCGGCGGTGGCGATTGGAACGGGGGCGCCGTTCGGGGCTGAAGGGCCGATCATCGTCACCGGGGGAGCCCTCGGTTCACTGGTCGGCCAGATCCTGCCGGTGACGCCGTCCGAACGCAAGATCCTCCTGGCGTCGGGCGCGGCCGCCGGCATGGCGGCAACGTTCGGAGCGCCGCTGGCAGCAATCCTGCTGGCGATCGAATTGCTCCTCTTCGAGCTGTCGATCCGGTCCCTGGTGCCCCTCGTGGTGGCCACGTCGATCGCCGGGGCCATCCATTCAGCGGTCTTCGGCACCGGTCCGCTCTTCGATGTGCCCACGCACGACTACGCCGGTCTCAGCGCGTTGCCCCTGTACGCGGTCCTCGGAGTCGCCAGCGGACTCGTCGCCGTGGTGATCGCCAAGGGTTTGTTCGCCGCCGAGCGAGTCTTCCGGACCTCGTCCGTGCCGATCTTCTGGCGTCCCCTCGTTGGAGCGCTCGGTTTCGCCTCGATCGGCCTGCTGGTACCTCGCTCGCTCGGGGTCGGCTACAACGTGATCGATGACGTCCTGGCGGGCGAGTTGACCCTCGCCACGCTGGCGGCACTGCTGGTGGCCAAGTTGGTTGCGTGGTGGATCGCCCTCGGCTCGGGCACGTCCGGCGGCACCCTCGCACCGGTGCTGCTGATCGGCGCGACATTCGGTGGTCTGCTGGCCGCGATCGTGCTCGAGCTCGCACCGGGGGTGGCGATCTCGGAGGGTGCGTTCGCCGTCGTCGCCATGGCCGCCATCTTCGGGGCGGCGGCTCGGGCTCCGCTGACGGCGATCGTGTTCGTGTTCGAGCTGACCCGCGACTTCGATGTGATGATGCCGTTGATGCTGGCGAGCGTGCTCGCCGCCCTGGTCTTCACCGCTCTCTCGACCGACAGCATCTACACCGAAAAGCTGTCCCGCAGAGGCATCCGGGTCGGTGGTGAACTGGTCAGTGACTCGCTGCGTACGACGGCCGTCACCGACGTCATGAACCGGCTCGTCGAATCCGTCGACGGAAGCGAACTCGTCGGGACGATCGCCGACCGGATCGCCCGCGGCGATCACGGGGCATTCCCTCTGGTCGACGAGGACGGTCGGTGCCTGGGGATCGTGACGCGGGGCGACATGCTCGCCCACGATCTGGATCGCGACGTGCCCGTGCGGGAGATCGCCAACCCCGACGTCGTGACGATCGGACCGGAAGCCAGCCTGCTTGACGCCATGCACAAGATGGTCGAGGAAGGTGTGTCCCACCTGCCTGTGGTCGAGGACGGCATTCTCGTCGGCATGTGCACGGAAGCCGACATCGTTCGGTCCCGGAGCGGCGAATTGACGCTCGAGCGGCTGGACGAGGGCTGGCTGGCGCCGGTGCTCCAGCGGCGCGATCGGGTGACCCCACCGGTGCTGGTCGTTGGCAACCAATCCCTCGGCGGCGCGGCCCTGACAGACGAGCTGGAGCGACGGATCCGCGCTGAGCCACACGTACGGTTCCACGTGGTCGTGCCGTTGCCGGCCGGGGCCCGGCTGACCGAGGCACGTCAGCGTCTGGAGTCGGAACTCGGCATCATCGACGAACTGGGTGCCACCGGTTCCGGCGAGATCGGCAATGGCGACCCGTTGGCAGCAATCGAACACGCGCTGGTTCGGGTGCCGGCAACGGGAATCATCCTGTCGACCTTTGCACCGCGCAACTCCCGTTGGCACAAGAGCAACCTGCCGGAGGCCATCCGCAACCGCGTGCATCTGCCCTGTACGGTCGTGTACGACGAGTACTCGGAGTCGTAGCCGTCAACTGGCCAGGCCCACCTTCGCTAACTGGTTCGCTTGCCGCACGTCACGACGGTTCGCGAATCGGCTTCGGCGGCAAGCTCACTCACGAGTGCCTCGGCGACGACGTTACGCGCGACCAGGAAGCCATCGCTCCCAAAGCGACGAAGTTGCTCAGCGCTCAGCATTCGAGCCGGACGTGGTGATCATGACTCGAACCTACAACCGTCGGCACTTCCGTGTGCCGGATATCGGCGCAGCCGGCAGAAAGAGCCCTTGGACCCTGTTCGACCCCTGCGGCGCCCAGGACGATAACCCAGGACTATAGAAGGCACCGGCTCACCTCCGGTGGCGCGTACCGGAGCGCGCCATGACGAGTCGGAATCGACTGAGCGGAAGGCGACGATGATGAGGAAGATACTGGTGGTTCTGACCACGTGCGCCGCGCTGCTGGCGGTGGTCGGGACGGCGCCGGCCGAGGCCGGTCACGGAGTTGCAGGGACGGTGTGCCTCGTTGCGGACCAGAGTGGATTCGATGACGAGTTCAATGCCGGGGCGCTGGCCGGGTTGGAGCGGGCAAGCGGGAAGCTGCATGTCGAAACTCGAGCCGAAGCGGCTCAGGTGGACGACGATCTGCCTTTCATCATCGAGTCGTTCGTCGACTCCGGGCAATGTGACCTGATCATCGGGGTCGGCTTCATCGTGGGGCTCGCCCTCGAGCCGTTCGCAGCCGTCCACACCGATCAGCGCTTCGCCGTTGTCGACTTCAGCTACGGAGGACAGTTCGCGAACGCGTCCGAGCTCCTGTTCCAGGTCGACCAAGCGGCCTTCCTCGCCGGTTACGTGGCAGCCGGGATCAGCGAAACAGGCAAGGTCGGCGTCTACGGTGGGGCGAACATCTTCCCGGTGACGCTGTTCATGGACGGCTATGCCCTGGGCGTCGACCACTACAACCAGGTGAGCGGCAGCGATGTCGAGATCCTGGGCTGGGACCCCGAGACACGCTCGGGTCGGCTGCTGGACTTTGAGTTCCAGAACCCTGAGCTGGGCCGGACCGTGACCCTCGAGCTGTTCGACGAGGGGGCCGACACCGTGTTCGCCGTAGCCGGGCGGACCGGCGAGGGCTCTCTGCAGGCTGCGGCCGAGCGCAAGGCGGCCGGCGACGACGTCCGAGTGATCCAGCCCGATTTCGACTGGTTCGACGAGTATGGCGATCCGGCCCGGATCCTGCTGACCAGTGTCATCAAGGACACCGATGTGGCGGTGTTCAACACCATCGAGGCACTGGTCGACGGCAGCTGGCAGCCGGGAATGGTCTGGGAGGACCTGGCCTCCGATGGCGTCGACATCGCACCGTTCCACAAGACAGCCAACCAGGTCCCCGGTTTCCTCAAGAACGACCTCGAGGCCATCAGGTCGGGGATCAGCAACGGAACGATTCCCACCCTGCCGCCCTTCGGCGGCACGGCCTGTCTGGTCACTGCTGTCGGGGGCATCGCCGACGGGGGCTTCAACCAGACAGCGTGGCAGGGCGCACTCGACGCCGCCGCCGAGTTTGGGATATCCGTCCGATTCCTGGAGTCGGCGTCCCCCGCGGACTACGGACCGAACATCGAGGCATTCATCGAAGCCGACTGTGGGGTGATCATCACCGTCGGGTTCCTGATCGCCGACGCCACCGCCGCCGCGGCCAAAGCCCACCCCGATCAGCACTTTGCCATCATCGACTTCCCGGTGGCCAACTTCCCCGGCACGCCGTGGTGCTTGGAGGAGCCATTGCCCGACGGGACGTGCGGAGGCGACCTCGTGGCGAATGTCCGGGGGTCCTCGTTCCGGACCGACGAGTCCTCCTTCCTGGCCGGCTACCTGGCGGCCGGGATGAGCCAGAGCGGCGCCGTCGGCGTCTTCGGCGGGTTGAACATCCCCTCGGTGACGATCTTCATGGACGGCTTCGTGTGGGGGGTCGAGCACTACAACTCGGTCAAGGGCACCAGTGTTGACGCCCTCGGCTGGGATCCCGACACCGCCACCGGGCTCTTCACCGGGAGCTTCACCGACATCGCCCTCGGTGTGACCTTCGCCCAGGACCTGGTCGATCAGGGCGCCGACATCGTGATGCCGGTGGCCGGGTCGGTCGGGCTGGGTTCAGCCTCGCTCTGCCAGGACAGCGGTTCATGCGTCGCCATCGGGGTCGACACCGACCAGTTCTTCGCCGCATCGGAGTTCGCCGACGTGTGGCTGACGTCCGTGGTGAAGGGAGTGGACGTGTTCGTCTTCGAAACCATCGAGAACGACATCTTGTTCGGGACACTCGGTCCGGACTACGTCGGGACCCTGATCAACGGCGGCACGGACCTCGCTCCCTACCACGACTTCGAGGACGACGTTCCTCAGCCGTTGAAGGACGAGGTGGACCAGCTCCGACTCGACGTCATCAGCGGGGCGGTCGTCCCCGGCCAGTAACGAGGGCGTCGACTCACGACGGCTGTTGGTATCACGGCTATGGGGCACCGAATGTGGGAAAGAAGTCGTCGGTCTTGATGAGCGGGTCGATTCCGGTGAGCAAGCGGAAGTCATCCGTGAGTTGCTCGGCGGTTGGCGAGCCGATCTGAATCACGGCCAGGTCTCGATCCATGAGACCCCATGCGAGGGTCTCGGCCGCATGTTCGACGGCCCGCTCGTCCCAGAACACCGACTTGTCGTTCCACGCGTCGAGCCCCGCGTGATCGGCAAATCGTTGTTTTGCGCCTTCGTCGAGCGTGGCGTCGATCCAGGCGTGAGCCATTTCGTGGAGCACCAACCGGCGGACCTCCCGGCGGAAGTGGGTGCAGTTCTCGTCCCAACAGACAAGTGTCTCACCAAAACAGAAGCTCAGATCTCCACCTCCGTCGGTTCGGCGGTACCGGGCTCCGATGTCGTCGCAGTATTCGCTGTACAGGGTGAAGGTTGCCGAGACGATCGGAGGCGGGGTGAGTCCGGCGGCTTCGAAACGACCCCGTCCCCAGGCCAGCAGCCGGTTGAGGTTGGCAGTGCCGTTGTAGACCGTGATGATGTCGTCGCCGACAACGAGAGGATCGGTCTCGGAATCGAGGTCTTCCGTCCGTGGCGGGACCGTCGTCGTCGGAACGGGTCTGTCGGTCCACCACCCGTCGGGCAGCTCGTCCTCGGGCAGGCATCGCCGGGCCCTGTCGATCGGCCAGTATCGGGTCTCTGCCGCCACCAGCCCCTCACGGAGAACAAGCCAGACCACCATCTCCCCCCCGGCATCCCTTTTCGTCCTCACCGGCAACGACGACTGCCACCTCCTCCAAAACCTCGGTGCCGGACCGCGTGTGGACAAAGGGATAGACACCCCGAACGGCGCCGGCACCGACGGTGGTTATCTCCCAGGTACCGGCGTCGGTGGCGAGGTCGCCAATCGCATCATGACCGGTCAACTCAACACCACTGATGGTGTCCTGTAGATGGGCGTCGCCGTAGTAGAGGATGGCGGGGTCATCGGTGGTGCCCGACCACAGCCGGGTCCACAAGGTGGCAACGGCATCGGCCTCGTCGGCGTGGGGCCAATCCGGTAGAGACCTTCGCCAGTCCTCGATGGTTGTTCCGTTGACGAACTCCTCGGCACCCGACGGTCCGATCGGATCCATCAAGCTCACACCGTGCTGTGGTGCTTTGGCTCAGGCAAATAGTCGAAGCCAAGCGGCGCATAGTCGTAGATATAGAACCAGACAAGACCATCGACACTGATGAAGATGTCGGATTCCATTCTCAGGCTTGCCGGCCCCAGCGCCCAGGCGGCGTGCGAGATTGCCGCTCCCCCATGATGGATATCGGCATGACCGACGAAGTTTGCTCGGTGATCCCACACGACATCGGGGGAAAGGAACACGGCAAAGACGCTGCCTCCCTCGGCGATCTGCCCCTCTCGGAGACCACCGTGCCAGGCCCGGGCCTCCTCGGCCCACTGTGACGAGGACGATGAGCAGCCCGAGGCGGATGCGATGAGCGTCAGCGCAACGAGGCCTGTCAGCCATCGGTATCGCATAGTCATCTTCTAGCAACGGCCGCCGTTGCGGTGTAGAGCCCTTTGTCGGTTTTCTGTCAGCCGGTCCGGCGCCTTCCATCCACGGGCAACCAAATCCGATCGATCCCGGGTGGCGACCACCAGCGGGTACGGCTACGGCAAAAGCTCAGTGAGATCTGTCGGCGTGAGGGCTTGTGCGACGACAATCCGACAGCGATCCCCGACATAGCAATCAGGCGGGCTGATCGATTCGATTCTGCGAACCGTTCCGGCCGGAACGTCACCGTTGGCATTCATGGCTGTCGACCCCGTTGCACGAGTGCGCAGCAGCGATTGCCTCCGCTACAACTTCAACGCCTCACACAGCAACGACAGCGCGCCACCTTCGCCGGAGAAGACAGGGAAGTGACCGGTGGTCTGGACCACGACTTCGTCTTCATTCAGCAGCTCACCGGTCGCTGCGTCGATCACCAGCCGGATTTCCCAGTCGATAATGCCGGCATCGGCCACGTTGCCTCCGGCGATCAGGTTCACGAAGCTGATCGACTCGCGATGGGGAATGAGGACGGTGAGCGTGCCGTCTCCGTTGTCGACCACCTGCTCCGGTTCGAATTGGATCATGGACGTGCCGATGGTCCTCACGTCGGCATACGGCGACGACAGTGTCGACCGCGAATTGATGTGGATCTTGGACCGTCCATCGGCGAACTCAACGATGTGTATGTTGAACGTGGAGTCGACGATCACCGGCACACCGCATGCGGCACTGAGATCATCGTTGGCGGCACCCTCCACCTCGAACCGGATACGTTCCCGTGTCACTCCCGAATCAGCCGCGGCCGAGATCGGCGTGGCGAGAACGAGCGCGAGCATTCCTGCGAGAACGGCCATGGTTTGGCGAGCTTTGCGAACCCTCCGTGTGTGCATTACCTGTTCCTCCATGTGCTTGGTTGCAGAGGTACAGTCGCTGTCTCTTCGAAGATCCGTCGCCGATCCCCAGAAAAGATTTGGTCGAAACGCGGCCGACAACGAACAGGCGTCTACCGATTCGCACGCCCTGCCCCGCTCAATCGAGAGTGGCGAGGTACTCCGCCGTGTATCGCTCCCACAGTTGGATCGACTCCGGAGTGAGATGGGGGAACGACGGAAAGTCACCGCCCATGAGGCGATCGCCTTCGTTCATGACTGCGAAGTCGTCAGGGTGGTTCTGCCGGACCCACGTATTGAATCCGACTTCCACGTCGGTGTAGAAATCGAATGCGACGATCTGGTGGTCGACTCTGGTGATCCGCCCGTCAGAGATCTCCAGAAGAAAGACGTTGCCCTCGTAGGGTCCCAAACCGAGCCGTTCGTTGATCGGACCCTGGATGGTGTAAGTGCAGCCAACCCGCCCCGGTGCCGACAAGCTGCACGACGGTTCCAGGTACTGCCAACCCACCGCCTGCTCCCACTCCGCCTGAAGGAGAACCTCGTCGACCGATTGGGCGATCTCGGCCGTATTGAACGATACATCCGGCGCCAGCAGCGAGAGGACGGTCTCTCCGTCGTAGTCCGCTCGAGCCTCCATGAACTGCATGGCAATCTCCTCGGCGATCTCCGCTTCGGCTGCAGCGTCGACCGGGGTGTCGTCGGGGCCCTGGGCTGACGTCGTCGTGACCGTCGACGACGTCGGCCCCGGCATGATGACACTGACCCTGTCCTCCTGGCGGACCGCGAGTACACCGACCACGACCAGTGCCACCGCCGCCGCGATCCCGATGAGAAGCAAGCGGCGCGAACCGACGCCAGGTCGACCTGCAACCGGATCACGCTCGATCGTGGTGTCCTCCGGAGCCGGAAGCTCGACCATGCGGTCATCACCGATTCGTGCGCCCGGGCCATCGACTGCGGACGCGGAATCCACCTCGACCGCCTCCACGAAGGCCGCCCGCATCGCCTCCCGGGCCCGGGCCTTCGCCGCCTGGTCGACGTTCAGGCCGGCGCCGGCCGACTCCAGCATTCGGGCGATCTCCTCATCGGAGGGAGTGTGATCGCTCATTGGACCTCCTCCCATGCCGCCAGAAAGGACCGCCGAGCGCGGGCAAGCCCGGACTCGGCGGCCCGATAGGTGAGTTCGAGTTCCTCGGCTATCTCGGTGACCGACCAGCCGTCGAGGTAGCGAAGAGTGAGCAGGGCTCGCTGTCGTCCGGAGAGCGACGCCAGCGCCTCGTGCACGAGATGGCTCGTTTCGGTGGCGGCGTCTTCGACGTCGACACGGTCACCGGCCGCGCCCAACTCGATGATTCGCAGGATTCGCTTGCGGTGTCGCTCGGCGCTGCGCCAATGGTCGATGAGCCGGCGGCGGGCCACCATGTAGAGCCACGAGGCATCGGCCACGAAGTCGGTTTCGCCTGCTGCTCGTCGAGCCGCATCGACGAAGACCGCTGCGGTGACGTCTTCGGCAACCGCGCGTGATCCGGTTCGGATCAGGCAATACCGCAGGATGCCGTCGTACGACTGGTCGAACAGCTTCTCGAGCCTGGCCGCCGAGTTCCGGCGGTCCGACTCCGGCGACCAACCGGTCGTGGGACTCTGCGACACACCGGGTACTTCGTTGCGATCACGGCCTTTCCGTCGCACCGCCCCCTATTTTCATATTCGGGCGAGCGGGTCGACGCCCGTGAGCTCGACCGACGCTTCCCAGAGCCGGCGCTGCACGTTCTCGTCGTTGGCCGTGGCACTGCTCGAGGCGAGGCCGGCCGGGCCGGACATCTCACGGAAGCGGGTCGGCCCGAGGTAGTCCCCGCCGTCGACCTCGGGCGACGTCGCCGCCATCAGGCTCGGCCACGAACCCTGTTCGGCCGAGTTGAGGACCAGCCCGATCATGGGCGCCAGCAGCCGGACCGGCCCCGGGAAGTGGCGGGTCAGTTCGGTGCGGGCGATGCCCGGGTGGGCGGCCAGGGCCCGGACGGGCGACCCGGCCGCCCGGAGCCGACGGTCGAGCTCGAAGGTGAACAGCAGGTTCGCAAGCTTGCTCTGCCCGTAGCGGGCCCCGGCGGAGTAGCCCTGCTCGGCCTGCAGGTCATCGAAGAAGATCTCGGCGTCGCGGTGGGCGATCGATGCGACGCTGACGACGCGCGCCGCGGGAGCGGCGGCGAGCAACGGTAGAAGGTGCCCGGTGAGCGCAAAGTGTCCGAGGTGGTTCACACCGAGTTGGAGTTCGAAGCCATCCGCGGTCGTTCCGTACGGCGGCATCATCACGCCGGCGTTGTTCACCAGGATGTCGAGTTTCTCCTCGCTGTCGCCCAGCCGGCCTGCGGCATCCTCGACGGCCGCGAGCGAGGAGAGGTCCAGCTGCAGGACGTCCGCCTCGCTGTCCGGGCCCTCATCCCGCAGACGGCTGAGCGCCTCGGCGCCCTTGGCGGCCGAGCGAGACCCGATCAGCACCCGCGCGCCGGCCTTGGCGAGGTGGACGGCGGTCCAGAAGCCGAGTCCGGTATTCGCGCCCGTGACCAGGGCGGTCCGGCCATACTGGTCAGGGACATCGTGTGCGGTGAATCCTGACATGGGGGGTTCTCCTCCAACGGTGGGAGTGGGAAACGGGCGGCTGAATCCTTCCCGGACTCGTGCACAGCGTACTCGGAGACCGGGCCGGCCTGAGCACGAAACCGAGAACCGCACGTTGGCCGGATCCATGCAGGTCTGCTACCACGGGTGGAGACCAGTAACGGGTACTCGTGTCGATGGCTGCAGATGGAGCGAGCTTCGATCGGCCATCCAAGGCGGAGAGGATTTTCCAAGTCCGGTGAGGGGATTCGCCGTCGTTGATCGTTGAGTCGGGTGATGGAGCAGAGTAGGGACCAAAACGCCACCGATGCAGTGGCTGAGCGATCCCCTCCTTCGCGGACATGTACGACGTCCACGTCGAGGAGGTCTACCACTTCATTCATCGGCGTTGTCGAGATCACTCACTCGCTGAAGACATCACCCAGGAGACGTTCGCGGAGGCGATCCGCAGCACCGATGATCCGAGTTCGGTCTCCGTCGGCTGGCTGCTGACCGTCGCCAGGAACCGTCTCATCGACGTGCTCAGACGGAAGGCCCGGCACGAGGGCAAGCTCCGGCTTGTCGCCGCCGGGTCGGACCACACGACCGATGTCGAGCCGGCGGAACGGCTTCGGGTCGTGAAGGCGCTGAACACGTTGAGCCTCGACCACCGGCTTGTCCTGACCCTGCACTACATCGACGGCCTCACGGTGCCCGCCATCGCCGAACATCTCGATCGGTCGGTGAAGTCGGTTGAGGGCCTGGTGACGCGTGCCCGGCGAGAACTCAGGACGAAACTCGACGACGGTGACCATGCCTCAGGAACGGGGGCCGTTCATGACTGACGACCTCGAACGGTTGGTGCGCTCCACCGAGGGCGAGGGACCCTCGCCTGAATTTGTGACGAGATTGCGGGAGCGGATCGTGGCGGAGACGTCGCCGCCGGGCATTCCGGCTGACGACCACCCGGTCGTCGACATCGATCTTCGGTCGAACAGGTCCGACAGGAGGGACACGGCAACGGCAACTCGTTGGAACTGGTGGCACTGGTGGCGGCGGTCGTGGCGCTGATCTTCGGCTTCCTGGCCCTCGATGACGATAGGGGGCTCGAAACCATCGGTCGGGACGACGAATCACCGCCCACGTCGACGATCGATCAGGGCAACGAGGCGCCGTTCGCCATCATCGCCGGCACCAGAGACGCGGACGATCCTGTCTGGTTGGACGAAGCCGAACGCGTCGTGTCGACAATGGCGTTCGGCGACATCCCCCGAACCCGGTTCTGGTAGCGAGTGCCGGGCCGATCGACCTCGCCTTTCTCGATGGCGTCCGAGTTGATATGCCCGGCGACGGCCTTGTCATTCCGGGTCCGGTTCCGGCGGTGGGCACCATCAGCATCGACGAGTCCCGGGTTGGATAAGTTTCATGGCCAATCCGCTCGATCGCTCCTCCGGTAGTCCGATTGACGCCACCGATCTGGTCGCACGGATAACGGTCAACAGTGACGAGGTGATCGAGGTTGGTTCGGTATCGGTCGGCGGCCTCAGCGCTCAGGTCTTCGACATCAGCGGCGGTAGTGGTTACATCAACGTGAAGTGGCATCCGGACTCCAATCCCACGCAGGGCTTGGGATGGTTCCTTCCGCCTCGGGCCCGGCTCTGGCTGGTCGACCACCCCGACCGCGGCCTGCTGATGATCGCGGCCGAGACCTGGGAAGAGGGGGACGAATCGTCGCCCCCGATCGTGGCCACCGCCGAAGAGATGCTGGCCTCACTCGAGTTCATCGAACTCGGCTGAGCCCGACGGTTTGAGCGACTGCACCGCCGGTTTCTGCGCCATGCGCGTTCTGGGTCTATTGACGGCAACCAGGGCCCGGAGGTTCTCTCACGAGGCACCACCGGCGATCTCGATGTTGACCCCGGTGAGGTAGGAGGCATCGTCCGACAGCAGGAACCGCACGACCGAGGCCACCTCGTCCGGGGTACCGTAGCGGCGGAGCGGAACCTGGCCGATCATCTGGGCCGCCACCGTCTCGACGTCGTCGCCGTAGTACTGGCTGGGAGCTGCGGCCTGCAGCTCGACCTGGCGATCCCACATCATTCCCGGGCCGATGAATGCCGGGCTGACGGCGTTGACCCGGATCCCGTTTGGGGCGAGGTCGGTGGCCGCCGTTTTGGTCAGGCCGAGCACCGCGGCCTTCGATGCCGCGTAGGCCACCATGTTCGGGGGCCCGCCCAGCGCCGCCATGGAAGCCGCGTTGACGATCGCGCCGGGCCGCCCGATCTCCAGCAGGGCGTTGACGCAGGCCCGGAGGACCACGAAAACCCCCGTCACGTTGATGTCCTGGACTCGGCGGAAATCGTCGACGTCGTAGTCGGCGGTGTTGGCGAACGAGCCCTGGTAGCCGGCGTTGTTGTAGATCGCGTCCGGCACCCCGATCTCATCGATCACCAGAGCGAGGGCCTCCCCGACCGACTCGGGATCGGTCACGTCGAAGGTGGCCATCGTCAGCGAGGCGGCGGGATTGGCCGACCGACAGGCCTCCACGGCGGCGGCCAGGGCGTCGGTGCGGCTGGGGAGGTCGCACACCGCAACCGAGGCCCCGTCTGCCGCCAGGCGTGCCGCCGCCGCCCGACCGAGATCGCCGGCCGCGCCGGTCACCAGGGCAACCCGGCCATCCATCGTCATCGCCGGCGGACCGTCATGTGAGGCGCTCGCCGCTCTGGTCGAAGAGGGAGCCGGTCATGAGAGGATCGACCCCTACGACGAAGGAACGGTCCGGGGGGAGAGGTCCGGCATCGTCGTCGCAGGTCGAGGAAGGGGATCACGTACCCAGACGCCGCCCGTCGGGTGTGAAGACATGGGTCGGGCCGTCGATGGCGATATGGACGGTGTCGTCGCGATCGATCTCGGTTTCGCCCGCGGCACGGACGACGAGCTGTATCGGTTCGTGCTGGTGATCGACCTGCACATGGAGGTAGGCCTCCGACCCGAGCTCTTCGACCACGATCACCTTGCCCGGCAGCCCTTCGGCGCCGACGGTGAGGTGCTCCGGTCGGACTCCCACCACGAGGTCACCTCCGGTGCTTTCGAGGTCATGGGCGACATCGGGGGTGACGGGGACCTGGAGTGATCCGATGCTCGGCGGGCCGCCGTTTCGGGAAACCTCGACGAGGTTCATGGCCGGCGAGCCGATGAAGCCGGCGACGAACAGGTTGGCGGGGTGGCTGTAGAGCGTTCGGGGCTTGTCGACCTGCTGGAGGACGCCGTCTTTGAGAACGGCGACCCGATGACCCATGGTCATGGCTTCGACCTGATCGTGGGTCACGTACACGGTGGTCACGCCCAGGCGGGCCTGCAGGTCGGTGAGCTCGGTGCGGGTCTGGACGCGGAGCTTGGCATCGAGGTTCGACAGGGGCTCGTCCATGAGGAACACCTGGGGGTGTCGCACGATGGCCCGCCCCATGGCCACCCGCTGACGCTGGCCACCGGAGAGGTTCTTCGGCTTACGATCGAGGAACTCCTCGAGGCCGAGAATGCGAGCTGCTTCTTTGACCTGCTTGGCTCGTTCCTCCTTCGGGACCCCCTGCTGCTTGAGGGCGAAGCCCATGTTGGCCGCGACCGTCATGTTCGGGTACAGCGCGTAGTTCTGGAAGACCATGGCGATGTCGCGGTCTTGGGGTGGGGTGAGGGTCACGTCGCGGTCGCCGATGTAGACGCTGCCGTGGTCGATGAATTCGAGGCCGGCCAACATCCGAAGGGCGGTGGACTTCCCGCAGCCCGACGGTCCGACCAGGACCAGGAACTCCCCATCGGCGATGTCGAGGTCCAGTTCGTTGACCGCAGGGACCTCGGTCCCGGGATAGATGCGAGTTGCCTTCTCGTAGCGAACTTCGCTCATTCCTTCTCTCCTTTGGTCGTGGCCGTGACGCCACTCGCTCGCTTCGACTTCCCGGCTGTACCGGTCACTTGATCGCTCCCATGGCCAGGCCCCGGATCATACGTTTCTGCGCTGCCCACCCGGCGAGCACGACGGGGAGCGTGGCGAGGACGGATGCGGCCGACAGCTTGGCCAGGAAGTTGCCTCGGGTGCTCACGTTGGAGGTGACCCAGATGGGGACGGTGGATCCGTCGACGGGGTTGAGCTGGACCGCCAGGAAGAACTCGTTCCAGGCGAAGATGACGCAGAGCAGCGCCGTTGCGGCCAGCCCTGGGGCGACGATTGGCAGGATCACCGAGGTGATCTGACCTCGGAGGTTGGCTCCGTCGATTTGGGATGCTTCGACCAGCTCCTTCGGGACCTCGGCGAAGAACGATCGCAGCATCCACACCGCCAGCGGGAGGTTCATCGCCGTGTACAGGATTATCAGGATCAGCCGGGTGTTGAGGAGTTCCAGGTCCCGGGCGATGATCCAGAGGGGGAGGATGGCGGCGACGACGGGCAGGAACTTGGTCGAGATGAAGAAGAACAGGACGTCTCGCCATTTCGCCACGGGCTTGATCGACAGCGAATAAGCGGCCGGTATCGCCAACACCAGTACCAGAATCGTCGAGATCCCGACGGCCCAGAAGGAGTTGCTGAACGCTTCACCGAAACCGAGGAGCCCTGCCGGGTTGGAGGTCACCTCATCGAACTGGGCGGTGGTCGGGTCGAAGAAGAGCTTGGGGTTGGTGTTCGCGTCCGCTTCCTCCTTGAACCCGTTGAGAACCATCCAGAACACGGGGAAGAAGATGATGAGGGCTATAGCCCAGGTCATTAGACCGAGGAGGGTCGACTTCACGCGGCTTCCGCCGACGATGGCACCAGTGTTGTCTCTCATGCTGCGGCCTCGCCTTCGAGAAGGTTGGACAGTACCCGTAGACCGAAGTTGGCGATGATGATCGAGGCGATCACCACGACGATGCTGTAGGCCGACGCCTGACCGAACTGCCAGCCGCCACCGATGGAGCGCTGGTACACGAAGTAGGGCACGTTGGTCGACCCCGGTCCACCGCCGGTTATGACGTCGACGTGGTCGAACACCTGGATGAGGTAGATCGATCCCAGCAGGGTGCCGAGTTCCAGGTAGGGGCGGAGCGCAGGGAGCGTGATCTCGAAGAAAATGGCTCGACTGCTGGCCCCGTCGACTCGAGCCGCTTCAAGGACCGACGAGTCCTGACCCTGCAGCCCGGCCAGCGAAATGAGCATCATGAACGGGGTCCATTGCCAGACCAGCACGATCACGATGGAAGCCAGCGGGAATCTGGTGACGAACTCGATTCGTTCGAAGCCCACGGCGTCGAGGAGCCAGTTGATCACCCCGAACGACGAGTTGAACATTTGGGTGTTCCAGATCAGCCCGGCAACCACCGGCATGATCAGGAACGGGGTGATGAGCAGGGTTCGCACGAACCCTTGACCGAAGAATTTCCGGTCGAGGAGGATGGCGAGCAGCGTCCCGAACACCACCGACAGGAGCACCGAGAAGACGGTCATCAGGATGCTGGTCCAGACCGCTTCCCGGAAGAACTGGTTGTCGAAGAAACTGGTGTAGTTGTCGAAGCCGACGAATTCCCGCGGTGAGGGAGGAACGATCGTCCAGTCGGTGAGGCTGTACCACAGACTGAACAGGAATGGGACCTGCGTCACCACGATGGTGAACAGCAGTGCGGGGAGGAGAGGAAGCCTGCGCCGCCACGCCTAAAGCAGTCGCGGTGGTGGAGATTCCACGGAGCGGGACCGTCGTGAAGGGAGGACACCTGATGGGGTCGACCGGTGTCGACCCCATCAGAGAATGGAATATAGAGGGTTACCCGCTAAGGGTTGTTCGAGTTGAAGTGATACCGCCAGATGGCCTTGCCGAGCTGGCCGAAATCAAGGTGGACCCGCTCGGAATCGCCGACCGTCAGGTGGATTTCACCGTAGCGGTAGGTCGATGATTCACTGGTGCGGGAGTTGGTATCACCCGGGATCTTGAAGGAGTTCGCGTTCCTCTGCCGCATCAGGGGAGAAGTGGACGTGAACTGGGCGACGACGTCAACGG
>JAOTVU010000157.1 GCA_029863385.1 Acidimicrobiia bacterium
CCGTATTCCCCGACACACGAGCCGCCAACACCTTCGTGATCGCCGCCGTCAACGTCGTCTTCCCATGATCAATATGACCCATCGTGCCCACATTCACATGCGGCTTCGTGCGTTCGAACTTTGCCTTAGCCATGATTGCTCACTTCTCCTGTCTTAGAACTTCGTGCGAGTTTCGCCGGCCGGCGAAACTCGAGGCGTCCGGGCGAATGCCCGGCGCGCACCCCGGACACCCTTACTCGCCGCGGATGCGCTGGACGATCTCCTCCTGCACGTTGGCCGGAGTCTGCTGGTAGTTGTGGAACTGCATGGTGTAGGTGGCCCGACCCTGCGTCTTCGAACGAAGGTCGTTCGAGTAGGCGAACATCTCCGAGAGCGGCACCTCGGCCGTGACCACCTGGTTCAGACCACGGGCTTCCATCTGGCCGACTTTGCCTCGTCGTGAGTTGAGGTCGCCGATGACGTCACCCATGTAGTCTTCGGGGGTCACCACTTCGACCGACATGATCGGTTCGAGCAGCACCGGCTTGGCTTTGCGGGCCACCTGCTTGAACGCCATGTTGCCGGCGATCTTGAACGCCATCTCGGAGGAGTCGACGTCGTGGAACTTGCCGTCGAGCAGCGTCACCCTGATGTCGACGGTGGGGAACCCGGCGAGAACACCGGTCGTCATGGCCTCTTCGATGCCGTGGCTGACCGACGGAATGTATTCCTTCGGGATACGGCCACCGGTGATCTTGTCGATGAACTCGTAGCCGCCACCGGCCTCGTTGGGCTCCATCATGATGGTGACTTCGGCGAACTGGCCGGAACCACCGGTCTGCTTCTTGTGGGTGTAGGTGTCCTTCTCGACGGTCGCCGTGATGGTCTCACGATAGGCCACCTGCGGTTTGCCGACGGTGGCATCGACCTTGAACTCCCGCATCATCCGGTCGACCAGCACCTCGAGATGCAGCTCGCCCATACCGGCGATGATGGTCTGACCGGTCTCCTCGTCGGTTCGGACCGTGAAGGTCGGGTCCTCGGACGACAGTGACGTGAGGGCCTTGGCCAGCTTGTCCTGGTCGCCCTTGGTCTTCGGCTCGACGGCCACGTGGATCACGGGGTCCGGGAAGTCGAGCGACTCGAGCACGATCGCCTGGGAGGCATCGGTCAGGGTGTCGCCGGTGCGGACGTCCTTGATGCCGATGGCGGCCATGATGTCGCCGGTCATGGCGAAGTCACGGTCCTCCTGCTTGTTGGCGTGCATCTCGAGTAGACGCCCCATCCGCTCCTTGTTGCCGGTGCGGGTGTTGAGGACCTGGCTGCCCTTCTCCAGCTTTCCGGAGTAGACCCGGAAGTAGGTGAGCTTGCCGACCTGGGGGGCGGACATGATCTTGAACGCTAGCGCAGCGAACGGCTCATCGTCGGAAGGCTTGCGGGTGGCCGACCCGCCGCCCTTCAACTCGGTGCCCTCAACCGGGGGAAGGTCGAGCGGAGATGGAAGGTAGTCGATGACCGCGTCGAGCAGTGGCTGGACACCCTTGTTCTTGAACGCCGACCCGCAAAGGATCGGGACCAGCTCGTTGGCGGTCGTGGTACGACGCAGGGCGGCCCGGAGTTCGGCCTCGGTGAGGTCCTCGTTATCGAGGTAGGACTCCATGGCCTCCTCGTCGACCCCGGCCACCGTTTCGAGCAGCGCGGCCCGGTACTCGGCCGCCTTGTCGGCCATGTGGTCCGGGATGTCGACCTCGTCATAGGTGGCGCCGAGGTCCTTCTCGTCGGTGGCCTTCGACCAGACGAGCGCCTTCATCTTGACCAGGTCGACGACTCCGATGAAATCGGCTTCGATTCCGATCGGGAGCTGGATGATGGCGATGTCGTTGGTCAGACGGTCCTTGATCGTGTCGACGCAGAAGTAGAAGTCGGCGCCGGTGCGGTCGAGCTTGTTGACGAAGCACATCCGCGGGACCTTGTAACGGTCGGCCTGACGCCACACCGTCTCGGACTGGGGCTCGACGCCGGCCACACCGTCGAACACGGCAACGGCACCGTCGAGCACGCGCAGAGAGCGCTCGACCTCGACGGTGAAGTCGACGTGGCCCGGCGTGTCGATGATGTTGATCCGGTGGTCCTTCCAGAAGCAGGTCGTCGCCGCGGACGTGATCGTGATGCCGCGCTCCTGTTCCTGCTCCATCCAGTCCATCGTGGCGCCGCCGTCGTGGACCTCACCGATCTTGTAGTTCTTGCCGGTGTAGAAGAGAATGCGCTCGGTTGTGGTGGTCTTGCCGGCATCGATGTGGGCCATGATGCCGATGTTGCGATATCGATCAAGTGGGGATGGGCGGTCAGCCATTGGATTTTGCCTTGTAAGAAGTTCGGATTCGTTCGGTGGGCCTCGACGTTTTCGGGCGAAGCCCGGAAACTCGTTAAGCGAGCAGCGGCGTCGCCGCTGCGTTGCGACTACCAGCGGTAGTGGGCGAAGGCCTTGTTGGACTCGGCCATCTTGTGGACGTCCTCACGGCGCTTCACGGCGGCGCCGATGCCGTTGGAGGCGTCGAGAATCTCGTTGGCCAGCCGCTCGGACATGGTGCGCTCGCGGCGATCACGGGCGTAGCCGACCAGCCAGCGGATGGCGAGCGTGGTGGCCCGGCGAGGACGAACCTCGACGGGGACCTGGTAGGTGGCGCCGCCGACCCGACGGCTCTTGACCTCGAGCTGGGGACGGACGTTGTCGACGGCCCGCTTGAACGCGGCGACGGGGTCGCCGCCGGTCTTCTCGGCCACGATGTCGAAGGCGCTGTAGACGATTCGCTCGGCCGTGGTCTTCTTTCCGGAGAGCAGAACCTTGTTGATCAGTTGGGTGACGAGCACCGACCGGTAGACCGGATCGGGCTGCAGTTCACGGCGGGGGGCTGGTCCCTTGCGAGGCATGTCTGGGTTCCTTCTAATCCTTCTTGGCGCCGTAGCGACTACGAGCCTGCTTGCGATCACGGACGCCGGAGGTGTCGAGCGTGCCCCGGACGATCTTGTAGCGGACACCGGGCAGGTCTTTCACACGACCGCCGCGGACGAGCACCATCGAGTGCTCCTGGAGATTGTGACCCTCGCCGGGGATGTAGGCGGTGACCTCGATGCCACTGGTCAGGCGAACGCGAGCCACCTTGCGCAGCGCCGAGTTCGGCTTCTTTGGGGTGGCCGTGTAGACCCGGGTGCATACCCCACGACGCTGAGGCGACCCCATCAGAGCGGGAGTCGTACCCTTCTTGGTTTTGCTTTGACGGCCCTTGCGGACCAGTTGTTGTATGGTGGGCACCAGAAACCTCTCGGGGCGTTCGTGGGCGGCTCGATTAGTTGACTTTCACTACGGACTTGGCCTCGAGCCTTGGCAAACACAGCTGACTCTCGCGAGCGAAACCGCCACGTTCAAACGGTGCCGATTCAATCGCTGAGCGAACCGTCGAGTCGTGATGGGCGACGGCTTGAGGGTATGAGACTGGGGCGCGAAGCGCTTGTGGTGCGTTTGGGCGCCAGCTAGTTAGGCTACGGCCGGTTCACGACGTTCACAACAGAGGTGCGGATTCTCAGCCCGGTCGTTGAACGAGGTCAACCCGGTGCTCAATTCCGATTCGGGCGAGCACCGAAATCCCAGTCTACCGACAGAATCCGGGGAATCTCCCCGCCGGTGTCGAACACTGCGCGAACTCAGTGGAACGGTGGGGCACATTCGGTTTGGCGTCGACGCGACCGGTGTCAGTTCCGGTCGCGTCGAAGGTTGGAGCGGCTGATCGGCGTGGCGTCGAGACGACGGTAGAGCTGTTGCCGAGCCTCCGTCCAGGCCTCGTGCACGGCACAGTGGCCCACCTCGGTGCAGTGACCGCCGTCCAGCACACAGACGTCATGGTCGAGCGGCCCCTCGACGGCCTCGATCACATCGAGTAGGGAGACGTCGTCGAGGTCGACGGCGAGCAGATAGCCGCCGTTTGGACCCGGGGTCGAGTCCACCCAGCGACGGCGGACCAACGGTGACAGAACCTGCGGAAGGAACGCCGGGGTCGTGTCGATCAGATCCGCCAGTTCCGAACCTTTGATCCGCTCCTCATTGGCTCCAAGCGCCCAGAGTGCTCGCACTGCGAGGTCCGATCTTCGGGTCATGTCCAGGCGCAAACCCACTCCTTGTTGACGAGCGGCGGCTATCTGATCTTTTCGATTGGTCGATCGGAGGCGGGGTGGAAGACGCCGGGCTCGTCGGCGTTGCGGATGACCCTCTGCCACGGGCGAACTAGGTAGCCCGGCGGCAGGGTGATGATGTGGACGAGGCGGCTGAACGCGAACACGGCGACGAAGACCCAGAACGTGAAGACATGGAGCTGGACGACCAACGGCAGCGGTTCGACATAACGTGCATCGGGTGAGAGGGTGAGGACGGAGCGAACGTAGGGAACCAACACGGACGTTCCCCAGTACGAGCCCCAGCGATATCCCACGGCGATCCACAGGCCGGAAGCGACCTGCACGGCCAGCACAGTAAGAACCACGAGGTCCATGGGGCTGGTGACCGCTCGGATCCGCGGGTTCCCCAGCCTGCGCCAGAGCAGCACGATCAATCCGAACCCGGCCCACAGCCCGAGGGCCAACCCGGTCGCTTCGAGCAGATAGAGACGAAGGGACGCGCCGTTCCAGATCTCGAATCCTCGGGGAACGATCAGGGCGGCGAGATGGCCCACCAGCACCAGCGACAACCCCCAGTGGAACGAGACCGAACCCCAGTACAGACGCCGGCTCTCCAGGAGCTGAGACGACAGGGAAGAAACCGAGAACGGATGACGCCGCCACCGGAGCACCGTGACGACGGACAGGATGCCGAAGGCGATGTAGGGGAACACGGCGAACAGGAACGTGGTGAAACTCACGTCGGACCTCCTAACGACACGTGGGTCTCCGAGCCGATCACGGCCACGGTGGCTCCGATCAGATGGCGATAGGGGTTGTCGGGTTCGGCGTTGCGCAGGGCCGTGCGCATCGCACCGACCGCGTCGCCGATCACCTGGACCAGGTCCGACAACGGATCAGGGGCCACGGCCAGGTAGCGCAAAACCGGTTCGATGTGGTCGGGTAGCTCACCGCCCAGGTCGACACCGTGCCGCTCCATCTGCCGTTTGAGGTCGGCCATGAACTCGCCCCGCCGATAGTTCTCCCCCCAAATCAGATGACCGACATACGGTGCGAACAGCGGTGACAGGTCCAGCGTACGGGTGTGCAGCTCCTCCCATTCGACCAGTGAACGATTGCCGATGGCGGCGACGAACCGCCGCATTCGCCGTTGTGCCACTCCGTTGAGGTCCCGCTCGATCGCCGCCTTCAGGATCTCCAGTCGCCCGGGGGCGGGGTACCGGAAACCGAGGGCGATCACTTCGCCCGGTCGCATCACGCCCCCCTCTCCGGACGTTGCAGGTACCCGAAGCCTGTTGCCCCCTTGTAGGACAGCGGGTCGTTCAGCTCCTCGATCGACATCTCGCGCCGGTAGGGCGGGAGGACGAAGCGCTCCTCCAGAGTCGGGATGGTGGTGAGACGGTAGATGGCCTCGGCCCGCTGCTCGGAAACCCCGACCGAGGCGAGCATGCGCCCGGTTGTGTCGTCGACCGCCCCGTCGACGCTCTGGCGTCGCTTGAACGCCCGGACCGCCAGCATGGTCCTCAGGATTCGGCGTATCGGCTCCTCGTCGCCGATCGAGAACAGGTTGGCCAGGTACCGGACGGGAAGGCGTGCGCTGTCGAGTCGATCGAAGAGCTCGAAGTCGACCCGATCGTCGGGGATGTCGAGCCGGATCAGCTTCCGCTCGAGATGGGAGATGACCGGCGACAGCGGCGGGACGTAGAACATCATGGCCGACGTTCGATACTCCGGATGGAGTGGAAGCGCCATGCCCCACTCCTTGACGAACTGGTAGATCGGTGATCGGCGGGCCGCCTCGATCCAACCGGCGTCGATGCCCGCCGCTCGGGCCGCGTTCACCACCCGATCATCATGAGGATCCAGGATCAGGTCGAGCTGGGCGGCGAGGAGCCGGTCATCGGGCAGCGCATTGACCTGGTCGATGCGGTCGGCGTCATAGAGGATGACCCCCATGTAGCGGATGCGGCCGACGCACGAGTGGGCGCATGCCGGCGACTGTCCGGTTTCCATCCGGGGGAAACAGAGAATGCACTTTTCCGACTTGCCGGTGGTCCAGTTGTAGTACACCTTCTTGTAGGGGCAGCCGGCCACGCACATCCGCCATCCCCGGCATTTGTCCTCGTTGACCAACACCACCCCGTCCTCGGCCCGCTTGTAGATGGCGCCGCTGGGGCAGGCGGCGGAGCACGAGGGGTTCAGACAGTGGTTGCAGATCCTGGGCACGTAGTTGAAGACCACTCGCTCGATCTCGTCGAGTTGTGCCCTCACCGCGTCGTCGACTCCGTCGAGTGACGGATCGTTGCTGGCGTAGATGTCGGAGCCGCCGAGGTCGTCATCCCAGTTCGGGCCGGTGGCGATCTCCATCTCCTCGCCGGTGATCTTGGAGATCGGCACGGCGGTCGGCTGGTGTTCCTGCTGCTGCCCGTTGATCAGATCCCCGTAGGAGAAGGTGAAGGGGTCGTAGTAGTCGTCCAACGTCGGCAGCGCCGGATTGAAGAACAACTTGCCCAGCCCACCGGCCCTGGACTGCAACGTCAGCTTGAGCCTGCCCGACTTGTCGCGGTACCAACCGCCCTTGTAGTGGGTCTGGTCCTCCCACCCGGTCGGGTAACCGGTTCCCGGTCGGGTCTCGACGTTGTTCCACCACATGTACTCGGCGCCCTCGCGGTCGGTCCACAGGTTCTTGCAGGCCACCGAGCAGGTATGGCAACCGATGCACTTGTCGAGGTGAAAGAGCATGCTCATCTGGGCTCGTACTCTCATCGTCGTCCCTCCTTTCAGTACTCGGGCCGGTCGATGCGGCGGACGTAGACGAAGGTGTCCCGGTTGACCCCGGTGGGCCCCCAGTAGTTGAAGGCATAGGTGAACTGGGCGTAGCCACCGCTCATCAACACCGGTTTGAGTCGGGTCCGGGTCAGCGAGTTGTTCATTCCCGCCCGCTTACCGCGCCGGGGCGAGATCGGGATGCCGACCGTGCGTTCCGTGGCGTGATAGACGAAGACCGTGCCGCTCGGGATCCGTGACGACGTGGTGCATCGCTGGACGAACACGCCGTTGTCGTTGTAGACCTCCACCCAGTCGTTGTCGACGATGCCGAGCCGGGCCGCGTCCTTGTTGTTGAGCCAAACCGGGTAGCCGCCCCGCGACAGCGTCATCATTCGTTCGTTCTCCGAGTAGGTCGAGTGGATCGACCACTTGCCGTGAGGGGTGATGTAGTTGAACATCTCGCCGTCCTGGCCCTCCCGCAACGACTGCTCGGTCTCGGACAGCATGAGGTGGTCCGGCCGCGGCTTGTAGACGGGAAGATGCTCGCCCCAGGCCAGGTACTGCTCGTGGTCGAGATAGACGTGCTGCCGGCCCGACAGGGTGCGCCACGGCACCAGATGCTCGACGTTGAGGGTGAAGGGACTGTAGGACCGACCCTTGGAGACCAGACCGCTCCAGGTCGGTGTGGTCAAGACCCGTCGGGGCTGGGCAATCAGCTGCGAGAAATCGATGCGGACATCGCGCTGGCCGGCACCAAGATGGACGAGCGCCAGGCCGGTCTTGGCCTCCTCGGCTTCGAAGGCCCGGTGGGCCAGCTCGCCGTTCGACGCCGGGTCGAGGGCGAGGATGGCCTCGCAGACCTCCCGATCCCGAACCAGCGACGGGCGGGCCGGCTCACCGTCGGCCCCCGAGCGGTGGTCGGGCTGACGGCGGGCCAGTTCGTCGTAGAATTCCTCGACGGAGACCCGCAGTCCGTGGGCCCCGACCCCGTTTCGCCGCACCCCGAGGCCGAGCGACGTCATCCGCTGGTGGAGTTCGGTGTAGTGCCGCTTGACGATCTGGAACTTGGGCATGGTCTTGCCCGGGATCGGTTCCACCTCTCCGGTCCGCCAGTCACCCGGTTTGGTTTGGGCCAGCTCGTCGGGCGAGTCGTGGACCAGCGGTGCCATGACGACATCCTCGACCTCGGTCGGCAGGTGACCGCCGGCCAGCTCCGACACCTTGGCGGCCAGGGCCGAGAAGATCTGCCAGTCCGAACGCGATTCCCAGGCGGGCGGCACCGCGGCCTGCATCGGGTTGATGAAGGAGTGCATGTCGGTGGTGTTGAGGTCGTCCTTCTCGTACCAGGTCGCGGCAGGCAGCACGAGATCGGAGTACAGGGCCGATGTGTCCATTCGGAAGTTGAGGTCGACGACGAGGTCCATCTTTCCGATCGGGGCGTCGGGTCGGACCTCCACCTCCACCACCCCGTGGTCGTCGGGCTCGGCGGCGATGGCGGTCGAGTCGGTGCCGAGGTAGTGGCGCATGAAGAACTCGTGGCCTTTCGCCGACGTCCCGATGGCGTTGCCTCGCCAGATGAACCAGGTCCGGGGCCACGACTCGGGCGCGTCGGGGTCGTCGATGGCAAACTCGATGTCGCCCGAGACCAGACCGTCGACGATGTAGCGCCGGACGGCGTCGTCGGAGCCGGCCCCTGTGCGACGGGCCTGGCGAACGACATCCAGCGGATTCTGTTTGAACTGGGGGAAGAACGGCAGCCAGCCCTGGCGCACGGCCCGTGCCTGGTGGTCGATGGTATGGTCGAAGCGCTCGGGATGATCGCCGGGCAGCGAGTCGTACTCCCGGTAGCCCCGCTCGTAGCGCCACTGGTCGGAGTGGACGTAGTGGAACGACGGCGTGTTCTGGTGCCGCGGCGCCATCCCCCAGTCCAGGCCGAAGGCGATGGATCCCCACGACGCCTGATTGACCACCTTCTCCTGGCCGACATAGTGGCCCAGCCCGCCACCGTTCACACCAACCGAACCGGTCAACATGAGGGCGACGATGCCGGATCGGTAGAGCAGGTTGTTGTGGTACCAGTGGTTGGCGCCGGCCCCGATGATGATGAGGTTCTTCCCCTTGGTCAGCTCACCGTTGCGACCCCATTCCCTTGCGAACTTGATGACCGTGTCCCGGTGGATGCCGGTGTAGCGCTCCTGCCATGCCGGCGTGTAGGGCAGATCTTCGTCGTAGCTCGACGCGCTGTAACCCCGCAGTCCTCGGTCGACCCCGAACTGGGCGTTGAGCAGGTCGAACACCGTGGTCACCGTCACCGGTCCGTCGACGGTTTGCACCGTGCGAACCGGAACCGATCGGGTGAAGGTGCCGTCGTCGGCGGAAGATCCGCTGAAGAACTCGAACTCCAGATCGGCGACGTCGTAGCCACCACCGGTGCTCTCGTCGAACAGGCTCAGCCGGGGTGCGATCCCCTCCCCCGTGACCGTGTCCTCCATCTTGAGGTTCCAGTGGCCCTTGTCGTCGTTGGCCCACCGGTCGCCGATGCTGCCGTTGGGCATACGGGGATCGTCATGGACGTCGTCCCACACGAGGAGTTTCCAGTCACCGTTCTCTACCGCCGCATAGCGGCTGAGGCGGTTGGCCCGCAGGTACTGGCCGGGTTTGCCGTCGACGATCTCGACGAGGAACGGCAGGTCGGTGTAGTGGCGGGCGTAGTATTCGAAATAGGGCACCTGGCGTCGGTGGTAGTACTCGGTCAGCAGCACGTGGTTCACGGCCAGCCAGAACGCCGTGTCCTGACCGGCGTTGGCCGGGATCCACCAGTCGGCGTACTTGGCCACCTGGGAGAAGTCGGGGCTGAACACAGCGAGCTTTGCCCCGGCGTGACGGACCTCGGCGATGAAATGGGTGTCCGGCGTGCGGGTCATGTTCAGGTTGGAGCCCATGACGGCCACGAATCGGGCGTGATACCAGTCGGCCGATTCGTGCACGTCGGTTTGCTCGCCCCAGATCTCCGGCGAAGCCGGCGGCAGGTCACAGTACCAGTCGTAGAAACTCATGACGACACCGCCGATCAGCGACATGAACCGGCTGCCGGCGGCGTAGCTGATCTGTGACATCGCCGGGATGGGTGAGAAGCCGGCGACACGGTCGGGCCCGTGGGTCTTGATGGTGTGGACCGTCGACGCGGCGGCGATCTCCAACGCCTCGTCCCAGGAGATCCGCCGGAACCCGCCTTTGCCCCTGGCCTGCTGGTAGCGGCGGCGCCAGTCGGGATTGTTCTGGATGATGGCCCACGCGTCGACCGGGTCGTCGAGCGCCTCCCGCTTGGCCTGGTGGTAGAGGTCGAGCAGCGCACCTCTCACGTAGGGGTACTTGATGCGGAGCGGCGAGTAGAGATACCACGAGTAGGAGATACCGCGCTGGCAGCCACGGGGTTCGTAGGGGGGCAGCCCCTCCTCCAGCTCTGGATAGTCGGTGGCCTGCAACTCCCAGGTGACGATGCCGTTCTTCACGAACACCTCCCAAGAGCAGCTTCCGGTGCAGTTGACCCCGTGGGTCGAGCGGACCCGTTTGTCGTGCTGGAAGCGGTTGCGGTAGAACTCCTCCCATTTTCGTTCGGCCGGAGCGACCGTCTCCTCGATCCATTGCCTGGTCATGATCTGCTCCTTAGCCGTTGGCTGTAGCTCGGGTTCATTGTCCGGCGAACCGCCGCCATCCCACCCAGGAGAACCCCCAACCCGACAAGCCCTCCGAGCAGGAGTCCATCGCCGTAGGAACGGGGTCGCGGCCGCTCGGGGGCCGTTTCGAGGAACGCCACCAGATCGGCAATCTCGGGCTCGGTCAACGGGCGATCGACGAAGATGGGTTGCATGGTGGGCGAGGCGGGCGCGGCCAGCCAGGCGGCCAGACCGGCCTCGCCGCCGAAGTTGGTGTGGCTGGCGTCGAGATCGGGCCCGAGGCTGGAACCCCCCCGATGCCCGACGTCGCCGGCCTGGTGACAGGAGGCGCAGGCTGCACCTCCGTTGTCGAATCCGGTCGAACCGACGAACAGGCGGCGTCCTCGGTCGACGTCGCCTGTCACCGGTTGAGCCTCGGCCGATTCCGTGGTGTCGACGTCGGTCCCGGGCGCCGGCGTGGCCAGAGTCACCACGTAGTCGACGACCGCGGCCCGCTCCTCGTCACTCAGGTCGA
>JAOTVU010000291.1 GCA_029863385.1 Acidimicrobiia bacterium
CACCTACGCACTGGGGGGTTACCGGGGATCCGACCTGGAGGAGTTGCTGCCGGTCGACTCGGAGATCACCGACCCGCTGCGACGCCAAACCGTCGCCCAGGTCCTCGCCATCGACACCAGCGGCTCAATGGACGCCTGCCATTGCGACGAGGAGGGGCGGAACGGGCTCGGCGACGGCAACCGGATCGACGGCGGTGTGGTCAAGACCGCGATCGCCCAGGCGGCCGCGGCCAAGGCCATCGCCGCCATGGCCCCCTCCGACGAGGTCGGGGTGCTGACCATGGACGCCTCGGACCAGTGGGCCATCGACCTCCAGGCCGATCCGTCGCAGGACACGATCGACAGCGGGCTCTCCCAACTCCGACCCGAGGGTCCGACGACCCTGACCTCGACACTGGTCACCGCGGCGGCGGAGCTGCGGGAGTCGAACGCCGCGCTCAAACACATCATCCTGTTCTCGGACGGTTTTACCGAGGTCCGTGACCTCCAGACGCTGGCCGCCCAGGCCGGCGAGCTCGCAGCCGAAGGGATCACGGTGTCGGTGGTGGCCACCGGCGAGGGGGCGGCTGAAGATCTCCGTCCGATCGCCGAGGCCGGCGGCGGGCGGTTCTACCCGGGGCGCAACCTGGAGCAGATCCCGGATCTGATCGTGCAGGAGACGGTGGCCGCCTCCCGCTCGTTCGTGAACGAGGGCGAGTTCCTGCCGACCGTCACCTCCAGCGGCGTTGCTGTCGCCGGCCTCGATGCCGCCCCGATCGTCGATGGCTACATCGCCACCACCGCCAAATCGCTGGCCCGGGTCGATCTCCGGATCGGGCCCGACAACGATCCCCTGCTGGCCTCGTGGCAGACCGGTCTTGGTCGGGTCAGCTCGTGGACCGCCGATGGCGGTGAGCGCTGGACCCAACGGTGGATCGGCTGGGACGGTGCCCCGAACTTCTGGGCCGCCGTGGTCAAGGAGACCTTCCCCTCCGCGTCCGACGGAGCCGGGCTCGATGTGTCGATTCGGGGCGACGAGATGACGGTGCGACTCGAGGCGGTGTCGCCCTGGGACGACGACGCGGTGGCCCGGGTTCGAGTCAACCATCCCGACGGCGAGGGTCAGGAGATCGTGCTGGAACGGATCGACGGCACCACGTATGCCGCCGCGGTACCGGTCGACGACACGGGGGTCTACGCTGTCGGCGGTTCGGTCGAGGTCGGGGGAGAGGTGGTCTGGGCCGGGCTCGGTTTGAGCACCCGCTCCTACGCTGCGGAGTACGCCCCGGCCGACGTCGACGTCGCCGGATTGGAGCGCATCGCCGAGCTCACCGGCGGGCGGATCGACCCGGCGGCCGCCGAAGCATTCGATGCCGCGGGCACGGTCGCCGGTCAGCGCCGGGTCGACCTGGCCCGCTGGTTGCTGTGGTTCGCACTCCTGGCCTGGCCCCTCGCCGTTGCCGTGAGCCGTCTGTCCTGGCGCTCCGGCGTTCTCGCCATCCCCGCCACCCGGGCCTCCGACACCGTCCGGCAGCTGCGGCGCAGCTTCCCGTCTGTCTCGACCCCATCGATTCCCACCCGATCCCCGGACTCGGTCTCACCGGGGCGGAGGCCGAGGCCACCGCAATCCGATCGAGGAGCCGCGCCGGACGGGCCGGTCACCATCCGGCCACCGGTGGCTCCGCCCTCCGCCCCGCCGTCGAAGGAGCAGTCGCCACCGACCGCCCGGACGCCTGAAACCGACGAATCAGGTGGCGGTGGTTCATCCCTCGATCAAATGCTGGAACGGAAACGCCGTCGCCGCGACGGCGGAGCCTGATCCCGGCCGGCGGGGTTTCGCGTTTGTTTCGACAGCAGTGCGCTCGACGTTAGACGCTTCGACCAATCTGTGATTCCGAGGGAGGCCGTCGGGCATCCCCGGAAAGGGACGAACCATGCGAAAACGATTGGCAACCGCGCTTGCCGCCGTGGCTCTGCTGCTGGCGATGACAGCAACCGCATCGGCTGAGCCGCCGGTGTCGACTTACGAGATCACAATAACCAACCTCACGTCCGGGCAGCCCTTCACGCCGCCGCTGGTGGCCACGCACCGCAAGTCCATCGATCTGTTCGACGTCGGCCGGCCGGCCAGTCACGAGATTCAACAGATCGCCGAGAACGGCAACCTCGATCCGGCCGTGGCCCTGGCCACCGGCTCGAGCAAGGTGTTCGACGCGCAGGTCGTCCTCGGTGAGGTGCCGCCGCTCCTGCCGGGCGCCAGTCGCACGTTCACCGTCTCGGCTGTTCCGGGGGCCGAGAACCTGACCTGGGTGTCCATGCTGATCTGCACCAACGACGGTTTCACCGGTCTCGACACGCTTGGCCTGCCCAAGAACGTCGGTGACGGCTCCGTCCAGTACACCAACGGCTACGACGCCGGGACCGAGATCAACACCGAGACCTGGAGTGATCTGGTCCCGCCGTGTGCTCCGCTCACCGGCGTCGGTGACCAGGGCGG
>JAOTVU010000158.1 GCA_029863385.1 Acidimicrobiia bacterium
GTCGTTGCGGCCAGACGTTCAAGGTTCTCGGCCTTGAGTGCATGGAGCCGGGCATTGTCGATGGCGATGGCGGCCAGGTTGGCGAGTGTGACGAGCTGCGCCACGTCGTTGTCGCTGAAGACCGACGGGCGGCGACGCCAGACTTCGAGCACGCCGATCGTGTTACCGTCGACGATCAGCGGGGCGGCCAGCGCCGACTTCGTCTCCTCGATGCGGGCGAGTGAGTCGAAGTCATGGGTGATCGTGCGACTCTCGAGGTAGTCGTCGACCTTACATGGCTCGCCGCGCTGCATCACGCGGCCCGCCACCCCTTGCCCGGGGGAGAAGCGGAGCTGCTCGGTCTGTCGGCTTCGATTTCCCACGCAGCACTTCATCAACAGGTCGTGTTCGTCGCCGAGCATCACGCCCGCCATGTCGCCGTCCATGAGTTGGTTGGCGGTGTTGACGGTCGAGAGCAGGAGCTGGTCGACATCGCGGATGGCGAGCAGGCGGGCGATCCCAATCTGTTCCTCGGCCAGATCGGCCAGTTGACCCGACAACTCTCGCCGAATCATCAGACTTCCGACGGTGGTGGCGAGCAGATCGACGAACGGCCGGTGCACACCGATGTCGCCGAGCACCAGGACGGCCGACGAGGCCCCAGGCCAGGTCAGCAGCAACGCCTCCTCGTAGCCGCCGAGCTCGACGACGCCAAGTTCGCAGCTCGATGGGGACAGGCGGCCGAGAGCAGCCATCGCCTCCACCGGAACCGACGACGCGGCTCCGACCGCCCACCCGTCCTGATCGACGGCCAGAGTGGTGACCGTTGCGTCGGTCACCGTGCTGAGCAGGTCGACGGCGAGGCCGATCAGCGCCGCCTCGTCTTCGCTGACATCGCGGAGAGCTCGGATCAGATCCGAGGCACCAGCAGTCTGACCAATCGCGGTCGTGGCAGTCGGTACGTGCAGTCCGCCCACTGTCTGTCGGGTGCCTCGAGTTGATACCACGGAACCTATCCCCCGTGGTACGAGCCTAGTGTCGGTGAGTTCCGGGCGCGAAATTGTCATCGCACAGGCGGCCGAACAAGGATGTCGTCGATCTCCTCCGCAGGTCGGGCGATCACCTTGGTCGACAGAACGAGCCCCACCGCCGACGCCGCCGCAGCTCCGGCGTCGACGGCAGCCTGCACGGTCCCGTCGGCCGACGGTTGGACGTTGCCGGTTGCCCGAACCTTTTCGGACGAACTGAATTTCTCGTTCGTGGTCGGCAACCCGATCGCCACCAGCGCCCGCCTCCAGCGCATGGTGGTCGGCGGAGCCCTCGATCCGACCTTCGTCCTGGACGGTCGAGCGTCCCTCGTCGAGGCGCCGGCCGCCTACGCATCGGTCATCGCCCAGCGCAATCTGAAGATGGTGCTCGACGTCGGCCCCTGATACTGTCCGGGCCGGCCCACCGGCACCGATTCGAGCTCTGCACCCGCGCGTCCCGTTTGGGACGTACAGGTCTCACAAGCTCCGGGCTGCGACTACGGCTCGGACCGCCGGACCTGGAGAATCTGCTCGACGTTGAACAGCTTCAGCAAACGCTGTTCGCTCGCCGGCAGCTGATCAGCCACCTCGGCGGTGGACAGGATCTCCGCTCGATCGACGTTGACGGTCTCTCCTCCGGCGGTGATCACGGCCTGCCCGGCGGCCAACCCGTTCTGCACCCAGTCGGCCCTGCTTCCGTACGGCAGCGTGATCAGGAACCCGCCGGGCTCGCCCGCCGTCTCCATCTGCTTTGGATTCGACACTGCCTTGTTGAACCTTCTGACCGCCGTCTCGCGTACTGCCGGCGTCTCCGCGCTGTTGCCGTCATTCCGGCGGGCCGACCTCGCGGCTCTCAAGGGGTGATCCACCCGGCAGCGGCATCGTGGTGGTCACAGCCGTCGTGTTCGAACTGCACTCGCCCGTCACGATGCCTGCTCGCCGCCGAGGCCGAGGAGCTTCACCGCGTTGTCCTTCATGACGAGCGGTCGAACCTCGGGCTTGATCTCGAGGTCACTGTCGAAGGACTCGATCCAGCGGTCCGGGCTGATGACCGGGTAGTCGGAACCGAACAGCACCTTGCCCTTGAGCAGTCCGTTGGTCGCCCGTACCAGCTGCGGCGGGAAGTATTTGGGCAACCAGCCCGACAGATCGATGTAGACGTTGGCCTTGTGGGTGGCGATGGAGATGGCCGAGTCCTGCCACGGCACCGACGGATGGGCGAGGATGATCGGAAGCTCCGGGAAGTCGGCGGCCACATCGTCCATCAATATGGGATCGGAGTAGCGGAGTTTGATTCCCCGACCCCCGGGCAGGCCCGCACCGATGCCGGTCTGCCCCGTGTGGGTCACCACCGGTAGGCCCAGCTCCTCGAGTTTCTCCCACAGCGGGTAGAAGTGGCGGTCGTTGGGCTCGAACGCCTGCAGGCTCGGATGGAACTTGAAGCCCCGAACCCCGTGATCGCGGGCGAGCGACTCTGCCTTGGCCGCTGAATCCTTGGCCAGCGGGTCGACCGACCCGAACGGGATCAGAACGTCGGGATGATCGGCCGCCAGCTCGGCGATCTCGAAGCTCGACAAACCGCGGTGACCGAGCCCGGTGGAGGCGTCGACGGTGAAGACGACGGCGGCCATGTTCCGCTGCCGGTAGTAGTCGGCCAGGTGCTCGACGGTCGGCGTGCGTTCGTCGTCGGACGAGAAGTACTTGGCCGAGGCGTCGAGCAGTTCCTGGTCGAGGGCCACACGACCATGGGAGTCTTTCTCGACATGGACGTGCATGTCGATGGCCACCAAATCGTCGACGTTGACTGCGGTGCTCATGGGGTCAACGTAGCCCACTCCCGTGGTGGGCGGGGACTCCGAGCCGACGCCCGACCAACCGCCACCGAGGGCGGTCTGGAGGCTAGGATCGAGGCTGAGTTGTGATCGTCCAGCGGGCCATCGCGTTGGGTCGGGCAGTCTTCAACGCGTTACCTCAGCCCACGAAGGGTCTCCTGAAGGGATCTGTGTGTTTCTCAAAGCGCTGACCATCAAAGGGTTCAAGTCGTTCGCCGAGTCGGCGGACCTGCAGCTCGAACCGGGCATCACGGTGGTTGTCGGGCCGAACGGGTCGGGCAAGTCGAACGTGGTCGATGCCATGGCCTGGGTGCTGGGCGCCCAGGCGCCCTCCGCAGTCCGCTCACAGAAGATGGACGACGTCATATTCGCCGGAACCTCGACGAAGAAGGCCCTCGGGCGGGCCGAGGTGTCGCTCGTCATCGACAACAGTGACGGGCTGCTCCCGATCGAGTTCAACGAGGTGATGATCACCCGAACCCTCTTCCGGAGTGGTGAATCCGACTATGCCATCAACGGGGTGTCGTGCCGCCTGCTCGACATTCAGGAACTGCTGTCCGACTCGGGCGTCGGCCGTCAACAGCACATCATCGTCTCCCAGGGTCGAATCGACGACGTGCTCAACGCCCGCCCCGAGGACCGCCGAGGCATCATCGAGGAGGCCGCCGGCGTCCTCAAATTCCGCAAGCGGCGGGAACGGGCCGAACGCCGACTCGCCGCCACGGCCGACAACCTGAGCCGCCTCCAGGACCTCCTTCGAGAGGTGAGGCGCCAGATCCGGCCCCTGGAGCGCCAGGCCGAGGCCGCCCGCCGTCACAGCGCCCTCGTCGAGGAGGCGACGACCCTCAAGATCCACCTGTCGGGTCGCGAGCTGAAAGCCCTCTCCGGTCAGCTCGAGACCGGCCGACGGATGCGGCTGGAATTCGACGAGCGGGAGAGCGCCATCACGTCGAACCTGGCTGCACTCGATGCCCAGGTTCTCACCGGCGAGGCCGAACTCGCCGCTCTCGGAGCGTCCGACATCGGCGACGTGTTGAGTCGGGCGTCCAGCCTGGCCGAGCGGGTTCGAGGTCAACGCAATGTGATGGCCGAACGGCGGCTGCGACTCGACGGCGAGCTGCAGGCCGCGGTCGACGACGGGCTGGTCGCAAACCTGGAGGCCGAGGCGGCACGCCTCGTTGCCGAGATCACGGTGGCCGCGGCCGAGATCGATGCCTTGAAGCCGGAGTTCGCCGATCTTCGGATGTCGGAGGAGAAGCTCACCCACGAGCAGCTGACGTTCGACACCGAATGGGGTGACTCGATCTCCCCCGCACCGAACCGGGCGGCCGAGGTCCGGACGAAGATCGACTCGTTGACCCAGGCTTCGGATCGCAATGAGCAGGAACTCGACCGACTGGGCCAGCGGATCTCGGCGCTGGAGCGGCGACGCGAGGAGGCGACGCAGGCCCGGGTGACGGCCACGGAGACGATCGACCACAACGAGAAGCTGCGGGTCGACCTCGACGGTCGCCTGGCCGCGGTCGACGAGCTCCGGCTGCAGGCCGAGGCGGCCCTCGCCGATCTCGTCGAGCAGCAGCGCTCGGTCGACGCCGAAGCCAGCCGCTGGCAGGCCCGGGCCGAGGCCCTGGAGCAGGCTCTCGATTCGGCCCGGACGAGGGCCGGTGCGGATGCCCTCCGCGACGCCGACGGTGTTCTCGGCACGCTGCTCGACCTGGTGGCGATCGAACCGGGCTGGGAGTTGGCGGTCGAAGCGGCCATCGGCGACGCCCTGCTGGGTGTCGTGATCGACAGCCGCCACAACGCCGAGACGGCGCTGAGGCTGCTGGAGGAGCGTGACCTGGCCGGTGGTGTGCTTGCCCTTGACACAGCGGCCGGTGTCGTGGACCCTGCGAACGCCATCGGCGGATCGCCGTCGGCGCCGGGTCGAGCACTGCGCCCCATGGTCCGTCCTCTGCGCACCGATGTCGGTCCGCTGCTGGACCTGTTGTTGGCCCACGTCGTCATCCTCGACAACGGCTGGCGCCGGTCGCTCACCACCATCCTGGATCATCCGGGCCACACGTTCGTCACCGTCGAGGGCGACCGGTTCAGCCCGAGGGGCTGGCGATTGCGGCAAGCTCAATCCGGCGCCACCGGAGCCGCACTCGATGAGGCCCGATCCCGGGAATCGGCTGCCGCCGAGGAGGCCGCCCGTATGGCCGAGGCGGTCGGTGCGGCCCGCATCGATGTCGCCGTGCACCAGCGCGATCACCGCCGGCTCGAGGACGAACTTCGACGTTGCCAATCCGAGATCGAGCGGGCCGTCGTGGCCCGGGACCGGAGTTCGGCTGAGCTGGATCAGCTCGAAGCCGATCGGGCTCAGCTCGTCGCCGAGCGTTCGGTGGTGTTCAACCGCAAACAGGACGACGCCGCCGAGTTGCGGCGGTTGATCACCGAACTGCCGGCGTTGGAGAACGAGGAGAGCGAGTACCGGAGCCGGGCCGAAGCACTGGCCAACTCCCGCACCACACTCGAGGAGCGGTCACGGGCGGTCGCCACCAAACGAACCGAACTCGAGGTGAAGGTGGCGGCGGTCGAGGAGCGGCGCGAGCTGCTGATCGGCCGTCAGTCCGAGACCGAGGCCCGTCTGGCCCGACTGGTCAACGAGCGGGAGCAGGCTCGTGTTCGTCGGGTCCAGATCGAGGAATCGATCGCCGCCGTCGTCGAACTCGACGCCCATCTGGAGGAACGTCAGGACCTGCTCGATCGGTGGCTTCAACTGCTCCGATCCGAACAGCGGGCCCAGTCGGAGGCCGCCCGGCGGGTCTCGAACGAGCTCAGCCAGCGGCGCGGCGATCGTTCCGCGGCGGAGAAGCAACTGGTCGAGGTCCGGGAGCGTCGGAGCCGTCTCGAGCTGAACGACACCGAGTACCGGGTGAAGCTGGAGGCGTTGACCGAGGCACTCCGGCGGGAACTCGACACCGATCCCGAGATCGCCATGACCACGCCATGCCCGGAGATCGAGAGCGGGATCGCCCCTGAGGCCCGGGTTCGGGAGCTGGAGCGGGAACTCAAGATCATGGGCGCCATCAACCCCCTCGCGCTCGAGGAGTTCGAGGAGCTGAAGGCCCGCCACGACTTCCTCGACGGCCAGATCAACGACGTCAAGACGACTCGTCGAGATCTGCACAAGCTCATCCGGTCGATCGACGATGAGATCGTCGGCGTGTTCGCCGCTGCGTTCGCCGATGTGTCCGAGAACTTCCAGGCTCTGTTCACCACCCTTTTCCCCGGCGGGAAGGGCGGTCTCAAGCTGACCAACGGCGACGACCTGCTGAACTGCGGGATCGAGATCGAGGCCAAGCCTTCGGGCAAGAACGTGAAGAAGCTCTCGCTGCTGTCCGGGGGAGAGCGTTCACTGGTGGCACTGGCCTTCCTCTTCGCCGTCTTCCGGAGCCGCCCGTCGCCGTTCTATGTGATGGACGAGGTCGAGGCGGCGCTGGATGACATCAACCTCGCCCGGTTCCTGGCCCTCGTCGACGAGTTCCGGAAGGACGCCCAGCTCATCATCGTCAGCCACCAGAAACGCACGATGGAGGCGGCCGATGTTCTCTACGGCGTCAGCATGAAACCCGGCGGCTCGTCGAAAGTCGTCACCGAGACAGTCAACGACGGCAACTTGGATCGCCTGGCCCAGCGGGTCTGGGAAAACGACGAGGGCGAGAACGCGGCCTGAGATCGGCGGATCGGGGGAGCGCCGAGGCCGGGAAGGCGCTGGACTCGAACTGCTACCATCGGCCCGTGCTCGACCCCTCCCTGGTGGCGGTAACCGACGTCCTGGCCACCACACCCGGCGTCATGTTCTGTATCAAGGCGACCGACGGAACGTACCTCATGGCCAATCTCGCTTTCGCCGAACGGGCTGGACTGGAGGGGCCGGGTGATGTGGTCGGCCGAATCGCAGCCGAGCTCTTCCCCCCGGAGCTGGCCCGCCGGTACGAAAAGCAGGATGCCGAGGTTCTGGCCACCGGTCGGATGCTGACCAACGAGTTGGAGCTCATCACCCGACCCGACCTCACATCCGGGTGGTTCCTGACCTCGAAGTCACGCTGGCTCGGCTCCGACGGTCGCCCGGCCGGACTCGTCAATTTGAGCGTCGACCTCCGCGCCCCCGACGACGCAGCCGCCCCTCACGAACGGTTGGCCGCTGCGGTGGATCTGGCGCGGCAACGGTTTGCCGACAAGATCACCGTCGGACAGATGGCCGAGGCGGCGGCGATGTCGGTCCCCCAACTGGAACGCAGCTTTCGGCGGGTGCTCGGGCTCACCCCGAAACAGCTGATCATGCGGTTCCGGGTGGAGGAGGCGCTCCGACTGCTCGAAACGACGGACCGTCCACTGTCGCAGATCGCGCCGCTGTGCGGGTATTACGACCAGAGCGCGTTCACCCGGCACTTTCGGAGGGTGGTCGGGTTCGGTCCCGCTGGTTGGCGGGACCACCGGGCCATGGCATCGAACACATGAGCGAGCCGACCGACGACCCGGGCGTCAACGAGGCGGGATCCAACCCATCGGAGAACATGACGGAGTCGATGCGGGAGGTGATGAGCCTCGACGGGGATATCGCCAAACTCTCGGCCTACTACGGGAAATGGGCCTCGTACTACGACGCCGACGTGGCCGGGCACGACTACGGATTGCCGAGAATGATGTTGGCCGCCGTGAAGGCGGCGTCGGACCATGACGAGGCGGCCGCCCGGTATCTCGACCGATCCGTCCCCGTCCTCGACGCCGGATGCGGCACCGGGCTGGTCGGCGCCGTGATGCACGACGCCGGCTACACCGATCTGACCGGCATCGACCTGTCGTTCGAGATGATCGAAAAGGCCCGGGAACGTGGTATCTACCGATCCCTCGAAGCCGGCATCGACCTTTCCGAGCCGGTGCCGGAACACCTCGTCGGGCGGGCGATGATCGTGCTCGTCGGCGGCGTGTTCACCGTCGGCCACATCCCACCGGAGTCTTTGGCGTTGGTCGCCGACCTGACGGCGCCCGGCGGGCTGCTGGTGGTCAGCACCAGGCGGTCCTACCAGGACGAAACCGACTTCGTCGCTGTACAGCAGGCGATGATCGAGGCCGGTGGCCTGGAGCTCCTGGCCCACCTTCGCGATGCGCCCTACACGATGGACTCGACCGGCGATTACTGGGCCTGGCGGGTCTCTGGATCCTGATCGTCGGACGACTCGTCGGAGGCTTCGGCCGGCCTGCGCAGCCCCATGTGCGCCTTGTCGGCGTCGGCGTCCCGCTCCCACTTGGCGATGGCGTAGAACCAGCCGGCGGACGCCAGCAGTGCGAGCCAGGCGGCGAGGATCCATCGAGAGCCCACCGTCGCAGGCCATTGCCACTCGGCCAGCAGGGAGACGACGAGCACCGCCGTCCACGCCGCCGCCGACGTGCTGTAGACGATGTTGAGGGCCCGGTCGTGCCAGCCCAACACGCCCATGAGTTTCACCTTCCTCGGTGGCCGGTCGGTGAAGGGTCCGCCGAAGGTCACGTCCTCCGGAAGACCCGAGACGCGCTCCAGGTTGAGGAGACGTTCGAGTTCCTTCGCCCGGTGGACCGTGGCGTCGTGCAGGACGGAGTTGCGCAGGTCGTACATCAGGATGCCGAACAGCGATGCCAGCGCACCGACGGCCACCAGAGCCGATTCGGCCGAGGGTTGATCGGCGACGAACGCGACGCCGACGCCCGTCGCCAGCGGTACGAGGCGAAGGAGATCGAATCGGGTGTCGACGTACTGGCGCCAGATGTCGACCGTGATCCGGTAGTCGTCCAGCCGATGTCGATCGGTCGTGCTCATGTGGCCTCCCCCCTGCCTGGTCCCTTGCCGCGCCGGCTCGGTCCCTTGACACATCTCAACACGGAAGACGGCGGTCCTCAAGCGACTGTGGCATGGATCTCGGTCGCCGCCGGAACGCGACACCCGCGTCCGCCGCCCGCCGTGACTAGTGTTGTGGAATCGCCGCTGGATGCAACACCACCCGGGGCGGAGGAGGAACGATGTCGAAACGGGAATGGACTTTGACCACATTGGTCGGTCTCTGGCTCGTGCTGTTCTGCCTTCTGTCGTTCCACCTGACGATCGTGCTGTGGGGACCTGCCATCGAATTCTCGCGTTACCAGGGTTCCCAGGAGGAACAACTCGATGAGGTTCGGGAGGTGCTCACCGACGTCGGTGAGCAGGCCGACGACTTCAACGAGGCATCGAGAACCATCGAAGAGGCTCAGGCATCGATTGCGGCGGGCGACGAGGCGGCGGCCGACGTAGCGCTCGACGAGGTCCAGCAGGCGGTCGAAGGCGCCGAGGATGCGGTGTCGAACGTGGCCGACCAGGTGGTCGACGCAGGGGTGGCGGCGGCAGAGTCGGCGTTGCAGGACGCCCAGGATGATCTCGACGCGGTTGCGACGGATGGTTCGACTGCGACCGAGGAGGCGATGGACGCCATCGAGGCGGCGGAGGACGCGGTGGAGGAGGCCGAAGGCGCGGTCGGTGAGGCCGCCGTCGGGGAAGCCCGCACCATACTCCGGAAGCCGCCCGAGTTGACGGTGCGCATCCTGTGGTTGTTCGACTGGCGGGCGACCGAGGAGGTCCTGCTCCTGGGGCTGGCACTCGCCGGAGCCGGCGTCGGCATCTCGGCCGGAGCGCTGAGCGCGATCACCCGACTGGTCGGCGTCAGGGAGTTCGAGGCGAGCTGGTTGTCGTGGCACGCGGCCCGTCCGCTGTGGGGCCTTGCCGCCGCCGCCATCAGCTATGCCGCCATACGTGGTGGACTGTTGAACATCAACAATTCAGCCGCCGCCCTGAACCCGTTCGCCGTCTTTGCCATCGGTGCGGTGTTCGGCCTCAACTCATCCGACGGACTGAAGATGCTGAAGGGGATCCTGAAACCCTCGCCACGACCTGAACTCGTCGCCGACCACGAAACCGACACCGAGACCGAGGCAGGCACGGACGACGACAAGGACGCGTCTCCCGCCACGCCCGAAGGCACCGACACCGGCACCGGCTCCGGCCCGGAGCCGACGCCCGAGATCGCTACGGCAGACGCTGGAACCACACGAGGCTGAACGCGGCGGCCAAGGCCAGGAGAGCGATCCCGCCTCCCACAAACCAGTCGGTGATCTCCCGGTCGACCAACTCGTAGCCGATGGCCGAGCCGATGTCGTTGTAGACCGCCTCCAACTCGTCGAGCGACGAAGCGGTGAAGAAGGCACCGTTGGTGCCATCGGCGATGGCCCGCAGGTTGTCTTCCATGACCGGCACCGGAATCTCCTGCCGCTCGACCATCGCCGTGTTGGGGTCGTCATACTCGATCGTGCCCCGGGTGGTGCCGAAGGCGATCGTGGAGACGGGCACGTCGGCCTCCACCGCAGCGTTGACGGCTTCGGAGTCAGGTCGACCCACCGTGGTCTGACCGTCGGACAGCAGGACGATGCGCGCCGGCGGCGGTTCGGGCGCACCGTCGGCCGGAACGGTCTGCAGGGCGTCGATCGAGGTGAAGATGGCCTCACCGATGGCCGTCGACTCGGCCAACCGCAGGTTGTTGATGGCGTTATGCGCCGGCAGGCGGTCGATGGTCGGGCTGACGAGCACCGAGGCCGTGCCGGCGAACGAGACGATGCCGACGTTGAGGCTCGGCGGCAGCTCGTCGATGAAACGGTTGGCCGCGACCTGGGCGGCGGACAGGCGGTTCGGTTCGACGTCGGTGGCCTGCATCGACAGCGACACGTCGATGGCGACGATGACCGTGGCCCGCTCCCGGGGGACCCGGACCTGGCGGGCGGGCTGGGCGAACGCGGCCACCAACACGGCCAGCGCGGCAAGGAACACGATCGGGGGTACGTGACGGCGGAAGCCCGGCCCCTCGGGAGCGATCGAGTCGAACAGCTCCGGTGACGCGAACCGCAGCGAGTAGACCTTGCGCCGCCGCTGGATCAGCACGTAGGCCACGGCCAGGACGGCCACCAGGACCAGCAACCAGAGCCGTTCGGGGGAGAGATAACTCATCGTCGTCCACCACCACCGGCGGCCGCACGGTGGGCCAGCAGAAGCCGCCGACGCTGGATGAAGGCGACCAGGTCGTCGAGCCACTCCCGGTC